>JAFSGU010000010.1 GCA_017440665.1 Clostridia bacterium
ATTCTAACCCGTTTGTTTCGGCGGGAGCAAGCCCCCGCCCTACAATGCGAGATAATATTTGTCTCCTATTCTCCGTACATATCGTTATGAAATATGCGCCGGAGGAACTATAGTCAAAACTTTCCAATCGAAGATGTTTTCTCTTTGGTAATTCCATTTCCAATATGCCCTTATCCTATATCCATCAATACGCGTCTACGGTGTCCATGTAACGTACACCGTTCTTTGCAATATAATCCTTTCTTTCGGTAAGGTCGTCGCCGAGAAGTGTTTCGAAAATGTACGCGGTGGCTGCCGCATCCGCCTCGTTTACACGGATGAGACGGCGGGTCTCGGGATTCATGGTGGTCTTCCACATCATGTCGGGCTCGTTCTCACCAAGTCCCTTTGAACGCTGAAGGGTATATTTCTTGTTCTTCTTTTCAAGCTCGGCTGTGATCTCTGCCTTTTCAGGCTCGTTGTAAGCAAAAAGTGTTTCGTCCTTGGTTGTGATCTCGTAAAGGGGAGACTCGGCAATGTACACCTTGCCTTCTCTAAGCAGAGTGGGAAGCAGTCGGTAGAACATTGTCAAAATGAGTGTTCTGATCTGGAAGCCGTCCTCGTCCGCATCGGTACAGATGATGATCTTTGCCCAGCGGAGATTTGCAAGGTCAAAGGGTACGATATCACCCTTTACCTTACCCTTTATCTCAACTCCGCATCCGAGAAGACGGAGAAGGTCAACGATAATATCATTTTTGAATATCTTATCATAGGTCGCCTTAAGGCAATTAAGAGTCTTACCTCTCACGGGGATTATCGCCTGAAACTCCGCATTTCGACCCAGCTTACATGACGTCAGAGCGGAGTCACCCTCAACGATGTAAAGCTCACGCTTTTCCACGTCCTTGGAGCGGCAGTTTACGAATTTTTCGATTCTGTTGGTGATGTCCATTCCGCCGGAGAGCTTTTTCTTAAGGTTAAGTCTTGCACTCTCGGCACTTTCACGGGAACGCTTGTTTATGAGCACCTGTGCTGTCAGCTTGTCCGCATCCGCAGGGTTTTCCGCAAAGAATATCTCAAGCTGCTCCTTCATAAACGCGGTCATAGCCTCCGCGATGAAGGGGTTTGTGATTGCTTTCTTCGTCTGGTTTGCGTAGGACGTCTGAGTGGAAACGCTGTTGGTGATAAGAATGAGACAGTCCTCGATATCGGCGAAGGTTATCTTGGATTCGTTCTTGTTGTATTTACCCATCGCCTTGATACGCTTGTCAATGGCATAGGTAAATGCGTTTTTAACAGCCTTTTCGGGGGAGCCGCCGTGCTCAAGATAGCTGGCACAGTGGTAATACTCTAAGGTGTTTACCGTCTTTGACATACAGAAAGCGATGTCGCACTTCAGCTTGTAGTCGGGAAGGTCATCTCTGTCGCGGCCCTTCGTCTCAAGATGCCAAGTTGCAATCTTTGTTTCAGCCGTGTCTCCGGCAATCTCGGAAATATAGTCAACGAGTCCGTTTTCGTAGAAATACTCCGTTTCCTCAAAGCTTCCGTCCTCAAGCTGCCATTTGAACACGAATTTGATACCTTCGGTGACCACAGCCTGCCTTTTCAGCATATCGGTGTAGTATTCTTTCGGAATGTTTATATCGGTGAATACCTCAAGGTCGGGCTTCCAGCGCTGGAACGTACCCGTGCGTCTTTCCTTCTTTGAAAGAGGCGTTACGGTAAGCTCACCGACAGGCTCGCCTTTTCTAAAATTCATTTGGGAAGCGTTGTCGCCGTCGTAGGATATAACGGTGAAATGCTCGCTTGAATACTGTGTAGCGCAGGCACCCAGACCGTTCAGACCGAGAGAATACTCGTATGCGGAGCCGTCGCTGTTGTTATCGTATTTTCCTCCGGCGTAAAGCTCGCAGTAGATAAGCTCCCAGTTATGACGTCCCTCTTTTTCGTTCCAGCCGAGGGGGATACCGCGTCCTCTGTCCTCAACGGAAACGGAACCGTCGTTATACGCAGTAACGGTAATGGTGTTTCCATATCCTTCACGTGCTTCGTCAACGGAGTTGGATACTATCTCAAATACGGAGTGCTCACAGCCCTCAAGTCCGTCTGAGCCGAATATAACGGCGGGACGTTTTCTTACTCTGTCTGCGCCCTTAAGGCTGGTTATGGACTGGTCGTTATATTTAGGGGACTTCTTTGCCATGTGATATGCTCCTTTATTTATACTTCTTTATTTTTCATGGGGTTTGAGATGATCTCGGACAGATTATCTCTTATCTTCATAGCCACGTCGGGCTTGTTCATGGAGTATACGTGAATATTTGTGACGCCGTTTGCAAAAAGGTCTATTATCTGGTCGGTGGCGTATGCGATGCCTGCCTGCTTCATGGCGTCGGGATTATGACCGAAGCGGTCGACTATGCTGCGGAATCTCTGAGGCATGAAAGACCCCGAAAGCTTGATGGCTCTCTCCACCTGATTTGCCGCGGTGATGGGCATGATCCCCGCCACAACGGGGACGGTGATACCCGCTTCCCTTATTCTGTAAAGAAAGTTGTATAAGAGATTGTTGTCGAAGAACATCTGCGTGGTGAGAAAATCACAGCCTGCGTCTACCTTTTCCCTCAGGTACTTTATGTCCTCACATCTGTCGGCACTTTCGGGATGTACCTCGGGGTAGCAGGCACCTCCAATGCAGAAATCGGCGTCCGACGCCTTCAGTTCCCGTACAAGCTCTGCCGCATGGTGATAATGCCACGCAGAACGGTCGGCTGTCTCCATTCCCGCGGGAATGTCGCCTCTCAGCGCCATTACGTTTTTGATACCCGCCGCCTTCATATCGCGGATGCGCTCAGCCACGGTCTCGCGGGTAGACGAAACGCAGGTGAGATGCGCCATGGTGGGCACGCCTACGGTTTTTTCGATGTCACGGGCAATATCAAGAGTATATTTGCTTGTGCCTCCGCCTGCGCCGTAGGTCACGCTCATAAACGTTGGGGAGAGCTTGGCTATTTCTTCGGCGGCACATTTTACGTTTTCGAATGCGGTGTCTGTCTTGGGTGGGAACACCTCAAAGGAAAGATGGTGTCCGGGGGCTGTTAATATATCAATAATTTTCATACTTACGGTCATGCCTTTCTTTGATTTGTGACGTTTTTTTTCCGGACCCTGAGAATGAGAAAAATGCCGACCGACTTTTGCCGGCAATTCACAAAAGGGTTTTAATAAGCTGTCATAGGCTTTATGCGCACTTTATTTTCAAACTTTTCTCCGTCAGGGTATAACTTGTGCATTATATTATATGATAACATATTTTTTCTCTATATTCAAGTGGATTTTGTAAATCCCCCTTTATGCAGTCTTTGTATATTTAAACTGATAATCTTTTACAGAATCATCATAATTTGAGAGAAAAGAATACTTGAAAAAAACTGATTTAAAATGTATAATAGTGGAGAAGTAAAGGAAAGGAGGTACTGTAATTGAAGGAGCGTTTTAACGGTATATTTATGAAAATATACGGCTTTGGGAAAAAACTTATCCGAGAGGTTTCGGTAAGATACGTTTTATACGCCGCGCTGACGGTCCTTTTTGCGGAGATACTTCATACCGGATTTTTTAGCGGTATTACGTACTTTTTCCGTCATCCCGTAGCATTCGTTTCTGCCGTGCTGACAGTGTGCTTAACCTACTGTATCTCACTTCTCGTAAAAAAGAGGATAGGTACGTTTATACTTATAGAGCTGTGCTGGATAGGTGTGGCTGTGGCAAACTGCATACTTCTGACCTATAGAATAAATCCTCTTTCAGCGGTGGATTTCAGCATAATATTCTCCGTTTTCAGTATCATCGGTATCTATCTGTCTCCGATACAGATCGTTTTGGTGGTATCCGCGATACTGCTTGCGCTGGCATTGGTGGTATTTTTGATGATACGTCTGCCGGGCGAAAAGGTGGATTATAAAAGGTCAGTTATCCGCATCGTGTCCATAGGTGTGCTTACCTTCGGTGTGTTTTTCTTCGGCGCATTCGGATATGCCGACGGTATTAAGGGACTCAATCTGCCTCAGGTGTACAGCGAATACGGGTTTGTGTACAGTTTTTCTCTCAGCTTCGTTGACCGCGGTATCTCCCGCCCCGACGATTATTCAAGAGTTGATATCGACAGCATCATTTCAAAGGATGAGCAAACAGATACGGGAACGTCTGACGGCGGTGCCTCAGATGATCCTTCGGCTGACAACACGGAAACGGATATTGTCAGCGGCGAGCCGGTGGAAAAAGCTACGGTGAACGTCATTTTCGTTCAGCTTGAGTCATTTTTCGACCCCGCGCAGATAATAGGGCTTCACACGTCTGAAAACGCCGTGCCCAATTTCACGTGGCTTCGGGAGAATTATCCATCGGGAAGCCTTACGGTGCCCGTTGCCGGTGCAGGTACGGTAAACACGGAGTTTGAGGTGCTGTGCGGTCTGCCGATATCGGTATTCGGTCTGGGTGAATACCCCTACGAGACCTACGTGAAAAACAATCCCTGCGAGGCGTTGCCCTATTATCTCAGAGATGAAGGATATACCTCCCACGCATTGCATAACCACACGGGTACGTTTTACAACAGGTACTCGGTTATGAAGAACTTCGGTTTTGACACCTTTACTCCCATCGAATACATGATGGATACTGATAAGAATATTCTCGGCTGGGCTGAGGACGCAGTTCTTACAGACGAGATAATGGGTGCACTGAACAGTACAGAAGGCGCTGATTTCGTTTATGCCATATCTGTACAGGCTCACGGTAAATACCCCGGAGTCCCCGATGATTACGGAAATATCCACGTTTTCGGAGATTTTAATGAAGACGTTCTGAACGGTATTGATTACTACGTAAATCAGATATACGATACAGACAGATTCGTGGGCGAGCTCATATCCCGTCTCGACGCCCTTGAGGAGGATACCGTTGCGGTATTCTTCGGCGATCATCAGCCGAGTATTGACGTTACCTCCGATGGGCTCGTATGCGGAAGCGTATACACCACGGAATACGTTATCTGGAACAATATCGGTCTGGAAGTGAAAAAGGAGGACAAGTGCTCCTACGAGCTGTCATCCTACGTGCTGGACACTCTCGGCATTTCCGGCGGTGTTATCACAAAGCTCCATACAATGAACGAAGAGACCCCGTCGCTGGACGATTTCACAACTCTTGCTTACGACATTCTTTTCGGTGAAAGATATGCCTACGGCGGAAGCTTTCCCTATACCGTGTCCGAAATGAAATTCGGCTGGCGTGACGTTTCGGTTAAAAATGCCTTTATAAAAAACGATGTGCTGTACGTGTACGGTGAGAATTTTACCGAGTCAAGTAAGATACTTACGGACGGTAAAAAGAGAGAGACATACTATGTCAGCGGCGAGCTTATTATGACACCGAATGTGGCAGAGGCATCAAGCGTGACCGTAGCGCAGATTGCAGAAAACGGATTCGTTTTCGGTGAAATAACGGCAGAACTGTATACAGGCGCAGACTTTGATTTTGAAATAAACATTTCGGAGGAAAAATGATATGGCAATAAGACTTAACGAGGACGCTGAAGTAGTCAAGATGATAAAAGAGGGACTCAAAGCGAAGGGCGGATACTGTCCGTGCCGACTTGAAAAAACGGAAGACAACAAGTGTATCTGCAAGGAATTCCGTGAGCAGATGGCTGACCCCGAGTTTGAGGGATTTTGTCATTGTATGCTGTACTACAAGGAAAAATAAAACGAAGCGTAATCTGAGAGGCACCCTCCGTAAGGAAGGTGCCTCAGTTTGCTGACAAACCCTGTGATAAAACAAAGGGTTTGTCAAATTACACAAAGATTAAACTGTCAGAAAAGGGGATGCGCGTGCCTGCAGCACATTCGTCATTGACGAAGTGCGACGACAAACTTTGTTTGTCACGGACCGCTTTTAGGACGAATAAGGGGAATTTCGCCCTCTGCGGAGGGCGACTCAGGGCTCTGCCCTACTTGGCATAGCCAAGTAGTAAAGACACCTCGCGATCTTTCGAGAAAGATCGATCAAAGCTTTTGTTCATTTTGACAGTGCGAAACCTTTGTCAGCGGTCTGACCCCCGTGCCGTCGGCACAGGTTTTCTCTATATTCAGTTTACCTTAAGAGCAGGCTTTGTGTAAAGTCCGTATTCATTGAACGCATATTCGTCAGCAGTGGGAACGTGACCTCTTTCATACATACTCCAGTCGTAAGGAATGTACTTGTTAAATCCATGGTGAGGACCGAGGATGTTCTTAAGGCTTCCCGCAACGCGGAATTCAATAGTATTCTCGCCTGCCTTCATGTACTTGCCCACTTCAAGAGAGTGTCCGCCCTCTTCTCCGATAAAGCCGGCATAACAGCCGTTTACCTTAACGGATACGATGGTTGCGTCGTACTTGTCAAGTGTGACAACCGCACTCTTCGCATCTTCCGCAAGAGTTGCCTTGTAGCCGTATACCACACCGCCCGAATAGAAGGGCATCTTATAATCAGCCCAGTCACCCAGACCAAGCTTTTCGACAGGAGAGGTAACGATGAACTTTCCGTCTGCCTTGTCTACGCCGAAATTACCGCGGAGAACGAGGGGCTCGATCTCACAGAGCACGTTGAATCTTTCAGCATCGAGAACGACTGTGTTTTCGCCCACCTTAACGAAGGAAGTAATATCGTAGCTGCCCATATCGTGATCGAGAGGATCGCATCCGTCAGCCTTAACGAGATTTCCGTTTACGTAAACGTCCCAAAGGTCGGGGCTTTCAACTCCGAGTATGAGAGCAGTGCCGACAGCCTTTTCGTCCACGTTAAACTTATACGTAGCCTTGAACGCACTCTCCGGACCGAAATTCGCGTTTTTGTCCATGTTTTCGGTGCCTACCTGAATGTGACCCCAAGGTGTACCGCCTTCAAATCCGTTTGCCTCAAAGAGATTCTTCGCGTTTTCAAGCACGTATCTTTCGGGATATACCTCACCTCTCGTCTCAAGTGAGCAGATGTCAAGCGCCATCATGTTGTCGCAGTCGGCATTTACAAAAGCTTCTTCAAGAGGAATTTCCTTAACTGCCTCGGGAAGAGCATCTTCTTCGGGAAGATCCTCACCCGTTACGAGAAGCACGCTTGCACAGCGTTCCATCTTAAGCGGGATCTTGACGTATCCGTTTTCACGCTCACACTTAAGACCGTGGGCGTCACCTGTGTAAAGATCCCACTTTGCAATGCTGTCACCCTTGATGGAAAGCTCCGTTTCAAAGGTGCCCATGCTGTGGTTTACGAAGAAGTAAGCTATCTTGCCGTCGCCCAGATTGCGTCTGATGTGCTGAACGCCGACGGGCCATTCTGTAGTGGAGAGAACTCTTGCCTCATGTACCTCTGAAATAAGAGCGCAAAGCGCCTCGGGAGACTTTACCGTCTTTACAGCCGCTCTGATAAGAGCAGTCTCTTCTCTTCCCTTCTCACCGTCGATGTACTCGGCAAATGAGAAATCATCTCCGTCGGTGGTGATGATGCGTCCGCCTGCCGCGGCAAACTCAAGGAGAAGCTTGACAGTATCCGCTCTCAGGTTGAGAGTGTTCTTGGAGATCACTACCGTTTCATACGCCATATTGCCGAATTTAAAGAGTCCGTCCTCGATCTTCGTGTTGCGGGAAATTGAGTATTCGTCACCGATATCGAAATCCCACTGACCGTCCGTAAGAAGGTTTACGATGGTCAGGTAGTCGCTCATGTCGGGATTTTTTACCTGCTCGGGGACAGCGGCGTGGTCTACCATACCACATGCTTCTTCCGGAGGAATAAGGTATCCCGTAGTGGATGCGTTTATAAGAAGGATGCGCTGATCCATCTTACCCTGCGAAAGTATGTAGCAGGCCCTGCCAAAGTAGTCTGCCATGCCCGTATATTCGTTCCACCAGGGCTGACGGTAGTCGAAGGACTGAGGGCAGTCTCTCTTTCTGCTTCCGATGTATGAGTAGAGGGAGAGATGCTGACAGATGAGATTGATTCCGCCCACGAGAAGGAAGTCGCCAAGTCTCTTGTAGTCGTACATGGTGGAGTGGTAACCGCCCGCGCCGTACGCCTCGCAAAGAGTTCTTTCGCAGCCGAACTGGTTAGCCGCGGAACGGATCTCGTACATCAGGTACTTGTCAAAGTTGGTGGGCTCTTCGCGGAGCCAATCGCAGAGAAGCAGGTCAAGTCCGGGCCACTGACGGAATTCGTAAGTGGTCTGCTCACTGGGGTTGGGACGTCCGCCGTGAGGCTGGGGCCAATGATGCTCGATATCGTGTCCCGTCCACGCAACTCTGTTGTCCTCGCACCACTTGGCGATGGGACGTGCAAAATTATCTATCCACAGCTCGTGGAGAGTGTAGAAATAGTCGTAGCGTACCTTTTCGCAGGGGCGCTCGAAGGGCTCGTCCTCAAAATTCTTGAAGATCGCAGGAAGATTGGGCGCGAGAGGGTATCCGCAAAGCTCTCTGAACTTTGCCTCAATATGAGGCGCATAGGGCGCAGTATTGAGACCGTCGCAGTGGATGTTAGCCTCGTCGGAGAAGATTGCGGGGATATAAGTTCCGAAATCGTCGGAGAAGCGCTTCTTGTATTCCTCGTGGGTGAGCTTTATGAAGGTCTCAACGGTCTCGCGGCGGGATATGTCAACGTAGGGATATCCGCCTGTCCATGAGCTATCAAAGGGACGAAGGCTGTAGACTACCATTACCTCGCCGTCTGAGTGGTTTTTCCACTCTTCTCTCGGAATATCGGTGAGTATCTTACCCGACTTGCCATCCTTGTATTCAACGGCACAGATAAGCTTACCGCCGAACTGAGGGTCGGTTGCGGAAACTATTCTGTACTTTGCAAAGGGAGAAACGGACTCAGCGTCAACTCTTGCTGTCTTTCCTCCTGCAAAGCCTGAGGGCCAAGCGTTCTCGTCGTACATGTAGATCTTCATGTCCTCTTCCTTGGCAAAGTCAAGGCAGTCCTTGAATGCACGGAAGTAGTCGTCGGAAAGATATTCCGTTACCATTCCAACGCGGGGATGGGCAAATGCACCGCCGATACCGTGCTCCTTGAAGTCGCGAAGCTGGAACTGAAGCTCTTCACGGTCCATAACACCGTTCCAAGACCAGAATGGAGCGGAGCGGTACTTTGACGAAGGATTCTTAAATTCTCTTTTGATCTCTGTCATATTAATGTTAACACCTTTCTTTTGTTTTGAGAGGTCTTTTATTTTTTAAATACCGTATAAGGCAGGCTGCACCGAAAACTGTCAGTATACCCAGCACGGCACCTGACGTATCTATCATAACGTCGGAGAAGCGTCCCGCTCTGCCCGGGACGAATATCTGGTGTATTTCGTCCGACACGGCATAGAGAAAGCATATCCCGACAGTTATCAGCGATCTTACCTTGTTTTTTAATTTATGGGTGAAAAGCGCTGTCAGCGTAAGTATGCCGAGCAGCATATACGCGGTAAAATGTGCGCTTTTTCTTACGAAGTGTGAGACTTTCATCTTGAAAGCATCAAAATCGGATATACTCATCGTATCCTTTTTGCTCTCAAGCAGATGCTCGACCACAACGTCAACGATACCGTCGCTGGTCTCAAGGGATTCTTCTGCGTTTTCTGCGGAAAAAGAGAATATGACGCCCATCCACAGCACCACAAGTACCCATAAGACCGTTCGTGTTATATTGTTTTTCATTTACGGATCAATTGAAATGACCGTCATCACCGTCGTCAAATCCGTCGTCGCCGTCGATATATTCTCTTGTACCCACGCGGCGCTTTTCTCTCTCCTCCTCGATCATGTCGGAAAGAATATCCTTAAGCTCGCGGGATCTCTTTATTCTTTTGATGTCAAACTCGGGAGATGTCTTGTCTCCTGAGCAGCAATGAATGGTACCCAGTCCGAACAGTCTTTCTCCGAAGGTACGGGTCAGCGAAATATCGAGGATCCTGTAAAGACGGATCTCATCCTCGTGTCTTGTGAAAAAGCCCTTGTCGATGACGAACTTATCTTCGTAAAGTCTGTACCTTGTGAATGACCACGGAAGACCGAACAGCCATCTTTTTCGGTCGCTCCATACGATGTTTTTTTCTGCCATAATGTGCTCCTTAAACGTATATGTAAATATATTTATCTTTTTTTCGTAAAGAATTCTTCAAGAAGACGGCTTGCCTCTTCTGCAAGAACTCCGCTTTTCACGTTGATCTTATGGTTTAACGGCATGTCGCAAGCGTTTGCGATCCCGCCGAAGAAACCCGCCTTGGGATCTGCGGCACCGAATATGAGTCTGGGTACTCTTGCCTGAAATATCGCTCCCGTACACATGATGCACGGCTCAAGAGTGACGTAAAGCTCGCACCCGGGAAGTCTCCAGCCCCCCATCGCCCGACATGTCTTTCCTATGACTGCCACCTCTGCGTGATAAAGGGCGTTCTTCTCGCTTTCCCGTCCGTTGAAGTCTGCGGCGACGATCTTACCGCCGCGTACCATAACGGCACCTACGGGCACCTCGCCAAACTCAAGGGAAGCCGCGGCAAGATCTAAGGCGCATCTCATGTAGTATTCGTCTCTTGCGGTCTTGTCGCTTTCGCCGATTTTAGAAAAATCCACGGTGGTGTGGGGCTTTCCTCGCCTGTGTACGGCGGGGGCGGGATAGGGACAGTTTTCATAAAGGGAGACGATATCGGAAATAATTTGTTCTCTGTTCATGTTATTACCTGAAGTGGGTTTTTATGTTAGAGCAAGGACTGCATATAACACACCGTTGTATATTGCATGTGAAGCGTATACCGCGATAAATCTGTGTCTTTCATCCGTTTTAACGTACGTCATACCGAGTATTATACCGCAGATGAAGGCTACGGGTATCCCAACTCCTTTGTGAAGGCTTGCAAAAAGTACCGCTTGCAGAATGATGGGTACGTATTCGGGGAAATTTCCGCGAAGCAGAGCTTTCAGATAACCGTGACGGAACAGATACTCCTCCATGGCGGGAAGAACGAAAACGCCCGTGACGGCACGAAGCAGAAGATCTTCCCTGTCGGGCACCGATGTGTCGGACACGATAAAAGAGAGTGCAAAGTTCACGCATAGCATCAGCACTGAGCTGAGCACCACGGTGCGTACAAGCCTTGGTTTGCCCGAAGTCCCGTGATCCTTTTGAACGTCCCCTGTGACGATCTCATTTTCCGCTTCCTCCGGGAAGCGCTTCATCATAAGACTCAGCATAAGATAAGCGCAAACAAAGGCGGCGACGCTTTGAACGGTACTCCATGGCACCACCTTGCCTGCAAGCATCCCTGCTGCAAGATACGTAAAAAAGGAGATAAGAACGGACGCGATGACAAAGATCCTCTTTTCAGTGAATGTCATAGCCCAAGTCTTTTATCAGCCAGTTGTCCAGAATGTTTGCCGCAACTGCGCAGAATTTTACGCAGGGGCGGGCTTTATAATACTCTGTTGTCCTGACGGCGGGAGTGCTTGACAGCTTCATGCCGCGGAGAAGCTCCGAGCATATCTGTGAAGAAAGAAGGGATTCGAATTCCTCGCAAAGAGCCTTGCCGTTTTTGTAAAGCTCCACCTTACCGTCGTAATCGTCAGCCTCAGAGTATCCCGTGAGGCATCCCGCTACCATAAGCATGGCGGACACCGTGCCGCACGTACGTCTTTGCCCGCTCATACCTCCGCCGAAGGCGGATATCATACGGGCGCTGTCCTTTTCGGAGATGCCCGTAAGGTCGGAGAATGCGGCAAATACAGCCTGCGCGCAGTTATAGCCTGAGAGAAAAAGCTCACAAGCCTTTTTCTCGTGGGGAGTTATATTTTCTTTGTCGTAATACATATGATACCTGTGTTTTTTAATTTAAAAATAATGTATAAATTAAAATAATTTCAGATTTTTTCGGTAAAACTATTCCCTTACGGGAAAATATATATTATAATATAAGTTGAAGACATATATCAAAATGCGGATACTGTACCTTGTAATAATATTATACAGTCTGTTCGCATATTTTTCAACACATATTTTGATAATTTATAAGAAAAGGCGGGTACTGACCGTGGAAGAAAGAGTAAAACGAAAAGTATATCTTAATATTGCGGGGATATCTATGTCTCTCATCACGGATGAGCCGGATAGTTACGTAAAGTCCATCGAAAAGAAGCTTGACGAGCACATGACGGAGCTTCTCCGTAATGTAAAGCTGTCTCAGTTTGATGCGGCTATGCTCAGCGCCCTTGAATTTTGCGGAGACAAGCTTACCGCTGAGAAAAAGCTTCGCAATCTCGAAGCGCAGGTGTCTCTTTACGAGGTAAATCTCCGTCGTCTTAAGAAAGAGGTAGCAACGCTTAAGGCACAGCTTGGCGATGTCGAGGCTCCCGTGGAAGAAAAGGCAGACGATGCTGACACGATCCCCGATGAGCAGATCACCATCGACGAGGGTCTTGAGGCAGACGAAAAGCCCGCATCCCGCTCCGACAAGCTTCGTATGATCGAAACTCTTCTGAAGAAAAACTGACCGCCCTGTAAAAATGACGAAAATCCCCGAACTTTTAGCTCCCGCAGGCTCTCCCGAGGCGCTTTGCGCCGCAATTGAGGCGGGGGCTGACGCAGTATACTTTGGCGGAGAGCTGTTCTCCAACCGCATGAGGGCGAAGAACTTCACCGCGGACGAGCTGAGCTCAGCCGTAAGTCTTGCATCCACCTACGGTGTCAGGTCGTATATAACGATGAATACACGTCTGCGTGACCGTGAGCTGGCTGATGCCGTTTCTATGGCGAGTGAGCTTTATTCCGTTGGTGCCGACGCATTTATCGTGGCGGATACCGGTCTTGCCATCGCTTTAAAAAACACCCTTCCGTCAGCAGAGCTTCACGCAAGCACTCAGGCGACGGGCGTAAACAGTCTTGACGCGGAGGCTTTGCGCGAGCTTGGCTTTTCCAGAATGGTCTGCCCCCGTGAGCTTTCCATGGACGAAGTGTACCGTCTCGTTTCCACGTCTCCTGTCGAGATCGAAATGTTCATTCACGGTGCCCATTGCGTTTCCCTTTCGGGGCAGTGCCTTATGAGCTGGGCTATGGGCGGCAGAAGCGGAAACAGAGGCGAATGCGCTCAGCCATGCCGTCTTCCCTATAAGATGTCCTGCGGTAAGATGAGATCGGGATATCCCTTAAGCCTTAAGGATATGTGCCTTGCACGCTACGTGCCCGAGATCATATCCTCGGGGGTCGCCTCCCTTAAGATCGAGGGCAGACTTAAAAGTCCCGACTACGTGTACGGTGTGACGAAGATATACCGCGCTCTCCTTGACGAAGGCAGAGCCGCCACGGATGCGGAGATTGCCGCCCTTGACGCCATCTTTTCAAGAGACGGCTTTACCGACGGTTATTTCAAAAACAGATTTTCACGTATGACGGGCATGCGTGCCGAGGGGACCCCTTCGGCAGGCGAGAGATTCACGTCTCTTACCCGTAAGGTCCCCGTTACGGCGGAGCTGTACCTTTCCGAAAACGAGCCGTCAAGGCTGAGACTGTCTGACGGAAAGACTTCCGCAGAGGTGACGGGTGCCGTAGTCCAGACTGCAAAAAACGCGCCTGTCAGCGCAGACGCGGCATATAAAAACATATCGAAGCTGGGTGCCACACACTATTCTCTCAGCGCAGAGGATTTTTCCTTTGAGAGTTCGGGTGATGTGTTCATGACAGCGTCGTCCTTAAACGAGCTGAGACGTCTTGCTGTGGAAAAGCTTGAAAATACAAAAGCTGATGAACGGACGAGACGGGACGCTGCGGAATACAAGTCTCCGCCCTTTGGCGGTGCGCCCGTCAAAAAGCTTAAGACCGCGGAATTTTTCCGCGCGGATAGCGTGCCGGATGAGGCGCGGGAGTTTTTCGACGTAATATTCCTCCCGGAGGCTGAGATTTCAAAGGTCAACGGCGAATATCAGGGCTTGAATCTTCCCGTATGGTGTGCCGACAGCGACAGATTAAAAAAGACCGTTCGCAGATTTGCGGATAACGGCGGCAGATACGTCCTTTGTCATACCACAGGTCAGCTTAAGGCTGTACGTGATGCGGGACTGCTGCCCGTTGCTTCCTTCAGGACCAATTCCGCTTCAAAGGCGGCGGCTGACGGTACTGCGGGACTTGGTGCGGAGTACGTTATCCTCTCTCCCGAGCTGAAGCTTCCCGCAATTGCGGATATTTGCAGAAGCATCCCACGTGCGGGTGCCGTTGTATACGGTAAGCTTCCGCTTATGTTCCTCCGCCGCTGTATCATGAGCGACGCGGGCTGCAGCGGAAGGTGCGGCGGTGCGGGGTGTCTTCTTCCCGCGATGCTGTCCGACAGAAAGGGAGCTTCCTTTAACGTGTTCCCGTCGGGCGAGCGGACGAATACCGTAGTTAATTCCGTGCCTGTTTACTCGGCAGATAAGCTTGACGTATTGGCAAGTGCGGCTGTTTCCCACTTTATTTTCACCGACGAGAGCGCGTCTCAGGTGAAAAACATAATTAACGCATACAAAAACGGATATTCTCCCGAAGACGCGGGTCTTGCCCACATCAAGAGAATATAAATGAGTAAAATATTGGAGATATTATGAAAAATAAATTTTGGCTGAACTTTTTCCTTGTACTTGTGGGAATAGTTCTCGGCTCAATGGTGGCTCACGTTACGGCGGGCGTTTCCTTCCTTTCGTGGCTTGCCTTCGGACTTAATTTCGGCACATCCGCTCCCGTAACGCTGGAGCTTGGTGTGGTAAGCTGTACCTTCGGTATCAGCTTCTCACTTTCCGTTGCAACCATCCTTTGCATCGCGATATCCCTTATCGTAGGAAAATACATTGTGAGACACTGAGGACATACCGGTGAAAAGAAGATTTATACTTGCGTCCGCATCCCCCCGACGTCACGACCTGCTTTGCAGTGTAGGCTTGGAGCATGAGATCCTGGTTACGGATGCGGATGAAACACCGCGTACGCCTTGCCCCGACGGCGAAATGTACGCACAGTGGTTTGCCCGAAGCGTGGCAGAGATAAAGGCAGTGGCAGCGGTAGATGCAGTAAAGGACACCTGCGCCGACGACGAGGTTTTCGTCATATCGGGCGATACGGTGGTCACACCCGACGGCAGGGAGATATTCGGCAAGCCGACAGATGAGGCTGACGCCGTCAGAATGCTTTCCGCCCTGTCCGGGAAAGAGCATTTCGTAATAGGCGGGATCACTGTTGCAAGGATCTTCCGCGGCGAAGTGAAGTATGCCTCCCGTTTTGTTAAGACTGCGGTCGTTTTCAAGGATCTCACAAAGCGTGAGATAGACGAATATATAGCCTCCGGGGAGGTGTGGGGTAAAGCAGGCGCTTATGCGATACAGGGCCTTGGCGGAGTATTCGTTTCCTCCGTTTGCGGCGACTACCCCAACGTTGTGGGAATATCCACCTCTGTACTTTTTGACATTTTAAAGGAAGAATTTTCACTGAAGCTGACGGAAGAGGCAAGAAGTCAGCAGTAGGTTGGGCAGGCGGTGTGCCGTTACGGCAAAATCCGAACCGCGTGTCCCGAGCACAGGCTCAAAAAACGTAAATAATGAAACATATCGGAATAGATCTTGGAACAGCCAACACGATAATATATATGAAGGGAAAGGGCATCGTCCTTCGCGAGCCCTCCGTGGTTGCCGTTGACCTTAAGGGAAAGTACGCTATCGCGGTCGGACGTGAGGCAAAGATGATGCTTGGAAAGACGCCCGGCTCCATCAAGGCGCTCTGCCCCCTGAAAAACGGAGTTATCGCAGAATTTGACGCTACCTCCGCCATGCTGAGACATTTCATTAAGAAGGTGTCCGGCAACACCATCTTCAGCCGTCCGAAGGCTGTCATCGGTATCCCCTACGGTGTTACCGAGGTGGAAAGACGTGCGGTAGAGGACGTTGCTCTTGAGGCGGGCGCACAGAAGGTCGCTCTTATCGAGGAGCCTCTTGCGGCGGCTATCGGCGCGGGACTCCGCATCGAGGACGCGAGGGGATCTATGATAGTCAACATCGGCGCGGGCACCACAGAGGTCGCCGTGCTTTCCTACGGCGGTATCGTTATCTCCACGTCCATGAGGACTGCGGGAAACAGGATCGACGAGGCTATCGTAAACCACATCAAGAAGAAATACAACGTTGTGATCGGCGAGGTCACAGCCGAGGTGCTTAAGAAGAACATCGGCAGTGCCCATCCCTCCTTTGACAAGGGCGTGATGGAGGTTCGCGGACGCAATATTCAGAACGGACTTCCCGCCGTGCTGAATATTTCTTCAGCAGAGGTGCGCGAGGCTATGGCAGGCTCTGTTATGACCATAATCGAGGGTATCAAGAACACTCTCGAAAATACACCTCCCGAGCTTTCCTCCGACATCTACGACACAGGTATCGTCCTTTCAGGCGGCGGCGCGCTTCTTCCCGGTCTTGACCAGGTGATCGCCCATTATACGGGTATCCGTACCTTCGTTGCGAAAAATCCCCTTGACTGTGTTGCTCACGGTATCGGACGTGCGATCGAAGGCGGCGAGCTTGCCAACGTTGTAACGTTCAGAACGAGATGACGCTATTCAGGCTGTAAGGAGAAGCTTATATAAAGTGAAAAGCTATTTTAACTCTAAATTTTTCTATATCATAACCTTTCTTACCCTTGCCGCAGTTATAATCCCCACGGTGCTCTGCACTATGGGTCTTTCACCCATTTTCAGAAATGCCGTTAATACTGCGCTGACGCCGCTTAAAAAGCTTTCCGTAAATGCAGTGGAAAAGCTTGACGGTTATGCGGAATATATCCACAGCTTCGACAAGCTGAAAGAAGAAAATGCCAAATTAAAGGAAGAAAACGCGGATCTTAAGGAAGAAGTCCACGAATTCCGTCAGCTTGAGGAACATTATGAGTGGATAAGCGAGTACCTTGAGCTTAAAATGGAAAGACGTGATTTCAAGTTCGAGCCTGCCCGTGTGTGCGGAAACGAGAGCGGAAACTATTCTTCCGTTTATATGCTGGACCGCGGAAGCCTGAACGGAGTCACGAAAAATATGCCCGTTCTTTCCTCCGGTGTTGTTATGGGTTATATCTCCGACGTAGGGCTTAACTGGTCAAAGGCCACGTCCATACTTGAGGATTCCTCATCTGTGGGTGTTTACGATGAGAGAAGCGGAGTCATGGGCGTCCTTGAGGGAGATTATCTTATCGCCTCCGAGGGACTTTGCAGAATGAATTATCTTGAAGAGGGCGCAGACGTTGAGGTGGGCGACCGCATCCTTACGGCAGGATACGGCTCGGTATATCCCCGCGGCCTTACCGTGGGATACGTTGAGCGGGTGGAGCAAAGTGAGTTCAGCAGAACTACCATAGCATACGTCAGACCTGCGGCGTTCGATCTGTCAGGCTCCGATAAGATCTCAGAGGTAATGATTATAACCGATTATGAAAGCTACTCAGAATAATAACGAAAAGAGAAAAGCCCGCAGACGCAAAGGAAGAGCGGCAGACGGGTATTCGGGACCTCTCGCCACCGGCTCAAGAGGAACGGGTGAGATACCCGTAAAGTCTGAATCGCTCAGGGAAAAGTTCAATGCATGGCGCCTCGGTTTTTCCGTTGATAAGGTGTTCTTGGCAAAGTCCGTAGTTACAGCCGTGCTTCTCGTTTTGCTCGTTGTGGCGCAGACCACCGTTTTTACCGTATTCCGACCCTTCGGGTCTGTTCCCGACCTGATGCTTCCGTTCATAATAGCGGTCGCAACTCTTGAAAAAGAAAGATTCGGTGCGGTGACGGCACTGTGTGCGGCGTATATCATCGAGGCGGCGGGCGGCTCGGAACTGACCCTTCTTCCTCTCGTATACGTGCCCGTGGCTTATGCCGTCGGAATACTCACTACCCATAATTTCCGCGACAGCTTCCCTGTTGCCGTGATGTACACGGGATGTGCTCTGGTTTTGCGCAGTGTGGTCACGTTTATAGTTGCACTTGCTACCGTACACGGGATCAGCGCGGCTGTGGTGCTGTCATCCATCGTGGTGCCGGAGCTGTTTGTCAACGTGATATTCGCACCTATAGTACAGCTTCTCGTAAGGCTGTGTATGCTGCCCTTCCGCGAAAAGCGCGAGGAAAAGATCGGCGGCGTTAAATAAAGAACGATCCGGGAACGTCCCATAGTGATGTTCCCGCTTTGAATTAAATTTTCTGATCACGAAAGATATATCAATGAATAAATATGACGTTATCGTAGCCGGCGCAGGACATGCCGGAGTTGAAGCCGCCCTTGCGGCGGCAAGAAGCGGACTTCGCACCGCTCTTTTCACCCTGTCCCTTGATGCTGTAGCAAATATGCCCTGTAATCCTTCCATCGGAGGCACGGGCAAGGGTCATCTGGTCTTCGAGATAGACGCCCTCGGCGGAGAGATGGGATATGCGGCAGACCTTGCGACCATTCAGTCCCGTATGCTTAACACGGGCAAGGGCGCCGCTGTAAGATCCAAGCGAGTTCAGGCTGACCGACGCCTTTACACCGAGATCATGAAGCGTACCATTGAGGATGCTCCGGGTCTTTACCTCATTCAGGCGGAGGTTACTGCTCTTATCACGGAGACTGTGGGAGACATTACAAAGGTTATCGGCGTCATGGCAGAGCCGGGCGGCGAGTTTTACGCTCCTGCCGTTATAATTTCCAGCGGTACCTACCTCGGAGGTGTCACCCATACGGGTGACGTATCCCGTTCGTCGGGTCCCGACGGACTTGTGCCCGCACGAGGTCTCACCGATTCCCTTCTCGGGCTCGGTGTTCGTATGCTTCGCTTTAAAACGGGTACTCCGCCGAGAATACACCGCAGAAGTATCGATTTTTCCGTTCTCGAGGTTCAGACGGGGGATGAGTACATCACTCCCTTCTCTGTCCGTACCGATGAGGCAAGACTGAACAGCATCACTCAGTCGGTCTGCCACGTTGTGTATACCAACGAAACTACACATAACACCATCCGCGACAACATACACCGTTCTCCTCTCTATTCGGGTAAGATACACGGTGTAGGTCCCCGTTATTGCCCTTCTATCGAGGATAAGATAATGCGCTTCCCCGACAAGGAGCGCCATCAGCTCTTCGTAGAGCCTGTGGGTATCGGAAACAGCGAGATATATCTTCAGGGATTTTCGTCATCCCTCCCCGCAGAGGTACAGTATAAGATGCTCCGCAGTCTGAGAGGATTTGAGGAAGCAGAGATCATGCGCTACGCATACGCCATCGAATACGACTGCATCGATCCTACCGAGCTTCTCCCCACTCTTGAATTCAAGAATATCAAGGGCCTTTTCGGTGCGGGACAGTTCAACGGCACCTCAGGATACGAGGAAGCGGCTGCTCAAGGACTCGTTGCGGGCATGAACGCATCCCTTTACGTAAAGGGAGAAGAGCAGATCATACTTCCCCGTCATTCATCGTACATCGGAACTCTTATCGACGACCTTGTTACGAAAGGCACGTCAGAACCGTACCGCATAATGACCAGCCGAAGCGAGTTCCGCCTCCTTCTCCGTCAGGACAACGCTGAAACAAGACTTACCGCATACGGTGTCCGTGCAGGACTCATCTCTAAGGAAAGAGAAGAGGCTGTGGCGGAAAAGGAAAGACTTGTCAGCGAAGAATGTGAAAGACTTGAACATCTCAACTTCGGACCCAAGGCAGTAAACGATTTGCTTGAGGCTCACGGAACTACGCCGATCTCATCCGGTATTTCTGCGGCTGATATGATAAGACGACCTCAGATCACCTACGAGGATACGGCAGAGCTTGATCCCCACCGTCCCGCACTTCCCGTCGGACTTAAGCATCGCGTTGAGACAGAGATCAAATACGCGGGTTACGTAAAGCGTCAGTTTGACGAGGCGGCAAAGCAGTTAAAGAGCGAAAACACCCGTCTCCCCGAGGATATCGATTATAAAGCTATCAAGGGTCTGCGGCTTGAAGCGGCGGAAAAGCTTGCCAAGGTACGTCCCGCGTCTATCGGGCAGGCGTCCCGAATTTCGGGAGTCAGCCCTGCGGACATCACCGTGCTTATGATATGGCTTGGAATAAAGAAATAAAATTGTTTCACGTGAAACATTGTGAAAATATCCGTCGAAAGACGGATATTTTCAGTTTGCAGTTATAAGTTATGAGATGCTTCGCATCGTTATGAGTCGCGTCGCGACGTTCGGGTAAAGGAGTAAAATGTTTCACGTGAAACATTTTACTCCTTCTTTTTTATAAAAATGGAAATAAGCGTGCCTTCTTCGCTGACTTCCCTTGTCTGGTCAACGGAAAAACCGCAATCTCTCACGCTTGTTACCGCACGGTCGATCGAATTGTAGAAAAGCCGCATATCCTTTGACAAAAGCTTCCGCTTTATGTCCTTTTCGATCCTTGCGGTCTTTTGTGCGTGCAGAAACTGTTCTTTTTGGCACAAATGATTTTCAATATAATCCTCCGTTGCCGCCACGTTAAGCTTGCGCTTTATTACCACCGTAAGTATCTCCGCACGCTCATCGTTGTCGTGTACACGCAAAAGTGCCCTTGCGTGACGCTCGGTCAGACCGCATTCGATGATCGCGTGGCGTTGTAGAGCGGGCAGTTTAAGCAGACGAAGCTTGTTGGCGATATAGGATTGACTGCATGACAGATGTGCCGCCGCCGCTTCCTGTGTGATACCGCACGTGTTTATCAGCTGCCATATGGCTTCTGCTTCCTCGAACATGTTAAGGTCTTCCCTCTGCAGATTTTCGATAATGGCAAGTTCAGCCGAACTTTTGCTGTCGGATTCCTTGATAATACAGGGGACCGTGTCAAGTCCTGACATGACAGCGGCGCGATACCGCCTTTCACCTGCGATTATTTCATAAAACGCACCACCCTCCCGAACGAGGAGAGGCTGCAGGATGCCGTGACGCGATATACTGTCTGCAAGGCTTTCAAGGGCGTCGCCTGCAAATATCTTTCTGGGCTGAGACGGATTGGGTATTATCTTTGAAACGGGCAGATTTATGACCGAGGTCCCCGCGATGGGAAAGTTGTACAGGGACGAGACCTCCGCCACTTCTTTTTCAAGTGTTGTATTCATTTTTTCTGTTTCCTTTCTTTTGAAGTTCATTTGTTGCCGTCACACAAATAATAACACGGTTCGGGTGAGAAAAATGTGGTAACGGGTACGCGGAAATTGACTTGTTTTTTCATCCCGTGTCTAAGAATGAACACTGAAGATGAAGGATATATATGCGTGGTGAGTTTTGCAAAATAACTAATACGGCGGGCATCGACGGGGGTAAATTTTTACAACGAAAAAAGAAATTTTTTTGCAAAAAATACAGACAAGATTTGATTTTTGTGCTATAATAAAGAGGTAATCTGTTGGCTGAGGCCTGCGGGCTCAATCAGTAATTTTGGACTCAAAAGGAGTTAAACTAAAATGAAAAAGATCTATGAAGGAAAAACCAAAGACGTATACGGACTTGAGAACGGCAACGTTCTTCTTAAGTTCAAGGATGACTGCACCGGCAAGGACGGAGTGTTCGATCCCGGCGAGAACAGCGTAGGACTTACTATCGAGGGTATCGGCCGCGCTAATCTTCAGACTTCTGTATATTACTTTGAGCTTCTGAAGGCAGCAGGCATTAAGACCCACTATGTTTCCGCTAATATCGAAGAGGCTACTATGGAAGTTCTTCCCGCAGAGTGCTTCGGCAAGGACCTTGGCGGCGGCGGACTTGAGGTTATTTGCCGTCTCGTAGCTACAGGTAGCTTTATTCGCCGTTACGGTGAGTACATCAAGGACGGAACACCTCTTGAGGGCGGCTACGTTGAGTGCACATTCAAGAACGACGCTAAGGGCGACCCGCTCGTAACAGGCGAGGGTCTCGTAGCTCTCAAGGTTATGACCGCTGAGATGTTCGAGAGCCTTAAGGATCAGACCCTTAAGATCACAAAGATCGTAGCTGACGACCTTAAGAAGCGCGGCCTCGACCTTTGGGATATCAAGTTCGAGTTCGGCTACAACAACGGTGAAGTAGTTCTCATCGACGAGATCGCATCCGGTAACATGAGAGTTTACAAGGATGGCAAGATCGTTGATCCTATCGAGCTTACAAAGATCATCAACGGCTAAATAAATAATAGAGGCACACAGCCTTACGGATGTGTGCCTCGAACTGTATTTCCGCTGTGTGCGAGCGATATACGGCTTGTGCCGCCCGAAATACCGTGAATAAATATTATACTTCGACGAAAAACGTTCGAAGTATTTTAATTTTACTAAAAATATTTCCCGCAAGGGGGTAAATCCGCTTGAAGTCGGTGTTTTTTTGTGGTATACTATAATGAGATGATATGTTTACAGATATACGTATATTACGAATAAGAAAGGATGGCTGACGATGACAGGAAGACCGTACGTTATTGCTTTTGCCAACCAAAAGGGCGGAGTAGGCAAGACGACCTCCGCGATAAATATCGCCTCTATCGTAGCTGAAATGGGCTACCGTGTGCTGATGCTTGACTGTGACCCTCAGGGAAACACCACAAGCGGACTGGGCATCAACAAGAAAAAGGCGAAATACACCATGTACGACGTGCTGATCGACGGTGTATCTCCCGAGGCGGCAATAGTACAGACAAAATTCAAGAATCTTTCCCTCGTTCCCTCCACCATCAACCTTGCAGGTGCGGAGTTTGACCTGATGGGTGAGGAAAGACGCGAAAGACGTATCGCTGATTTTACAGCACAGCTTGAAGGAAAATACGACTTCGTTATGATGGACTGCCCTCCGTCTCTGGGCATGCTTACCGTAAATGCGCTTACCGCATCAAACGGAGTTATCATTCCCATGCAGTGTGAGTATTTTGCTCTTGAAGGACTTTCACAGCTTATGATATCCGTTAAAAAGGTTAAGGAAAGATACAACCCTTCCCTTTCAGTCCTGGGCATACTGGTTACCATGCATAACGGACGTCTCAATCTTTCTTCTCAGGTACTGGCTGAGATCAAGAAATACTACAGCGACAAGCTGTTTTCAACGACTATCCCCCGCAACGTTACGCTTTCCGAGGCTCCCGGCTTCGGCGAGCCCATCAATTATCACGACAAATGTTCCAAGGGCTGCAAGGCATATGAGGACATAGCGCGAGAACTGATCAAACGCACCGTGGGTTAAATTATGACATTTTGATAAAGGCTACATATGAAAGGACAGGTTAATTGATATGGCAAAGAATAAAGGTCTGGGACGCGGACTTGAAGCAATATTTGACGATAACTCCATAGACAGCGAAAAGAGCGGACACGCGATGGTGCGTATATCTCTCATTGAGCCGAAAAAGGATCAGCCGAGACTTACCTTCGACAGAGAGGCACTTGCAAGTCTTGCAGACTCCATCGCGGCAAACGGAGTACTTCAGCCTATTATCGTACGGGAGAGCATCGGCGGCATGTACAGCATCATCGCCGGTGAGAGACGTTGGAGAGCGGCTAAGCTTGCGGGTCTTACAGAAATTCCCGTTATAGTTATGGATGCCGATGAATTCATGGCGGCAAAGATCGCCATGATCGAAAACCTCCAGCGTGAGAATCTGAATCCCTACGAAGAAGCAAAGGGATATCGCGATCTTATGGATAACTATTCCCTCACTCAGGAGGAGATCGCTCTGCAGATCGGCAAGTCAAGAAGTGCTATTGCAAACTCTCTGCGTCTTCTTGAACTTCCCGAAGAGGTTATCGAGCTTATCGTTGACGGAACTCTTTCCGCAGGTCACGGCCGTGCGCTTCTCGGACTGAGAGACAAATCTCAGATCGTGCCCATGGCAATAAGAGCGGCGGCAAGAAATCTTTCCGTGCGAGAGGTGGAGGCGGCTGTCAAGACAGCTAACAAAAAGGCTGCTTTCAGTGAGGATATTCCTGCCGCTCCCAAGGTGAATTACCTTGCGGACCTGGAGGATAAGGTCACGACTGCTCTCGGCAGACGCTGCCGCATCATGAACACAGCAAAGAAGAAGACTATCCAGCTTGAGTTTACCGATGACGACGATCTGCAGGAGCTTCTCACGGCTATTTGCGGCAAGGCTCCCATCGAGGACTGATCTGCCTCACATATTCTGCGTAAAACTGCGCAATACTTTATGTAAGACAAATACGCGATACGGCGCGGAAATACGGAATGCGTACCGTAAGTATAATTTTTCGCGCAGGCATTATGCCAAATAAATGGAAAAATGATAAAGAAAATATTATCCTTAATACTTGCTTTTGTTGTGGTCATGACACTTGCCTCCTGCAGCCTCAGAGATCAGGGCACCGCTCCTTCTGTAGGCGTGGGCAAGGATACCCTGCCCGCAGGTCCTGCGGGAGACGGTTCCGATACGGAAGAGCCTGATAACAGCGGCGTTGACACGCCTGCGGCAAGCGGAAGCGAAGGCGAAAGCGCGTCAGCTCCCGCTGAAAGCGAGGACGGCGAGGAGACACTTCCCACAGCGGGCAAATATAACGTTCCCACGGATCTTTCCTTCCTTAACAACGTTCCAAAGGGACATTTCGTTGATAAAAACGCGGACGACCCCAACGGATGCTGGTACCCCGGAAAGACCACGCGCAACCTTACTACGGGTGAGGTCCAGTATATCTGGGACCGTGATCCCTCCACTATCGAGATCGTAAACAAATATGACGGTATCTACCGCGGAAGCGACACGGAAAAATACGTGTATCTCACCTTCGACTGCGGATACGAGCACAAAATTCCCGACAGCGTATACGCCGACGGTGTTACCAACGTTATCCTTGATGTGCTGAAGGAGAAAAACGCCCCCGGTACCTTCTTCGTAACGGGCGATTATCTGAAGACCGACTCGGATATCGTAAAGCGTATGCTTGACGAGGGTCATATCGTGGGTAACCATACCCTTAACCACTATAATATGACTACCCTCACTCCCGAGCAGTTCGTTGAGCAGATCGATGCCAATAACCGCCTCTTAAAGGAGAAGATCCCTACGGCGCCCGATATGGTGTTCTACCGTCCTCCCGAGGGCGGCGCCAACGAATGGACTCTTGCCCTTGCACAGAAGATGGGTCTTTACACATGCTTCTGGGCGGCGACCGTTGCGGATTATAATACGGACAATCAGCCCGATCCCGCGGCGACCCTTAACGCGGACAAGACCATGCTCCACAACGGATGCGTGTATCTGCTTCATGCGGTATCCACCACAAACGCACAGATACTGGGAGATCTTATCGACTATATCAGAGCAGAGGGTTACGAGATACGTGCTCTCGACGAATTTGTAAGATAACACCTTTCCTTCACCTGCAGGACGCGGGTGAAGGAAAAATTTTAATCTACGGTAACGGGAAAGGATCCACGTTATGAAACTATTAATGGTAATACTGATCGCGTCCATGCTTCTCGTCTCCTGCGGACACGTTGAAAAACCTGCTGTCGGCGCGGGACGGGATACGGGATATACGGAAAGCACGGAGAGCGAGGATACACTCCCCGCGGGAGCGGACACGTCTGTGCCCGAGGATGAGGCGGAAAACGGATACGCCTCTTACAGCGGTACTGAAGCCGGCGGAGACCTTACTTATACTACCTATAAGGGTAAAAAGCTGACGGATTTTTCCTTCCTTGACGGTCTTTCAAGAGACTTTTTCTCCGATACTGCGGATAAGACCAACGGCTCATGGTTCTGCGGCAATACCGTCCGTGATGCCGGGACGGGAGAAGTAACGGTCATATTCGACAGAGCGGACGACGTGTTTGACGCACTTGAAAAATACGGAAGCGTTTACCGCAAGAACGAGGACGAAAAAGTCATCTACATCACCTTCGACTGCGGATACGAGACAGAGTGGACGGACGACGTGCTTGACGTCTTAAAGGAAAAGGACGTTAAGGCAAGCTTTTTTTTGAACGGTCAGTACATCAAAACTGCGCCCGAGCTTGTAAAGCGTATGCTTGACGAGGGACATATCGTGGGCAACCACGGAAACAATCACAAGGTAATGTCAAAGCTGTCCATCGAGGAGCTTTTCTATGAGGTGGAGTCCAATAACGAGCTGTTGCAGGAATACGTGCCCGGTGCACCTTATATGAAGTATTTCCGTCCTTCATACGGCTCGTGTTCAGCGTGGGACATGGCGTTGTATCAGGCAATGGATCTTGAGAACATACTTTATTCCTGGGCGTATTACGATTACGACCCCGAGGACCAGATGGATCCGGCAAAAGCACTTGAAACAATGAAAAAGGGTCTTCACAACGGAAGCGTGCTTATGCTTCACACGGTAGGATCCACAAACGCACAGGTTCTGGGAGACTTTATCGACTACGTAAGAGCAGAGGGCTTTGAGATACGCAATATTGACGAGTGACGTGCATAGGAGCGACAGCATAAAAAACAAAACGATATTGTTCATGTTTATCCTTCTCGTAGTATTTGCGGGATTTTCTTTGACGGGCATTTTGGGTAGTATTGTTTACGGTTTTTCTGACGATACCGTTACTCAGAGAATTGCTGATTTACCGTATGTTCTTTACGGCGTACTTGCCATTGTGATTTCGGTAATATATACGGGTTTCGTATATCGTAAAAAGAAGTGATATTGCGGTGGCTTTTTGACGACTTAACAATTAAAAGAATATCTTATAGGTGCGATGGTGCTTCGCGTAGCGAATGTGCCACCGTGCCTTTTTGTAAGGCAAAAGCTATCCTCCGCGTAACGGATCTGTTGACTACGGTAGGGGTTGATTTTCTATCTACCCGAAAACAAAAGTTCTTGTAAACCTTGCGACTACAGTTAAACGTTCACCCACACCAACTTGGGCGGAGACTATTCCATCCCAAACATTTTGCACCATGCGGGCGAAACGTTATTTCCCATCCGTAGTGACGCACTGTGTGCGTCCGCCGTCTTAACTTAATTTCGGGAGCACACAGTGCTCCCCTGCAACACAAACACTACTTTAAATATGTTTTAGCACTCGCCGTCTACCGTCTGCCGAAAAATGTCTTGCTTGTGTATGATGAAGCAGTGGGTGTTATCAATCTTGAACGGGGAATATCAGATGGGTATAAAGATCGTTACATAGGACAGGTTTTTCACAGAAAATACCGATAACATAAGGAATCTGTCGCATCAGGAATAATTTGTTAACTATGTGTAAATGTTGCGCTTTAGTGCTTGATTTTTGCTTCGAATGAGACTACAATATAGAACGTAGAGTTTGGCACTCCGTGTGTCCGAGTGCTAAAATCGGACATCGAAGACTAAAACGCAAATTATCAGTATGCACTGAGTGTGCATCTTTCAGGAGGTAAATATTATGACACTCAAGCCCCTTGCAGACAGAGTTGTAGTTAAAGCAACAGAGGCTGAAGAAACCACAAAGACCGGTATCGTTCTTCCCGGCGCGGCTAAGGAAAAGCCCCAGGTTATGGAAGTAGTTGCAGTAGGTCCCGGCGGAAACGTTGACGGTAAGGAAGTTATCATGACCGTTAAGGTCGGTGACAAGGTTATCACAAGCAAGTATTCCGGCACTGAGGTTAAGTGCGACGGCGTTGAATACAGCATTGTAAAGCAGTCCGACATTCTCGCTATCGTTGAGTAAGATCTAACATAAGGAGTAATTTATCATGGCAAAAGACATTCTTTACGGAACTGATGCAAGAAACGCCCTCATCGCAGGTGTTGATAAGCTTGCTAACACAGTAAAAATCACTCTCGGCCCCAAGGGTCGTAACGTTATCCTCGACAAGAAGTTCGGTTCTCCCCTGATCACAAACGACGGTGTTACCATCGCTAAGGAGATCGAGCTTGAGGATGCGGCTGAAAACATGGGCGCACAGCTTCTCAAGGAAGTTGCTACCAAGACAAACGACGCGGCAGGTGACGGTACAACTACCGCTACCCTTCTCGCTCAGGCATTCATCCACGAGGGTATGAAGAACGTTACCGCAGGCGCTAACCCCATCGTTATCCGCAAGGGTATCCAGAAGGCAGTTGATGCGGCTGTTGCAGGTCTTCGTGACATCGCGAAGCCCGTTTCCGGTACTGAGGACATCGCAAGAGTAGGTACTGTTTCCGCAGGTGACGAGGTTATCGGTAAGCTCATCGCCGACGCTATGGAAAAGGTTACTGCTGACGGTGTTATCACCGTTGAAGAGTCCAAGTCTGCTGAGACCTACAGCGAGATCGTTGAAG
>JAFSGU010000072.1 GCA_017440665.1 Clostridia bacterium
ATATCCGCAAGCTCTTTTTGACCGAAGGACCTGCAGCTGCCGAAAAATGGGCGTACGCAAATTTCAATAACTATTTCTTTGAGGTCAAGTCATACGAGACAGCGGGTGACTTCTATATCGACGTACATAACGACTGTGAGATAGAGAATTACGAAAGACTTCTCGATCTTAAGCGCGGTATCCTTACCATTAATTACGAAAGATACGGTAAGCCCTATACCCGCGAGAGCTTTGCTTCTCACCCCGCGCGACTCGTTTGTACCAGACTTACATGTGACCCTAAGGAAAACCTTAAGATAAGCTATGTCAGAAATAACGTTGTATCCCGTCAGTATGAGGTCGACGAAAAGGGCGGCGTGCTCCTTATGGATATGATCTGCACTACTGCAGACGGAGGTCATAAGTTCCGTACTACTATCAAGGTCCTTACAGACGGTGAGCTTCAGCAGTGGTGGGATGACGTATGCGTCTTCCATGCAACCTACGTAGAGGCATACGTTTCCGTCGTTACCGAATTCAGAGATCCCGAAATGGATACGATGAAGCATATAGCACTCATCGACCGCGGATTTGATGCACTTAAGGCAGAGCACGCGGCAGACTTCTCCGCAATCATGGACAGAAGCGATATCGTATTTGATAACGCATCCGAAGAGCTTGACTCTCTCAGCGCAGGCAAGCGCCTCAGAAGACTTAAGGACGACAAGTCTCTACTTGACACAGGACTTATCTCTCTTTACTATCAGTTCGGCAAGTACCTTCTCGTTTCTTCAAGCCGAGAGGATACATTTGCCGCAAACCTGCAGGGACTTTGGGCAGAAGGCTATGAATCTCCCTGGAACAGTGATTACCATACCAATATCAATCTTCAGATGAACTATTGGCCTGCCGAAAGTGCTAACGTTCCCGAATGTACCTACGGTCTCTTCAACTATATGAACGATACTCTTCTTGAGGGAGGACGCCGCGTTGCGAGAGAAAACTATCACGCAGGCGGTACTGTCGTTCACCATATTTCCGATATATACGGCTTTGCGGCGGCAGGTGACGGTATTTGGGGTCTCTGGCCTCTTGGCGGAGCATGGCTTGCTCATCAAATGTGGGAAAGATACCTCTATTCCGAGGACAAGACCTTCCTCAAGGATACGGCTTACGAATTTATTCGCGACAGCGCGGTATTCTTCATGGATACATTGTTTGAGGGACCTAACGGCGAGCTTCTCTCAGGACCTTCATCTTCCCCCGAAAACAGTTACCTCGTTGACTCAGACGGCAATAAGGTGTCCGTATTCCTTGCCATCTCTCCCACCATGGATATTCAGATAATCGGCGGTATTCTTGATATCTACGCTGATACTGAAAACATCCTCGGTATCGACCCCGAGCTTGGAGCCAAGGCTAAGGAAATGCGCGAAAGAATGCCGAGTCTTAAGGTCGGTTCCTTCGGACAGCTTCAGGAATGGCTTGAGGACTATGAGGAATTTGAACCCGGTCACAGACATATCTCTCATTCCTTCGGTCTTTACCCGGCGGCACAGATCACACGAAACACCCCCGAGTATTTTGCGGCAATGAGAAAGACTCTCGATCGCAGACTTGCAAACGGCGGCGGACACACAGGCTGGAGCAAGGCATGGCTCATCTGTCTCTTTGCCCGTCTCAGAGACGGAGCAGGCGCATATGATAACATCCGTTCGCTTCTTACAAATTCCACACTTCACAATCTGTTTGACAATCATCCTCCGTTCCAGATCGACGGTAACTTCGGCGGATGCGCATCCGTTGCGGAAATGGTGATACAGAGCCACGAAGGATTCATTTCTCTCCTTCCCGCAGTCGGTGACGAGCTGAAGGACGGATATTTTGAAAACCTCTGTGCCCGCGGCGGTTATACCGTTAGTGCAAAATGGGCAGACTGCAAGATAACCGAATTTACAGTAATGAGCGATATAAAGAAGGAAGTTACGGTTGAGCTTCCCGAAGCACAGGCTGACGCGGTACTGAAGTCCTGCTGCGGATGTGAATTCAAGGCTGAAAACGGAAAGTTTACGCTTCCTGTCGGAATGAAGTTTACCGTTCGGTAATATGGGGCACGGCTTATGTTAAAACTTGCGAATATATTCAGCGAAGGCATGATACTGCAGAGAGACGTTCCCGTGAAGATATGGGGAGAGGCAGACGCTCCCGTTACCGTATCAGTTGATATGACGTCAGCCACGGACTTTCTGCATGACGGTAAATTCACACTCACGCTCCCACCGCATAAGGCGGGCGGCCCCTACACCATGTTTATCGAGTCGAACGGGGAAGTGCGTAAAATAAACAACGTGTACTTCGGTAACGTTTTCCTTGCGGGAGGTCAGTCCAATATGGCGCTTACTCTTGACAGTACAGGTCAATCCCTTGACGAATGTAACAGCGTTATCCGTATGTACACAGTATCCGGCGACAGCGAGAACGGCAGAAGCTTTGACGGACGTGACGTTTGGCTTCCCGTGTCACAGGAGAATGCGGCGTATGTTTCCGCACTTGCGTCTCATTTTGCAGTGGAGATTGCGACCGCGCAGAAGGTACCCGTCGGTATCATATCATGTAACAGCGGCGGGTCAAGTATCCGCTCGTGGATATCACCCGAAACTGCTGCGACAGATCCGGTCTTCGGTCCCGAGACAATATGGCATTTTGAGGTATACCGCTACGATTTCAATTCCACGTCATACCTCTATCGGCAGAAGCTTCTCACCGTGGCGCCATATACAATCAAGTCTGTTCTTTGGTATCAGGGAGAAAGTGACGTTGCTGATAACTCAGCATATAAATACGCCCATCTCTTTGAGCTTCTCATGGCAGACTGGAGACGTTTGTTTGAAAAGGAAGATCTGCAGTTTATCATCGCACAGATAACATACGGACCTCCGAGACGTGACCATGAAATCTGGCATATAGTCCGTGAACAACAGCTTATACTTCACAATTCCGTGGACGGTGTTCACATGGTAACTACGGGTGACGTTGGAGACCACAGCGACCTCCATCCGAGGGATAAAAAGACAGTAGGTCATCGTTTTGCTCTTGCGGCTCGCGGTATTCTGTACGGTGAAGATGTAACCTACCGACCTCCCGTGTGCCGTGAAATGACAGTTGACGGCGACGTTGCAGTACTTAAATTTTCCGACGTGG
>JAFSGU010000073.1 GCA_017440665.1 Clostridia bacterium
AAGCGGGACGCCGAGGACGTCGTCCCCTACAGGTATTTGTGCATTTTCATCTTAACACAACACCCTCTCTGCTTATTGATAAAGGGCTGTCTCAAATGCGAAATATCGCATTTGAGACAGCCCTTTGTTTTACTCAGATCATCTCCGCCATTTCGTCAACGGACTTGCCGAAGACTGCAAGAGCGCGGCGTACCGCGTCGGGAGAGGTAAGGTCAATACCGGTGATCTTAAGCTCCTCAATGGGGTAATCACTGCCGCCCGTCTTAAGGAAGCTGAGGTAACGGGTAGCGTCGCCCGTGTCAACGATCTCCTGCGCGATAGCCACCGCGGAACAGAAGCCCGTAGCATACTGATATACGTAGTACGCTCTGTAGAAGTGGGGGATTCTCGCCCACTCGATGGAGTGAAGCTCCGCTACGTCAACTCCGCTGTAGTAAAGCAGGTTCAGCTCGCGGTAAAGTGCGTTAAGGCTGTCGGCTGTAAGGGGTGTGCCTGCCTTATGCATGTCGTGTGCCTTTCTTTCAAACTCTGCAAAGAGAGTCTGACGGAATACGGTGGTACGGAAGCCCTCAAGAAAGTGATTCAGCACGTATGCGCGGCGAGCCTTGTCACACTCCGTCTTAAGGAGATATTTCGTTAAAAGCACCTCGTTAACGGTGGACGCAACCTCTGCTACCATGATCTTATAGTCGTGGTTGACGTAATCCTGCGCCTCGCTTGAGAAGTAGGAGTGCATTGCGTGACCAAGCTCGTGAGCGAGGGTAAATACGTCGTCAAGAGTACCTGTGAAGTTGAGAAGCACGTAGGGATGTACGCCGTATACGCCGCAGGAGAATGCGCCGGTGGTCTTGCCGCGGTTTTCGTATACGTCGATCCACTTCTCGCTGAACGCGCGGTCAAGAAGCTTTCCGTAAGTCTCACCGAGAGGCTCGCACGCCTTTTTAACAAGCTCACACGCTTCCTCGAAGGTGTAGGTGTTGTCAACGCCGGGGATGATGGGGCAGTAAAGGTCCTGCATACCGATCTTTTCCATGCCAAGGGCGCGGCATCTGAGATCCGTGTACTTTCTCATGTCGTCAAGACCGTCGTGGATAGCCTCGATAAGGCTGTCGTAAACACTTACGGGAACGTTGGATGCGAAAAGAGCCGCCTCGCACGCGGATGCAAATCCGCGCACGTCCGCAAAGTAGGTGTCGAACTTAACGCTACCCGAGTACATAGCCGCGAAGGTGTTGATGTACTTTTTGAACTCGCCGAAATACTTTTCGTAAGCCTCAAGACGTACTGCGGGGTTCGGATCGTTAAGATGTACGATGAAGTTACCGTGGGAAAGACCGACGGTCTCACCGTTTCCGTCCTTGATATCGGGGAATGTCATGTCAACGCTCTCAAGCATACCGAAGGCGTCCTGTGGTGAGCCTGCCGCGTCTCCCAGCATGGCAAGCATCATCTCGCCCTTCTCGTCAAGAGTATGAGCTGCCGCGCGTGCGATATCGTGGAGAGTGTGTCTGTAGAGAGAAAGCGCATCACTTTCCATGTATGCGTTAAGCTTCTCTTCTCCGAGAGCAAGTATCTCGGGATTCATAAAGGATATCTGAGAGGAGAACTGCACGTACAGATTTACCGCTCTGCCTGCCATTTCCTGATACTCAGGCTCTCCGTTGTCAGCCTCCTTGTGGAGGAATGCGTAAAGATAAACCAGCTCAACCTTGCGGCCCGCCTCGAATATCTTGTCAAGACCGTCCTTCAGCGCGTCCTCGCCGTCAGCAAAGGTCCCCTTGATCGCTCCGAGAGCGGATACAGCCTCAGCCGCCTCGGCATAAGCCGCCTCCCATGCTTCCTTGCTTTCAAAAATATGCGTAAAATCCCACATGTAACGGGGATCCATTTCACGTCTGCTTTTAAGTGCCATATATAAATGCCTTTCTTTTATATTATTTATTGTGTCAGCATACATTGTATCTGCATTTTTGCGGACAAGTATGCATACTCTTTAGCGTGAAGATCAGAGAGCAGCCTTCTTAAGCTCCTCGATGCACTTCTTGCATATCTTCTTATCATTGTAGTTTACTATGTCCTCGACATCACCGCAGAAGATGCAGGAGGGCTCGTACTTCTTGAGGATCACGCGGTCCTTCTCAACGAATATCTCAACACCGTCACCGGAATTAAGCTCAAGTCTCTTTCTTGTTTCGATGGGAAGCACGATTCTTCCAAGCTCGTCAATTTTTCTTACGATTCCTAAAGATTTCATATTTTGTCTCCTTTTTATCCGTTTTATTCCGTATTTCTCGGGATATCCCCCATTTGTGACATATTTTACCACATATTGGCAGCGTTGTCAATGTCGAAAAAGGTAATATTTGTAAATAAACGGTTAAAAACCATATATATTGTGTTTTCTAAAACGGAGGGTACTATGCTTGGTAAATGTTTTTTCCTGATATGTGTTATTTCCGTTGCCGCATCCGTCTTTACGGGTAACGTTTCAGCTCTGTCGGACGCCGTTCTCGAGGGCGCCGCACGCGGGGTGGAGCTTGTGTTGACCATGGCGGGAATGATGTGTCTGTGGGGCGGGATAATGGAGGTCTTCCGCACGGCGGGAGCGCTCGAAAAGCTTTCACGGCTGCTTTCACCCATCCTGAAGCGTATATTCCCCAAAGCCTTTTCCACAGGTGTGGGAAAAGAGGAGATCATCGCTACGGTGTCCGCCAATATGCTGGGGATATCCTCTGCCGCCACTCCCTTTGCGCTTAAAGCCATGGAGAAGCTTGACGAGGTGAACGACATCCCCCATACGGCAAGCGACGATATGGTAACTCTTGCCGTGCTCGGGTGCTCGTCAATAAGTCTGTTTCCCACCACGGTCATCGCTCTCCGCCACGCCGCAGGCTCTGCGGCGCCATACAGCGTAGTGGTACCCATATGGATATGCTCACTTATCTGTACCGCATCCGTCCTTCTGCTGTGCAGTCTGACCCGAAGAAAAAACAGGGGACAGCTATGATCGGGCTTATATCATCACTTGTGATACCTGCGGTATTGCTGAGCGCAGGTATGTTGATGTTCCGTCGAGGTGAGTATTTCAACGCATTCGTCAAAGGGGCTATGGACGGGCTGAAATGCACAGCAGAGCTGGTGCCCACCATGGTCATTCTGATATCTGCCCTGTATATGTTCACGAAAGGCGGTGCCGCAGAGCTTTTGACAAGGCTTTTTACACCCTTATGCGAGTCCTTGCGCCTTCCCGCGGAGATCGTCCCCCTTGCGGTGACCCGTCCCGTGTCGGGCTCAGCCGCTACGGCTACCTTTGCATCTCTGCTTGAGGTCTGCGGTGCTGACAGCTATCCCGCAATAACCGCCGCCATTATGATGGGCAGCTCCGACACTCTCGTTTACGTCATCGCTGTATACTTCAGCAAGACCCGCGTCAAAAGCACCGTCCGGGTATTTGCAATAGCCGCCATCGGAAGCCTGCTGTGTCTGTTTTTGTCATCCGTCCTTGCACGGGTATTTTTTTTAGGAGACTGTATATGAAAAGGCTGTCGGGGAAAAGATGGAATAAAACGGATACAAAGGAGAATGAAAACGTGGTACGCGGCTGTGAAAAACGAATTTATTACGTGAAAAATCCCGACAGCGAGATATTTGACGAGGCATATCTTATCCTCAGACGTCAGGAAAGGGGAAAGAGGATGTCCCCCCGTGACATCGAAAACGAGGCGATGCGGATACTGAGCAGTGCCACGGGAAGCGAAAGCCGTCCGTCAAACAGGCGTGACCGACGGCTGGTGAAGGCGTTTTTGGCGGGGGCATTGCTGTCCGCAGTCACTATTCTCGCCATCAGCCTTGTAATATGGCTCCTGCTTTGATAAAAATAACATTTTTTCCTTGACCGCAGAGTGAATTTGCTGTATAATAAAAGATGTAGTATTCTGCTCCCGTCTGCGTATGAGCGTTGTATCGCAGACCTTAACAAAAGGAGCCGAAATATCCTATATTTTAAAATCGCACTTCCCGTATCGGGCACAGTCTCCGCCGCCTTCGGAGACGTGAGTGCGCAGTTTTCCCGTTATGCACGGCATCGCATCGGCTTTTTGCAGGGCGACAGTCGGGCGTTTTCTGCTGTGCTTTTTTAGTTATACATAGGTATAACGCTTAGTATTTTTACAGTGTGCGGCTACACCGCATGATCATGAAAGGACGGACAAAAGTGTCAAAAAAGAAAAACAAAGTTGAAAAGGTTACGGAAAAGCAGCCTGCTCAGAAGCTGAGAGTAATGATGCTGGGCGGTCTTAACGAGATCGGAAAGAACCTGACCGTTATCGAATACGGCGACAATATCATAATCATCGACTGCGGTATCGCATTCCCCGATGAGGACATGCCGGGTATCGACCTTATCATCCCCGATTTCACATACCTTGAAAAGAATTTCGATAAGATACGCGGAATCCTTATCACCCACGGTCACGAGGACCATATCGGTGCCATTCCCTATCTTCTGAAGCAGATAAACGTTCCCGTTTACGGAACGCGCCTTACCCACGGTATTCTCGAAAACAAGCTTGCCGAGCACAAACTTCTCGGTGAGCGTACTCTCGTCACCGTTGAAGCGGGCGACATTGTATCGCTGGGCGTATTCAAGGCTGAATTCATAAGAGTAAACCACTCCATCGCAGACGCTTGCTGTATCGCTGTCACCACCCCCGTGGGCGTTGTGTTCCATACGGGTGACTTCAAGCTTGACGTTTCCCCCGTAGCGGGAGAGATGATGGACCTGACCCGTATAGGCGAATACGGCAGACAGGGAGTTCTCCTCATGCTTTGCGAATCCACCAACGTGGAGAGAAGCGGATTCACCCCCTCGGAAAGACGCGTCGGATTTTCTCTCGACAACATCTTCATGCAGAACCACGACAAGCGTATCATCATCGCCACGTTCTCCTCTAACGTACACCGCGTACAGCAGATCATCAATACCAGCGTGAAATTCGGACGTAAGGTTGCCATCACCGGACGCAGTATGATAAACGTAGTAGGCGCGGCGACCCGTCTGGGCTACATGGAGGTTCCCGAAAACGTGCTTATCGACATTTCCGAGATAGGACGTTATCCTCAGGAAATGATAACCATCATCACCACCGGTTCTCAGGGTGAGCCTATGTCCGCTCTGTACCGCATGGCGTTCTCCGACCACAACCAGGTGTCTCTCACCTCCCAGGATCTTGTGGTGCTTTCCTCCCACGCCATCCCCGGCAACGAAAAGCTGGTCGGCAGAGTTATCAACGAGATGTACCGCAGAGGTGTCAACGTATACCACGATGACGACGAGGTCCACGTATCGGGACACGCCTGCAGCGAAGAGCTAAAACTGATGCACGCCCTCGTAAGACCTAAGTTCTTCATGCCTATTCACGGTGAATACCGTCACCTGATGCAACACAAGGAGCTTGCGGAATTCATGGGTATGGATCCCCGCAACGTCTTCGTATGCGACAACGGTCACGTTCTGGAGCTTGACCGTGAGACCTGTAAGCGCGGCGTACCCGTGCCCGCAGGCAGAACTCTTGTTGACGGATACGGCGTAGGTGATGTGGGCAACATCGTTCTCCGCGACAGACGCCACTTGGCGCAGGACGGTCTTATCGTTATTGTCGCTACCGTTGACGTTGATCAGAATTATCTTATCTCCGGTCCCGACATTATCTCACGCGGCTTCGTATACGTGAGAGAAAGCGAAGAGCTTATGGACGAGGTACGCGAGATCGCCCGTAACACTCTCACCGAAATGCTTGACTCAGGTGTTACCGAATGGACACAGCTTAAGCAGAATACGAAGGACGCATTATCAAAATTCTTATATTCAAAGACCAAGCGCCGACCCATGATACTTCCCGTTATCATGAACGTGTGAGGTACAAAATTCCCCACGAGAGGACTTATAAATGAAAAAGAAACCTGAACTTTTATCCCCTGCGGGGAATCCCGAAAAGCTGAGAGCCGCCGTTCTGTACGGCGCTGATGCTGTATACCTTGCGGGCAAGATGTTCGGTATGCGTGCCGCTTCAGGCAACTTCTCAAACGAGGAGCTTGAGTGGGCAGTATCCTACTGTCACGAAAGAGGCGTTAAAGTATACGTCACCCTTAACGTAATGCCCCGTACCGACGAATATCCCGCTCTCACCGAATACGTCACCTTCCTTCGCGATCTTGGCGCTGACGCAGTTATAGTCGGTGACCTGGGTGTTTTCTCCCTCGTACGCGAGATAGCGCCTGACCTTGACATACACGTATCAACTCAGGCGTCAGCAGTATCCGCCGCGTCATGCATGGCGTGGTACAGAATGGGCGCAAAGCGAATCGTTCTCGCCCGCGAGCTTACCTTCCGCGAGATCATGGATATAAAAAATAATATCCCCGATGACCTGGAGCTTGAAGCATTCGTTCACGGCGCTATGTGCATCTCCTACAGCGGAAGATGCCTGCTTTCCAACTACTTCACGGGACGTGACGCCAACCACGGCACCTGCGTTCAGTCCTGCCGTTGGATATACTCCCCCGTTGCCGATCCCGCGCGTGAGATAAACCTCTCCGAGACCAACAGACCCGCCCCTGCGGTTGCCGTTGCGGCTGTTGAAGACGGCGGTGACACCTTCTTCATGTCCTCACGCGACACATCCATGATAGAGCACATCCGTGAGCTTGAGGAGTCGGGAATCGCCTCCTATAAGATCGAGGGCAGAGTCAAGAGCGCGTATTACACAGCAGTAGTTACCAACACCTACCGTATGGCTCTCGACGAATACCGCCGCGATCCTGACGCTTACGTGACCCGTCCCGAGTGGATAGTTGAGCTTGACAGCGTAAGCCACAGAGAGTACGGCACAGGCTTCTACTTCACACCTCCCCATGAGGACGCAAACACCGTTACCATGCACGGCTACATCAGAGAAAAGGCGTACATCGGCACAGCCGTCAAAACTGTCGATACCCCAGACGAGGACGGACTTTACGACGCATACTTTATTGAGCGCAACAAGCTGGTCCGCGGTGAGCGTGTGGAGATAATCTCCCCCGGCAAGATAGGACGCGGCTTTACCGCAGACTCTCTCAGAGACGAAAAGGGCGAGGATATCGAGTCAGCCCCCCATCCCGGCATGATCTTCCGCGTGAAGGTCCCCTTCCCCGTTATGGAGGGTGACATCATCCGCGGCGGAAATTAAGGAGGCGTACATATGGTACAGTTTTTAGAAATACTCAGGACTCTCTTCCTCGGTATCGTTGAAGGTATCACCGAATGGCTTCCCATCAGCAGTACCGGCCACATGATCTTAGTCAACGAATTTATCGGCGGGGAGGCAGGCTTCTTCGGAGAAGACCTTTTCCTGTACGGAATACAGCTTGGCGCGATCTTAGCGATCGTAACGCTGTACTTCAAACGTCTTAATCCCTTTGCCCCCTCAAAAAGTGCAGACGAAAAGCGCGCCACCTGGCAGATGTGGTTCAAAGTAATAGCCGCTTGCGTGCCTGCCGCCGTTATCGGTCTTGCACTGAACGACTTCATGGAAAAGTTCGAAAACTGGATGGTGATCAGCGCAATGCTTATCATCTACGGTATCGGCTTTATCGCAGTTGAGGCTTACAACCGCAAGAAAGGTGCTAAGATCACCTCCATCGATAACATGAGCTACAAGACAGCGCTCCTTATCGGTGCTTTCCAGGTGTTGTCCATAGTACCCGGCACCTCCCGCTCAGGCGCTACGATACTCGGTGCCATTATCCTCGGATGCTCCCGCGAGATCGCCGCTGAGTTCTCATTCTTCCTTGCTATACCCGTAATGTTCGGCGTAAGCTTTTTAAAGCTGGTCACAAACGACTACATAATGACAGGCTGGGAATGGGTTATCCTCGGCGTCGCAATGGCTGTGGCTTACGTGGTCTCCATGGCCGCCGTAAAATTCCTCACAGACTTCGTGAAGAAGCATGACTTTAAGGTATTCGGTTACTACCGCATCATACTTGGTGCAATAGTCATCGCATACTTCCTCATATTCGCATAACACCTCACGTGATCGGTGCGCCTCGGTATTTCCGCGACGCGCCGATTTTTCGTGCCGCCTCTGCTATTGACTTTACTCTTTGCGGAAGATATAATATTAACAGTATTAATTACCTGTTACAAAGGGAGAATAAAATGGACTTATATAACAAACAGACGGACCTTCTTTTAAAAATCATGCTTGAAAACTCGCGGCTTCCCTATCAGGAGGAGTTGGCTGAATTCTCTCACGGAGAGCTCGCAATACTCGTATATCTGCGCAACGATTGCTCAGGGGTAACCTCGGGAGAGCTTGCCGATGCCCTTGCCATGACGCTCCCACGAATGTCCGCCGCCATATCGGGACTTATAAAAAAAGGACTCGTGTACAAATTGACCGATGAAGCCGACAGAAGAAAAACACGTATATATATCACCCCCGCAGGCATCACCCACGTTGGCGAAAAGGAAGCGAAGCTGAGAGATCAGACAGCAAATCTTATCACGGAGCTTGGGGAAAACGACGCCCGCGAATTCATCAGGATTTCCAAGCTGATACACAGCTTATGCAAGCTGTAAAGCATCTGACAGAGATATTCCGTTTTTATTCCTTGAAGAAAATTTCCACTTTGGAACTGTCATTGACATTTTGATGTAAATAGCCAAAATTTCTCCATTTTTGATAAATTTCTTGGCAATTTCTATGCTTTTTATACATAAATATTAGTATTTCTCCAATTTTTCTCTTGACTTTGAAATTTCAATATGTTAAAATATTATTGTATGAGTTAGCGCGTTAGACGCGCAAATAAAATCACTTGAAGGACAGATCTTCAACCGTACGGTCACGGCTTTTCCGCACAGAATGTTGGTATGTCCTCGCAGCAAATCATTTATTTTCAGGAGTTCTTTATGGAAAGAAGAGTTGACGAACTGGGACGTGTCGTTATCCCAAATCACATTAGAAAGGCACTCGAGCTTGAGCCTAAGACCAAGGTAAAGTTCGAGGTCAGCGGAAAATCTGTTATTGTCAGCAAGGCATATCCCACGTGCATCATCTGCGGAAGCGAAAAGGATCTTACCGAGGTAAAGGGTAAGCACGTTTGCGCCGATTGCAGAAGACAGCTCATCTAAAGCAAACAGTAAAGATCCCCGAAACTTCAGACGTGACTGAAGCTTCGGGGATTTTTATTTTATTCAAACAGATCCCAAGGATATCCGGACGGAAGAGCTGACAGCAGCTCTTCGTTTGCTCTCAGTGCATCTGCAAATGCGCGAAGACCACGCTTCCGAAGCGCAGCCGTGTCAAATCCGATGCGACGCGACCAAAGCACACATCCCGCCTTGTTATCCCGTCCGCCGTACTTTCCGTCGCCAAGGAGAGGATGACCGGCATGGGCAAGCTGTACCCTTATTTGATGGGTCCTGCCCGTCATAAGCCGTACTTTGACCAGCGTCACCTCTCCTGCAACACATTCTGCGTGTCCCAACGGCTCGTATTCAAGAAGCGCCTTTTTCACACCGCGTCTCGCCTTACCATCCTTTACAACGAAAGATTTATTCTTCCGTCTGTCGAAGAACAGCATATCCTCAAGCTTACCGCCCGTGGCGTTGCCGTGGACTGCGGCCAAATATTCCTTGTGCATACCTCCGTCCGCTATTATCTGCGACAGCGCAGACGCCGCGGCAGACGTTTTAGCCGCCACCATCACGCCGCCCGTCGTCCTGTCAAGACGGTGCACGGGGTATACCTCACCGCCTGTGTAAGCGGACAGATATTCTATCACCGAGTCTTCTTTCCCGTCCTCCGCCTTCTGAGACAGAAGAAAGGGAGGCTTAACAAAGGAAAGCACCCGGTCGTCCTCATAAAGAATTATAACGTCTCCGTATTTGGTTTCTATCTTGTTCATACGATTCTCCGAAAAAACCTCCGAAATTCTGCTTTGCGGAAATCCCGGAGGTTTTAGTATTATTATCCGTTTACGATAGAGATGATCTTGGTGATGATTCCCTGAGCCCAGAATATCACGAGGGCGATGGGAAGCACGTACTTGGCGTAAAGTCCAAGCCACTTAGGGAAGCGGATTCCGCTGCCCGCGTTGACCTCTTCCATGAAGTTATCGTAACCCCATCCCTTCTTCGACGTACAGAACAGCACGTACACCGCACTGCCGAGGGGAAGGATATTGTTGGAGATGATGAAGTCTTCAAGGTCCAGGATAACGCTTCCCTCTCCGAGAGGATTAATGCCGGAGAGCACGTTGAAGCCGAGAACGCAGGGCATTGAAAGAATGATAATGGCTATCATATTGACAATGCTTGATTTTCTTCTGCTCCATCCCTTCAGGTCCATCCCGAAGGAAACGATGTTCTCAAACACTGCGATAACAGTTGAGAACGCCGCAAAAAGCATAAAGAGGAAGAAGAGCGTACCCCACACGCGGGTTCCGCCGGGCATGGACTCAAACACGTAAGGAAGAGTCTTGAACACAAGGCCCGATCCCTCATCGGGGCGGATACCGAATGCAAAGCAAGCAGGAATCACGATAAGACCTGCCGTAAACGCTACGAAGGTGTCCAGCGCCGCAATGGTAACGGATTCACCTAAAAGTCTGCGGTCGCGGCTGATATAGCTTCCGAAGATAGCCATGCTTCCCATACCGATGGACAGCGTAAAGAACGCCTGACCGAGAGCGGCAAATATAACTTCACCGATGCCGTGTTCAGCCATCTTTTTGAAATCGGGCACCAGGTAATATTTTATGCCTTCAACAGTGCCCGCCTCGGGAAGAGTAACGGAGCGCACCGCCAGCACGGAGATTATGGCAAGAAGAGCTATCATCATCACCTTGGTTATCTTCTCAACTCCGTTCTGAAGACCGAGAGAGCAGACAATGAATCCTGCAACAACGACCACCGTCATAAGCACGGTAAGGATCACGGGGGATGATACGAGATTATCAAACTGCGCGTTGATAAGAGGCTGTGCCTCTGCCGCGGTCTCACCGAGAGCGGCAAAGTCTCCCTTCAGCATCTTGAAGAAATACGCAAGCATCCAACCGGTGACGGTCGTATAGAACATGACCAGAAGGTAATTACCCGCCATACCGAACTTGCTGTACCAATGCCACTTGGTGCCACGGGGTTCAAGCTCGTTAAAGGAGGTTGCAATACTCTTCTTGGACGCTCTGCCCACGGAAAACTCCATTGCCATAATGGGCAGACCGAATATCACGAGGAACGCGGCGTAGATGAGGATAAACGCCGCACCGCCGTATTTACCGACGATATAAGGGAAACGCCACACGTTTCCGAGGCCTATAGCACATCCCGCTGAGATAAGTATAAATCCAAGTCGGGAGCCGAAGCTTTCTCTTTTCATGTGTAAAAAATCCTGCTTTCTTAATACTTCCTGAATCAAATTTTATTTGCCGCTCAGATATTCCTCAAGGCAAAGCCCTGTGGAGGATATCTCCCAAGCGGCGCTTCGTCCTACGTAACGCCAATGCCACGGTTCAAAGGAGATACCTGTTTTATCCGTCTTGTTCTCGGGATATCTGAGGATATAGCCGAACTTCCATGCGTTCTCGCTCAGCCACGTATACGCGCCCTGAGACGCGAAGGACACGTCAGCCGATGCAAGATTGTGCATATCAACGCAAAGTCCCGTCTGATGCTCACTTGTGCCTGCCGCCGAGGAATACGTAAGCACGAGCTGTCGTGCTGCCTCCCATGAGAGCGAGGGATCCTTAGCCATTTCCTGCAGGATATAATCGTTGTGCAGATAATCCTGCACCGCATATGAGCGGTATCCGCTCATTACAGACACGTCTGTGTATCCTGCGGCATACATTTCAGCATACAGCGCCTCAAGCGCCTTTGCGGCGTATTCACGCAGCTGCTCGGTCTCGCGTCCGTCCTTGCGTGTTGCTTCAACACCCATAAGATCAGTTGGAACGTGACTTCCGTCAAGGGGACTGTTTGTGTTGACCAAAATCAGATATTCCGCAGATTCCTCAGGATCCATGTACAGCTCGTATGCGGACAGATCGGTAGCGAAGCTTATCTCAGGCATGGGAGAGAAGGTGATAGTCTCATTTTCTCCCTCTTCTCCGTCACCGGATCCGGGAATAGGAGAGGATTCCTTCAGCTTCAGTGATACGTCAAGATATACCGGCTTTTTATCGGTGGAAAGAGCCTCGTCCTTCATTCTCGTGACAGATATTACCTTGTCATCCACAGTGACGGTAAGTCCGTTTGTAAACTCTTCGATAAAGTCTGTTGATACCCATACCTCTTCACCGTATAAAAAGCTTTCCGAGGGAAGAGTCATCTTTTGCGTATTGATAACCACGGTACGGCTGTCCATCATAAAGGTAACACTGTCTTCGCTTCCGTCGCCCTCGCTTCCCACGTCGGCCGACTCCTTATACAGCACAAATCGCATGCTTTCCGTATCACCCGTCACAGCCATTCCCAGAAATTCCGCCACGTCGTTGAAACAAACGTAGGTAAATCCGTTTTTGAATACGCTGTCTGTATCTGCCGTACGCACTACAGTACCCTTGTCACCGAAGGTATACTTCACCTTGTTTGGAATACTGTCGGGAGCGGCGGCAAAATGAATGGTGTATGCTGCCGCGGTAAATACCGCAAGTATGGCAAATATGGCAAGACAAATGATCGCTCTGCCGAAGAAAAGCTTACGCGCGCGCTTTCGCTCTCGTTTACGCCTTATCTTTTCTTTTCTTCTGAATTCTTCTTCCATCTGAAGGCGGATCCTGCGAGCCTCTGCCATCTGCCTCTCATAAGCCATTCTGCGCTCGCGTTCCGCTCTGTATTCAGCCTCTCTGCGGCTGTTGACATAGCTCTCCGCTCTCGCATGGCGTGAGGCTTGTCCGCCGAAGCCTGATCCGTTCTGATAACCGTAGTGGGGATCGCCCCGTCCGTTACGGTACTGTCCGCCGTATGCACCTCCTGTGCGGGGATCTCGGCGCGGGTCTGTTCGTCTTCCTGTCAGTGGGCCTCTGCGGGGATCCATTCGTGGCTCTCCCCGTCCGTCACGGTACTGTCCGCCGTATCCCGCGGAACGGGAGTATCCGTCAGGCACAGCGTTCCCGCGTCCGGGGCGGTTATTCATTCTATCCATGGCTCACCGTTCCTTTCTAAAATTTCAGCATTTAATGAGCCTTTTCGGCAACTATAAAGAATGGGCTGTCGGGAGAATTGAGAAGTCTGATCTGAGTGACCGAAAAGCTGTATCTTGAAATACCCGAGAAAAATTCGCAAAGCTCCCTTCCCTCAGCCGCACCCTCGGGATGACCGGGATACACGGCTACAAGAAGTATTCCCTCGGAATCTATCATTTCAAGCGCAGACTTTACTGCGGGAAGCGTGGTGCGTCTTGCGGTAGTAAGCGCCTTGTTGCCGCTTCCGGGAAGATATCCCAAGTTAAAAACTCCCGCCTTTATCTTGCCCTTGATAAATTCATTTGCTCTGTCATGAGACGCACATATAAGACGCCAGTTTTCGGGGCATCCGTTACGTCTCAGATTGGCTGAAGTGGATTCAAGCGCAGACGGCTGAATGTCAAAAGCCGTCACGCTTCCCCTCTCGCCCACGGCTTTTGACAGAAAAACCGTGTCGTATCCGTTACCCATGGTAAAATCGGCAACGGCATCTCCCTCTTTTATGTGAGAGAGTAAAAATTCCTTTTGTAATGATAATAGATCGAGCATAATAAAGCTCCGTTCTCTGATGTATGATTTACGCTTCAAGGGTTGCGCGAAGCTCTTCCTCTTCCTCGTAAAGCTCCAGCATCAAGTCCTCCGCCGCGGCTCTTTCCTCGGAAAGAGCTGCCGCCTTTTTATAGTCACTGCCAGCGGGACCCGAAAGCTCCTCGTCTATCTGAGAGATGCGCAGATCAAGCTTTTCGCATTCCTTCTCAATCGCCGCAAGTCTCTTTTCTGCCTTACGGATACGGGCGTTTTCCGCCTTACGGTTAAGGTACGCTTCTTTTCCTACGCTCTCAGCCTGCTTAGTCTCAGTCTGTACTGCGGCGCTTCTTATCTCGAGGCTTCTGCGGTATGAGTCATAGTCTCCGAAGTGGGAAAGACATCCCTTGTCAGACAGCGTGACAAATCTTGTCGCCAGCTTACGCACGAAATAACGGTCGTGGGACACGGCGATCACCGTGCCGGGGAAGGCGGTCAGCGCATTCTCAAGCGCCTCTCGTGAGCCTATATCAAGATGGTTTGTCGGCTCGTCAAGTATCAGCAGATTCATTTTGGAAAGGATGAGTCTTGCAATGGTAAGTCTCGCCCTCTCGCCGCCGCTGAGTACCGCTACCTTTTTCTCTATATCGTCTCCCTTGAACTGGAACAGCGCAAGGGTGTTTCTGATCTCCGTTTGAGTAAGACCGGGATACGCGTTCCACAGCTCGTCGAGAACGGTGTTATCGGGATCAAGGCTCTGGTTTTCCTGAGCATAATAGCCAACGGTCACGTTGTAGCCGAATTCCACCTCACCCTCCGACGGGTTCGCCTGTCCGAGAAGAATACGGATAAGCGTGGACTTTCCGCATCCGTTTGGACCTGCAATAAAAAGTCTGTCACCCTTCTTCAGAAGGAAGCTGAGATCGCTGAAAAGCTCCCGTCCCGGGAAACGTACGCCCAGCGACTTTACGGTAAGCACGTCGTTACCGCTCTCTCCCGAGGAATCGATCTTAAAGCGTATGGACTCGGGGGAATCCGCGGGGCGCTCTACCTTTTCCATACGGGCGATAGCCTTCTCTCGGCTTTCCGCCGCTATGATGTTTCGCTCACGGTTCCATCGTCTCTGCTGTTCGATATAAGCCTCAAGTCGGGCGATCTCCTTCTGCTGAAGCTCATACTTTTTCTCTGCAATCTCCCTTTCCCTCTGCTTTTCGTCCACGAATCTTGAATAAGGGCAGGCGTACAGCTTCGCCGTACGGTTCTCAACGTCAAGAGTCTTTGTGGTAACACGGTCAAGGAAATATCTGTCGTGGGACACCACGATGACAGTTTTTTTGTATGAGGAAAGATGCTCCTCCAACCACTCCAGCGTAACGTCGTCAAGATGGTTGGTAGGCTCGTCAAGGAGAAGCAGGTCGGGCTCTCTTGCAAGAAGTCTTGCGAGAGCGATACGGGTACGCTGTCCTCCGCTCATGGACGCCATGGGAAGTGTGTGAAACTCTTCGCCGAATCCGAGGGAAGTCAGCATACTGCGGCACTTAGAGCGGAAGTAAAGTCCGCCGCCGTCGGAGTAACGGGTGTTAAGTCTGACAAGCTCCTCGCTGAGACGGGTTATGGTCGCGTTATCGTCAGCTACGGCAAGCCCCGCTTCCGTTTCGCGTATCCTCTCCTCCAGAGAGAGAAGCTCGGGAAAAGCGGCGTACATCTGTCCGAGAACGGTATCGTCCGTCATAGCGGAAATATTAAAAGTATCATCCTGATGCAAAAGTCCTATACTTTTGTCCTTTGAAATGAACACCTCTCCCTCGTCGGGCTCGTATTCGCCCGCAAGAAGGCGCATCAGAGTGGATTTACCGCTTCCGTTTACGCCAACGATACCAAGCCTGTCTCCGTCCTCCAAGGTAAAAGTGACGTTTTCAAGTATGGTATTGACACCGATGCGGTACGCTAAGTTATTAGTAGCAATTGATGCCATGTTTGTGACTATGCCTTTCTTTGATTGTGACGTTTTTTCCGGGCCCTGAGGCTGAGGAAAATGCCGACCGCCTTTTGTCGGCAAGACACAACTGGGTTTGAAAAAGCTGTCATACGCTTTGTGCGCACTTTATTTTCAAACTTATTCTTTATAAATTACTGTTTTAACGGTAGTATTCCCGCCCGTACTCCATTTGGAATACGCGCGGGAAGCTATGATCACTTTCTGTCACGTGACTTCATTGCCGCCTTTATGTCGGCTGTGTTTATCTGTATGGTAGCGGCTGATGACACCTGTCTGTTATCATTCCGCACGGGACGGCTGCCGCCACCGGGAACTCTGTTTATGACCTGAGTGGAGTCACCTGCGCTTCTCTGACGCTGAACGTTTTCGGGATATCTGCGGGCAGCAGAATTCATGCCGTTCTGTCCGTGGGCGGGCACAGCCCCATCTCTGCGGGGGGCCTGTCCTCTGCCCTGAGCATTGCCGCCACGTACCGGACGTCCGTCATTACCCATGGGGCGTCTGCCGTTCGGAGCAGAGCGTCTGTCGCCGGACGCTCCCGAGGGACTTCTGTTACCGTAGGCGCCTGAGGGGCGTCTGCCGCGGGGGTCTCTGCCCATGCCGTTCATAAGCATTCTGCGGCGTGCTTCCATCTCCTCACGTCTGCGGCGCGCCTGTCTCTTCTCAAGGAAGATAAGAAGGGCGTATCCGCCTGCAACCACAACAACGATGATCGCCGCGATAACGATGAGCACGATAGCCCATACGGGCATTCCCTTTTTAGCTTCACCGAATCCTTCGGGGAGGTTCGTTCCAAGGAAGCTTGAAACAGCGTTCACAGCCGCGGTAACTCCTCCTGAGTAATCTCTGTCCGTTATAGCGGGACCGAGAGTGGAATTGATGATCTCAGACAGCTTTTCGTTCGTCAGTATCTCGGACACAGAGTTGCTCTGTACCGCGTAAAAATCGTCTGTCTCGACGGAAACGAGGATCAGCACTCCGTGGCCTACACGCCACTTTTCAAAGAGTACTCTTGCATAGTCTCCAATGTTTACTCCGTCGGTATTAAGCACCGTACATACCGCAATGCTTGCGTTTCTGTTTTCACGAAGCTTTGCTGACGCCGCCTTGACGCCGTTTTCGCATCCTTCGTCAAGTATTACAGCCGCGTCGCTGACAAGATCCTTATGCGAAGGATATGCCGCCATAGCCACAGTAGCAAGAAGCATCGCCGCAATAAGTGCCGTTACAAAATATTTAACTATCCATCCGTTTTTTCTGCGTTCTGTCATTTCCCGCCTGTTCCTTTCCATCGTTTCATTTAAGGTTTGCGGCCGCAACAAGCAGCTGCTTAAGCTCGGATTCGGCTACGCGAAGCTCTGCCTCTGTCCGCGCCCTCTCCTCGCCGACTTTTCCGTATCTTTCTATTACTGAACCAAGGAAGTCTATCATCTCGGTGTTGATCGTACGTAAAAACTCTCTGTCAAATGCGTTACCCGGCATTTTCACGGCACTGCCCACCTTATCGATACCGAGAGCAGATGCGGCATGACGCTTCCATACGCTCAGCGCGTTTGCATTGATCTCGCCGATCATCTCGCGCATTGCCGCACAGTTGTTTCTTACAAGCATGATACGGGGAGCGATCTGCATCATGAGAGCACGAGTCTGCTCGATCGAGGTGATACGCTCGCCAAAGCGGCGGCACATCTCCGCAAAATCGCTTGCCGCGTCAACGTCGGACTCCTCTCCGCTGTTCTTTGCAAATTCGCATATCTTCACAAGGGTCACGTCTCTCTCTCGAGTAAGCTTCATCTTACCCGACGCGATGTACATGGTCAGCTCCTTGATGCAGTTAAGACATGCATCGTAAAGCTCGCTCAAAACTTTTGCATCAGTCGCTGCGACCTCTTTGTCCGCGTCAAGAGCAAGACTTACCTCATCGGCAACAGGCTCCGCCAGCTCATACTTTTTACTAAGCTCATCCAGCTTTCCGCTCTTAGTCTTGAATATGCCGAGGATACCCGCTTTTTCCCCTTCGGGAGACTCCATGTCTTCTATGAGTCCTGCAAGCTCCCTCATAATACCGACAGCATTACTGTCGAATCCGCCTGCGGCGCCGAGAGATGCCGCCGCGGCAATATCAGCGGCTTTTTTCTGCACAGACAGTCCGAAGCCGGCAAGCACGCTTTCGTCGGTAACGTTTATCTTTCCGGCGTATTCTTCGATAAGCTTTATCTCCTCAGGTGTAAAAAGCTCCTCATAAGGATTTTTGTCAGCCTTTTCCGTCACTTCCGCGGTGTTGTCCGCATCTTCAAAAGCCGCAACGTTTTCCGCCTGACCTTTTTCAAAACCGTTTTCCATAAATATCTCCTTTCAGTTTTGGACTGTACGGGATACGGCAGAACACAGTTCCGCCTTATTATGTTGATTATTCGTTTTCCTCAGTTTTTTCGTTTTCTGCTTCCTCTCCCACGTAAACGCAGGTACCGTCCTCGTCGATGTATGCGATAACGCCCTTGTCTGCGTCTTCATCCGTGTACCCGGGATCGGTTATAACGTCGCCTGCCTCATCCTCCGCAAGTCTTGACTCAAAGGAAATGAGACGGGTAAGAGCAAGTGCCGACACGGAGAAGAATATGATGTTCTCCATAAGCGAGGGAACGTTGTGATCGGCAATAATGCCGAGTACGATACGTGCCGTGGACACACCGCCTGCGATACCGAAGGCAGATACGCTTCCCAGCCAATAAACAGGTGTATTCGCAACACCCAGCGCACTTCTGCTTTCGGAAAGCATGAAGATGACTATGGCAGAAATGCAGATAGTCGTCACCGACAGCTCAGGGTCGTTAAGAGGCATTTCTTCAAGGTCAAAATAATATTTGAAAAGGAGGAACACTCCCCATATAACGGGAACGAATGACGCCGCTCCGTGAACGAAACTGCCTCTCAGCTTGTCGGACACCGCACATACGAAGGGGACTGCCGACAGGATGGCAAGGGGGCCGATCGCCTTAGCGCTGAACGCGGCAAGGGGAGACATCCCCTCTGCTGTATACACGGGCACGTCGGGAGACGCAACGGTAAGCACTCCGTAGCAGATGAACATAAATGCACAAAGCCAGAGCACAAAGCTCTCTATCTGATTTGCGCCCTGCTCCACCATCTTCTGACGTCTGAAGCAGAAGCAGAAGCCAACGTTCAAAAGAACGGTCAGTACAGCAAATACCACGAATGCAGTCACTACCGCAGACGCGTTGAAATGACGGATAGAGACGTCGTAGAACGACTTATAAGACACCGCGTACAGCACGGATGCGGCAATTGCCATGATAACGGAAGCGACCGTGCCTATGCGGAACAAAAGCATGTTTTTCTCTTTCATTGCAGAGTATCCTTTCAGGTATCAAAAGAAACGAATAAATGTATTTGACTACAAAAATATAAATAGTTATATATAGTATATAATATCACAAATCGCTCCCAACTTCAACAGATACGCGGAATATTTATAAAAAAACATTTTCCTGCGGTCTGCAAATGCGAATTTTTAGTAAAAAAAGCGCTGTCTCGGGCAAAACCTTTCCCAATCTCGTTGACATATCGCAAAAAATATATTAAAATAGAAGTAGTCTATGTTCGCGCCCTATATACTTTACAGGGGACGCGTACGATCCCGACGTACAAACGGGACTATAAGAAAGGTGAAAAACTATGGATACCAAAAAGCTTGAATTCCTCAAGGAAACAGCAAGACGTGTCCGTGTCGGTATTATCGACGCGGTATTCTCCGCAGCGTCCGGACATCCCGGCGGATCACTCTCCATCGCAGACGTGGTCACATATCTCTATTTTGAAAAGCTGAACGTAGACCCTGCTGACCCTCAGAAGGCAGACCGTGACAGACTCGTTCTCTCCAAGGGTCACTGCGCACCCGCGCTTTACTCCGTTCTCGCTCAGAAGGGATTTTTGCCCGTCGAGGACCTCAAAACACTCCGTAAGACTGCAAGTTATTTGCAGGGTCATCCCGACATGAAGCACACCCCCGGTGTTGATATGTCCTCCGGTTCTCTCGGTCAGGGCACGTCCGTTTCCTGCGGTATGGCTCTCAGCGCAAAGCTTGACGGCGCTGACTACAAGGTATACGCCATCCTCGGTGACGGTGAGACTCAGGAAGGTCAGGTATGGGAGGCGGCTATGTTCGCAGGACATTACGGTCTTTCCAACCTCTGTTGGCTGGTTGACCTTAACGGTCTTCAGATCGACGGCCCTATCGCTGAGGTTATGAATCCCGCTCCTCACGAGGACAAGTTCCGCGCATTCGGCTGGAACGTTGTTCACTGTGACGCTCACGACTTTGAATCCATCGAGGCGGCTTACAAGGCATTCGACGAGTGCTCTGACAAGCCCACAGTTATCATTTCCCACAGCGTTAAGGGTAAGGGCGTTTCCTTCATGGAAAACAACGTAAACTGGCACGGCGCTGCTCCCAATGCAGAGCAGTACGAGATCGCTATGGCTGATCTCGGCGAGAGATAATCGAAGGAAGAGAGGACATTTACAATGGCAGAAAAGATTGCAACCCGCGAAGCCTACGGTAAGGCTCTCGCTGAATTCGGCGCTGAGTATGAAAACTTAGTAGTTCTTGATGCTGACCTTGCGGCAGCTACAAAGACAGGTATTTTTAAGAAGGCATTCCCCGAGAGATTCTTTGACTGCGGTATCGCTGAGAACAACATGATCGGCGTTGCGGCAGGTCTCGCTCTCACAGGCAAGATCCCCTTCGCTTCTTCCTTCGCAATGTTTGCGGCAGGCAGATCTTACGAGCAGGTAAGAAACACTGTTGGATATCCCCACATCAACGTTAAGATCGGCGCAACTCACGCAGGTATCACCGTAGGTGAAGACGGCGCAACACACCAGTGCTGCGAGGACCTCGCTCTCATGCGCACCATCCCCGGTATGGTTGTCATAAACCCCGCTGACGCAGTTGAAGCAAGACTTGCTGTTAAGGCTGCGATCGAGCACGACGGCCCCGTATACCTCCGTTTCGGCAGAATGGCTGTTCCGGTAGTAAACGGCGACGATTACAAGTTCGAGATCGGCAAGGGCGTTAAGCTTGCTGACGGCTGTGACGTTGCTCTCATCGCAACAGGTATCGAGGTTGAGCAGGCGCTTCTCGCACGCGACATCCTCGCGGCTGAGGGAATCAAGGCATCAGTCGTAAACATCCACACAATCAAGCCTCTTGACGAGGAGCTGGTTATCGCTGAAGCTAAGGCTTGTGGCGCAGTGGTTACTTGCGAAGAGCACTCCATCATCGGCGGTCTCGGTTCCGCTGTAGCTGAAGTTCTCAGCGAAAAGTGCCCCACACCCGTACTTAAGGTTGGTGTAAACGACGAGTTTGGTAGAAGCGGTCCCGCTAAGGAGCTCGTTTCCTACTTCCATCTTGACGCTGAGTCCATCGCGGCTAAGGCTCGCGAGGCTATCGCTCTCAAGAAGTAATTTCAAATAATCGGATCCTCCGCGGGGTCTCCCCGCGGAGAGCATCCCACGATCTCGGTCTCCCGATGTATGGCTTACGCCATAAATTGAAGCTTCGGATGACCCCGTTGCCCCACGCCCCGTGCTACGCCTCTCAGGAAGAGGAAAAACGTGCACGGAAAACGAAGGCATCGAAACCCTGTCTTCAGAAATGGAAGAACCCCCCCGATCTTGCATGACGGCGGCAATGACGCCGATATGTAAAGAATACTCCGTCAGACTTTGCGTACATACGGAAAAGCTCTGCGGATATAACCTGAAACACGTATGTGACCTGTCCCTGATGCCGGATATGCGGTGTTGATACCCATGCCCGACTATACGAATAATAACACAAACATATATTTTTGGAGGACACATATAAAATGAGTTCAGGTGATTTAACCACAATATTATTTATGGCGTTTCTCGTGGTGATGTCAGCATATTTTTCCGCCACGGAAACCGCATTTTCAACTATCAACAAAACCAGACTTCGCACCCTTGCAGATAAGGGTGACAAAAAAGCCGAGCGTGTCTTAGCGCTGGCAGATAAGTACGACTCTCTTCTTTCCACGATCCTCGTGGGAAATAACATAGTAAACATCCTGCTGTCATCTGTAGCGACCCTTTTCTTTATCGGTCTGATAAAGGACAGGAGCACAGCCGCTACCGTTTCAACGGCAGTTATCACCGCTGTAGTTCTTGTTTTCGGTGAGATCTCTCCCAAGAGCCTTGCCAAGGAGGCTCCCGAAAAGTTTGCTTCTTTTTCCGCGCCCCTTATTACCGTTTTCATGTGGATACTTACTCCCGTGAACTTCATATTCGGACTTTGGAAGAAGCTTCTTTCCCTCATCTTCAAATTCTCCGAGGAAAAGGGCATGACCTCCGACGAGTTCATCACTCTCATTGATGCAGTTGAAGAGGGCGGTGACATCGACAGCGAAGAGGGCGACCTTCTCCGATCTGCCGTTGAGTTCAACGATCTTGAGGCGCAGGATATCCTCACTCCCCGAGTTGACGTTGTGGGTGTAGAGGACGATACTCCCATGGATGAGATCGCCGAGGTATTCACGGCTACGGGTTATTCCCGTCTGCCCGTATACAAGGATTCTCTCGACCACATTGTCGGTATCGTCCATCAGAAGGACTTTTATAACGGTCCCCGCGTAACCGATAAGCCTCTTTCCGAGATCATGAAGTCTCCCGTATACGTAACGCCTTCCATGAAGATACACGATATTCTGAAGGATCTTCAAAAGGAAAAGTCTCACATCGCCATCATCACCGACGAATACGGCGGTACTCTCGGTATCGTAACGATGGAAGATATTCTTGAAGAGCTTGTAGGCGACATTTGGGACGAGCACGACGAGATCATCGAGCGCTTCACAAAGGTCGCAGACGATACGTACCGTATCAAGTGTACGGCTGACCTTGACGAAATGTTCGAGCTTTTCGAGCTTGAATGTGACGACGAATACGATGCTACTACCGTCAGCGGATGGGTAATGGAGCACGTGGGCAGAATTCCCGTAAACGGCGACACATTTGAAGCAGACGGACTTTCGGTTATCGTCACCGACACGGATGAAAAGCGTGTTCTTGAAATTGAAGTAACGCTTCTCGTACCCGAGGACGATGACGAGGACGACGAGGATTAAGGCTGTCCGAATAACGTTAATATAAGCAAAAAAACGGCAGAAGAAATTCTGTCGTTTTTTGATTTTCTCTGATTCGGACAAACGTCCCAAACCACCGTAACGGGACGTTGAGCCTCCCTCCGGGAGGGAGGTGGCATGGCGTAAGCCATGACGGAAGGAGAGTGCGGCATGAAAGATTCTGAATTTTGTTAAGATTGTAGCAATCCTACAAATAAGAATCCATTGTAACGCATTCTCCCTCACCCGCAAGCGGGAGCTCCCTCCCGGAGGGAGCCATATTATAGTACTTCACACAAAACACCCCGACAGACAAAAATCTATCGGGGTATTGTTATATGTGATGAACTCGAAATTATCTGCCTTGTTCAAATTTCACTTTAGAGGGGTATCTGCCTTCGTTCATCTCGGATTTCACTTTTGCTACCTGCTCTATATCAATGTCATATATATTGGCAATGGCTAAAGCGTAATAAATGACATCAAATAATTCCTCGTCTACTGTGCCCAAAATGTCAGTATTGTTTTGTGCTTTCAGTCCTTTTCTCATTGCACGGGAAAGTTCTCCTACTTCCTCGGATAATTTCAAAAAGTAATCTTTCAAAAGCTCAGGATGATAGTCTTTTTCTTTGATGTAAGTCTGTAAGTATTTTATCGTTGTTTTTCCATCCATAGAGTTTGCATCCTTCAACCTTCATCGCCTGTTTTCTCATTCCAAATAACGCACCACATCGCGGATATCATCCGCTACGGGAACACCCAAGCTTTCAAGCCGCGCCCGTGACATATGCCCTCTTGCCACAAGCAAGCAGTCGCATCCGCAAGCGGCGGCAAGCTCAGCGTCATGCTCCATGTCACCGACAAACAAAATCTTATTCGCAGGTATACCCGTGGAGTTCACGAAACCCTGACCAAGTGCTATCTTCCCGTCTCCGCGGTTGTCTCCCTTACCGATAATATCGGTAAAATAGGTGTCGATACCGCGATTTTTCACCTCGCATCTCAGTCTGTCTCCGTCAGCTGCGGACACTATCGCCTGACGAACACCCATACCGCGCACCGCTTCAAGCACCTCGCGCGTTCCGTCATATAGACCCGCATCCCGTGCCTCCGCATTATATACGTTTATGTAATCGTCCGCAATGTCCGAAAAGTTTTCAACATCGGTGTTGAAACCGAGCTCGCGGTAATAGTCTATCACGGGGAAACGGAAACGTTCAAGATACGCTTCCCTTGATGGAATAGTAGGTATCCCTCTTTTGTGGAGAAGAATGTTAATTGTACGCACGTTCACGTCAACGTCAGAAAGAAGCGTGCCGTTCCAATCCCATATTACAAGGTCATATTTGCTCATTTCACAAGCGCCTTTACGATCTCACACACGTACATCTTGTGCATTCCGTCGGTACGGTAAAATTCAAGGGGCATAGTGTCGCAGAATGCGCCCGTATCAAGGGGAGCAGCGTACATTTTACGGAGGAGAAGTACCTTTTCCGCTTCCTCAAAATACACGTGACGTCCGCCCTCAGCCTCTGCAAATACAGGTGTAAAGCCGCACTCCTTTGCCTTGTCTGTCTCTCGTCCGCTTGTTCTGCCGCAGAGGGTAAGCTCTTCCCTCTTCTCGCCTCCGAAGAAGGAAAGCGTCATATACTCGCCATCCTCCGCAAAGGTGTAGGTGTGTCTTTCGGGACGGATGAAAACGAAAGCAACAGGCTTATTCCACAGCACGCCCACGCCTCCCCATGAGGCTGTCATGGTGTTGTAGTCCCCTCCGAACCTTTCGCCTTCCTCAGCCGCCGCAGAAACGAGCATCCATTCCTTGCCTATCTCACGTATAAAATTCCCTTCAAGCTCATAGGGAGATACTTCACGAAAACTACTCATATCTACCATCCCTCTCAGAAATTCATCTTGTTCCAGCCCCAGTGGTCTACTTCCTCGTACTTTACGTACACTCTGTCGCAGGGAATATCAAGTGCTTCTCCAACAGACTCGCAAAGTGCCGCGGTAAGTGCGTCATACGCATCGTTTGTCGCCTTGCCGAAGAGGGCAACCTCAACTATAGCGCATCCTGCGGTGTCTCCGCCGAATGACATAGACTTGTCACCCACAACGTCGGTCATAAGCCAACGCTCTGTCTTGCCGGGGATGAGGGTTATCTTCTCTCCCAGCATATGGTGCAGTTCATCTTTTACGCTTTCTTTCACGTGTACGTTTGTTTTGATCTCAATATAAGGCATTGTATAAAACCTCCGATTTATTTCTTTCTGTTTTTCGTCTGCTTCTTCTTAACGGAATATCCGAATGAGCCTATCTTCTTGCCCAGGGCAAAATACGAACCGTGGGCATACGCCGCAAGTGAACACTGCTCTATGCGGAGCTTTCCCTTTTCGTCGATATATCTTTCGTCCACGTTTACAGCGATGATGTCAGCCATAAACATGTCGTGCGTGCCAAGCTTGATAATATCGGTAACGCGGCACTCGATGGATATGGGACTTTCCGCCACGGCGGGACACGCCACCTGCGTCGCCTTTTCCTTGGTGAGTCTGCATTCCTTGAATTTATCAAGCTTTCGTCCGCTTCGCACACCGCAGAAGTCAATGGAGCGGATGATATGTGACGAGGGGAGATTTATGATAAACTCACGGCTTTTTGATATTATCTCATAGGAAAATCTTTCGGGACGAAGAGATATATACGTCTTTGCAGGCTCGGTGCATATGATACCGGTCCAGCCTACGGTAATAAGATTGTCGCGCTCTCCGTCGGAGCATGATACCAAAACGGGCGGTACGGGAGACAGCATTGCCCCCGCTTTCCAGCTTACTTTTGCCATAACAACGTTCCTTTTCAAGTATATTTGTCTATATGATTAAATTATACATCAATTTTCACGGAAATACAAGGGATGAGCGGACGTTTTATATATACAAAAAGAGGCTCCCTCCGGGAGGTAGCCTCTTTTATCTTCTCTTTTTTCAACTATATAACTCGGCAGGAGCCGAATATAACTGCGAAGCATTATATCTCGCCAACGGCGATCATAACTCTTTTATCTTCCGTCCCACTTATCCTCAAGAATGTCGGCAATACGACGGCACGCCTGTCCGTCACCGTAGGGATTGGACGCATGGCTCATAGCATCGTAAGCTTCACGGCTTTCGAGAAGCTCCTTGAAATTGTTGTAGATAACAGTCTCATCAGTACCGACCAGCTTAAGAGTTCCGGCCTTGATACCCTCGGGACGCTCGGTGGTGTCACGCATTACGAGAACGGGCTTACCGAGAGAGGGAGCCTCCTCCTGGATTCCGCCGCTGTCCGTAAGGATCATGTAGCTGCGTGCAAGGAAATTGTGGAAGTCAAGCACGTCGAGAGGCTCGATAATACGTATTCGGTCGCAATCGCCAAGCTCTTCCTCTGCCGCCTTACGCACCACGGGATTCATATGGATGGGGTAGATCGCCTTAACGTCGGGATGCTCGTCGATGATACGGCGGATAGCGCGGAACATACTGTGCATGGGCTCACCCAGATTCTCACGTCTGTGAGCGGTGATCATGATAAGGCGGGAATCAGACGCCCACTCAAGCTCAGGATGTGTGTAGTCTTCCTTAACGGTCGTTTTGAGAGCGTCGATGGCAGTGTTACCGGTAACGTAGATGAACTCCTCATGCTTACCCTCGGAAATCAGGTTCTCGCGAGCCATTTCGGTAGGAGCAAAGTTATAGCGAGCAACGATGCCTACAGCCTGACGGTTGAATTCCTCCGGGAAGGGAGAGTAGATGTTGTAGGTGCGAAGTCCCGCTTCAACGTGGCCTACGGGGATCTGCAGGTAGAAGCAGGCGAGAGCCGTTACGAAGGTGGTGGAAGTGTCGCCGTGTACGAGAACCACGTCGGGCTTCGCTTCCTCGAGAACAGCCTTGATCCTCTCAAGAATGTTTACGGTAACGTCGAAGAGGGTCTGCCCCTGCTTCATTATCGCAAGGTCGTAATCGGGAACAACTTCAAAAGCTCCAAGTACCATGTCAAGCATCTGACGGTGCTGACCTGTCACGCATACTACGGTCTCAAGGCCCTCGCGGGACTTAAGCTCATTTACGAGAGGACACATCTTAATGGCCTCGGGACGTGTTCCGAACACAAGCATTACTTTTTTCATAACAAACTCCATTCAGCCGCAAAGCGGCGACATAATGATCCGCGATCGGTGCGGTATTTCACTTTATTTTAAAAATTCCGTGGTCTTTCTCATTCAAGAGGCTGGACCCATATGTTTCTGAAGCTTACGGGGCATCCGTGATCCTGAAGAAGGAGAGGTCCGCGCTCTACGACCTTATCAAAATGGCCGGGGGTGTTCGTGTGCAAGGTAAAGTTGTTGTGAACCACCTGTCCGTTGTGGATAACGGTAATAATTGCGGGCGCCTTGATGCTTCCGTCCTCATTAAGCTTGGCAGCTCTGATAATGATATCGTAGGTCTGCCAAGTCTCCTCGGGAAGAGATGCGTTCACAATAGGAGCGGCAAGTGTGTATATACCTCCGCACTCATCATAGCGCGGCTCGTTACCGTAGGAATCAAGTATCTGTATCTCATAGCAGCCGTGGACGTACACGCCGCTGTTGCCCTTCCACTGTCCGTGCGCATACGGCATATGAGGGATCTTGAATTCCAGGTGGATGTGCGCGTCACCAAACTCATATCTTGAAACCAAATCATGACGGGTAACCGTAAGAGAGCCATCCTCAAGGAGGAGCCATCTTGTCGCCTCACCGGTCTGAAGAGCGTAAAAATTCCCAAGACTCTCGGGAGTTCCATCAAAAAGAATCACTTTATCCTGCATAAAAACCTCCGATATGTACGACCTTCGCCGTTGTAATTATCATATTACGTATAGGATATCATAAAATTCAAAAAAAATCAATAGCACAGCGGATTTATTGTGTAATTCGGATGTTTTTTGGATGTGTGCCCAATTTTTCCACAGCATTTTTAGCACGAACAAATTTTCTTTTTGTGTAAATCTCCCTTGAAAAAAATGCCCCTGTATGGTACAATATTATTATAGACTATTTTCATCATGGAGGGCCCCAAAATGCCGTTTTTACCCGTTACACCTGAGGAAGTAAGAGAGAGAGGATATCAGCAGCCCGACTTCGTTTACGTATGCGGAGATGCCTACGTTGATCACCCCTCCTTCGGCGCGGCTATAATCACCCGTGTTCTTGAAGAAGCGGGATTTTTATGCGCCGTACTCCCCCAGCCGGACTGGAGAAACACAGATGATTTCAAGCGCTTCGGCAGACCGAGACTCGGCTTTCTCGTTTCTTCGGGCAATATTGACTCCATGGTGGCGCATTACACCGCAGCGAAGCGCAAGAGAAACGATGATTACTACTCACCCGGAGGAGTTGCAGGCAAGCGTCCCGACCGCGCGCTTATCGTATACTGCAACCGCATCCGCGAGGCTTACGGTGACGTGCCGATACTTATCGGCGGACTTGAAGCGTCCCTCAGACGCTTTGCACATTACGACTACTGGTCGGACAAGGTGAGACGAAGCATCCTGATCGACTCCCGCGCTGACATACTTATGTACGGTATGGGTGAAAATACTATCGTGCGCCTTGCAAAGCTCCTTGACCGCGGAATCCCCGTAAAAAAGCTCCGCGACGTGAGAGGCACAGCATACGTGTGCAAGACAGCGGACGGAGTGGAAACACACTTTCCCGTTGACAGAGCGACTGATGAAGATCCTGCTCCCGGTTATGATTACGACGAACTAAAGGAAAACCGTGAAGTATACGCCGAGGCGTTCAGACGTCAGTACAGAAATAATGATGCCGTCTACGGAAAAGCTATTATCGAGTACTACGGAGACCGCGCGGTGGTGGTAAACCCGCCTATGCCTCCCCTTGAGAGAGAGGAGCTTGACCGCGTTTACGCCCTCCCCTTCATGCGTGACTATCATCCCATGTACGAAAAGGACGGAGGAGTCCCCGCGATCCGCGAGGTGAAATTCTCCATCACTCACAACAGAGGCTGCTTCGGCGGATGTAATTTCTGTGCGCTTGCGTTCCATCAGGGACGTGCAGTACGTTCGAGAAGCATTGAGTCCGTAGTGGCAGAAGCAGAAAAGATCGCCGCAATGCCCGACTTCAAGGGATACATCCACGATGTTGGCGGTCCCACCGCAAACTTCCGTTATCCCGCTTGCGAAAAGCAGAAGGAGCACGGCGTTTGCCCCGACAGAAAGTGTCTCGCACCAAGACCCTGTAAGAATCTTGTAGCGGACCAAAGCGAGTACGCCGAGCTGCTCCGCAGAGTTGAAGCTGTACCCGGTGTAAAGAAGGTGTTCGTCCGTTCGGGCATCCGCTTTGACTACATGCTTTGCGACAGAGACAACACATTCTTCCGTCAGCTCGTGTCACGCCACGTAAGCGGACAGCTTAAGGTGGCGCCCGAGCATTGCTCCGACGCGGTGCTCCGCATGATGGGCAAGCCCTCTATCGGAACCTACGACCGTTTCAGAGAAAAATTCTTCGACTATTCAGCAGACGCGGGACTTGAGCAGTACCTTGTGCCTTACCTCATGTCAAGCCATCCCGGCAGCACCATGGACGATGCCGCAGAGCTTGCGCTGTATACCAAGAAGATAGGTCTTGCCCCCGAGCAGGTACAGGACTTTTATCCCACACCCGGTACTGCCTCCACAGTCATGTTTTATACAGGTATTGACCCCTTCACGGGCCGCGAGATATACACTCCCACCGACTACAGAGAAAAGCAGCTTCAGCGCGCCCTTCTGCAGTGGAGACGGAGAGAAAACCGACCGCTCATAAAAGAAGCTGAAAAGTATTGTACCGAGCGCGGTAAAAAGATGCTGGCAGAGCTTCTTGAAGGAGCTCCCGTACAGAACAGCGGCAGCAAGAAGTCTCATAAGTCTGCGGGAGACAAAAACAAGGCGCAGAATAAAGACAAAAAACAGACTAAAAAGACTGATACACCCGACAAGCCACGCAAGGTGCGCGCTGACGAAAAGCGCGCAAAAGGCTGGGCGGTATCAAAGAAACCGAAAAACGGCGCCAAAAAGGGCGTCAAAAAGAAATAACAAAGTCTGAAAACCACATTGGCTGCCCCGTCTGCAACACTACCGCAGATATGGTAACAACTTTCGTAATAACTGTAATCCTTAGAAAGACCCATCTCAAGCGCCGAAGTTTCCTCGCTTCGCTCACCTCCTTGGCTGATTCTTATCTTTTTTGCTTCGCAAAAAAGATAAGAAAAGAAAACCAATAATTAGCGTGCTTTTTTCACATCATATTTTTGCTTTGCTAAAATTCTACTCATAGAAAAGCCACTTAGCTTTGCCAACATCGTTGGCAGTTTATCGGTACAAAAAATTAAATCGTCTGAAAAACGAAACACATCAAACCGAAAGGTACGGTAAAGAATTTGAACACAGACAGAATTCCACGCAGAGTTCTCGGAACTTTGCTTTCCTCCGTATCCGCGGGAGTAGTTCCCCGTACGGGAGGACCGTATATAGCTATCGGCAGAGTGGACGAGATCGCATCCCTTGCTGATGACCTGAACCGCGTAGCCGACGGCGAGGGAGCGACCCGCTTCATCATCGGACGTTACGGCTCGGGTAAGAGCTTTCTTATACAGCTTATGCGCGGACATGCCGCAGATCGCGGATTCGTCACAGCCGACTGTGACCTTTCCCCCGAGAGACGTCTCAGCGGTCCCGGCGGTCTTGCTACGTACCGTGAGCTTATCAGAAACCTCTCCTGCAAATCATCTCCCGACGGAGGTGCGCTCCCCGCTATCATCGGACGATGGTACTCCGGAGTTGCCGAGCGTGTTACCGCGTCGGGCATCCCCCACACCTCCCCCGAGTTCTCCGCACGTGTCACATCGGAAATAATCGCAGACGCCCGCTCCCTTGAAGCAGGCGTGGGCGGATTCGACTTTGCACTTGTGGTAAGCGAATACTGCAAGGCCTACGGCGAGGGGGATGACGCTAAGATGTCCGCGTGTCTGCGCTGGCTGAGAGGCGAGTACGGTACGAAGACCGAGGCAAGGGCTGCCATCGGCATCCGATCCCTCTCCGTTATAAACGACGTGAACTGGTACGACCACATGAAGCTCATCTGCGCTCTCGTGCGTAAGGTTGGCTACAAGGGCCTTTGTATATTCATCGACGAGGGAGTAAATCTTTACAAGATATCCAACCGCATTTCCCGCGAGGCGAATTACGAAAAGATACTCTCCATGTACAACGATACCATGCAGGGTAAGGCTGAGGGACTTATGCTCATCTTCGGCGGAACACCCCAGTTTTTGGAGGACACCCGACGCGGACTTTTCAGTTACGAGGCACTACGCAGCCGTCTTTGCGACAGCAGATTTGTTTCGGGCGAAAACGGCGCTCCCCTTAAGAGCATGATGGGTCCCGTTATAAGACTGAAAAGGCTGTCCGACTCGGAGCTTTTGGCGCTTATGATGCGTCTCACCGCACTTCACTCCAAGTATCACGGAGTTGAAGCCCGAATCACCGACGACGAGATGGCGGAGTTTTTGAAGAATTCACTCTCCCGTGCAGGGGCTGAGGAAATGATCACTCCCCGTGAGATAATCAGAGATTACGTGTCTCTGCTGGATCTGCTGCTGCAGAATCCCGACAAGTCCTATCGTGACATCGTAGGCAAAAAAACAGAGGTACCCGTTCAAGCTTCCACCGCGTCCGCAAGCTCACAAAACGATGAAACGCCACCTGCAAACGGCGGATATACACCGAGAAAAGTCACCATCGACGATATCGTATTTTGATAAATATTAAATGATCAGAAAGGAGCGCGCCATGACAGCCGAGCAGATATTTTATTCCTACTCCCCATTTATCCGTGAGTTTATCTATTCCCGCGGATGGGAAACTCTTCATGAAATGCAGCTTGAAGCGGCGCGGGTTATCTTCAACTCGGAAGATAATCTTCTCCTGTCCTCGTCAACCGCATCGGGAAAGACGGAAGCCGCTCTTTTCCCCATACTGTCACAGTTTCACGAGGATCCCCCCGCAACCTTCGGAGCTTTGTATATAGCTCCTCTTAAATCCCTTATTAACGACCAGTTTATGAGAATAACCGAGCTTTGCGACGGCGCTCATATTCCCGTATATCATTGGCACGGTGACGTGGCGGCGTCTCACAAGAACCGTGCTCTCGACCGTCCTGCGGGACTTTTACAGATAACCCCCGAGTCTCTTGAAGCTATGCTCATCCGCCGTCACAACGACCTGCCGCGGCTTTTCGGAGACCTCAGGTACGTGATAATCGATGAGATACACACCCTCACGGGCACCGACCGCGGAAATCAGATAATATGCCAGCTTTCCCGTCTGTGCGAAGCCGCAGGTATAAACCCGAGACGCATCGGTCTTTCCGCTACTATCGGAGATCTTAGCATCGCGGCAGACTGGTTGTCGGCAGGTACGGGCAGAGACTCTGCCGTTCCGACGGCAACAAACAAAAGCATACGCATGCGTCTCGGAATGGAGCATTTCTTCATTAACAACGCTCCCGTATCCACCGAAGCCACGGACAACGTACGTCTTACCGTGGAAGGCACGGACGTCATTCCCGAGGAAGTATCCGAAGTCAAAACGGACAGCAAAGAGACCTTCCACATTGACGACGGCTTTGAGTACGTATACGATTGCGTACGGGACAAAAAATCCCTTGTTTTCTCCAATTCACGAGAGGAAACGGAATACGTTACCGCTACTCTCCGTCAGATAGCGGACTACAGAGGTGAGGACGATATCTTCCTCATCCACCACGGAAACCTTTCCGCCGCCCTGAGAGAGGATGCGGAAATGAAAATGAAAGCAGAGGACGTTCACGCCGTCACCTGTGCCACCGTGACCCTTGAGCTTGGTGTTGACATCGGCAAGCTGGAGCGAGTGGTACAGATGGGTGCGCCCACAACGGTGTCCTCCTTCCTGCAAAGACTCGGACGCTCGGGCAGACGAGGTGACGTTTCGGAGATGATGATGGTCTTCCGCGAGGAAGAACCCCTTCCAAACGCACCTTTGCCCGCACTTATCCCATGGGAGCTTCTCCGCGCCATCGCGGTAGTACAGCTTTACATTGAAGAAAGGTTTATCGAGCCTCCTCGCAGAGTGAGATGTCCCTACAGCCTTCTTTTCCAGCAGACTCTTTCCACCCTTGCGGGAAGCGGAGCCATGACTCCCGCCCGACTTGCGTCAAAGATATTCGCCATGCCCCCCTTTGAATTTGTGGAAAAGGAAGACTATAAAACTCTGCTTTACCACATGATAGAAAACGACTACCTTGAAATGACCGACGAGGGCGAGCTCATCGTAGGTCTCAAGGGAGAAAAGCTGACCTCATCATTCAAGTTTTTCGCGGTGTTCAAGGACAGCGAGGATTTCACGGTAAGATGTGAGTCCGAGGAAATAGGCACCATCACCACCGCTCCCCCTGCAGGAGACCGTTTTGCTCTTGCGGGAAGAGTTTGGGAGGTGGAAGAATGTGACGTTGCCCGCCGTCTCGTATACGTTCATCCCGTAAAGGGTAAAATGGAGGTGTCATGGCCGGGCGACTTCGGCGAGATACACACCCGTATACTTGAAAGAATGCGTCAGGTGCTGACGGAGGACGTGGAATACCCATACCTCAAACCCGACGCTTTGAAGAGACTTCGCACAGCCCGTGCCGTCGCCCGTAACACGGGAATGACCGCCCGTGACATGATATGCATCGGCGGCTCCACCTGGGTATATTTCCCATGGCTCGGCACAAGAAGTTTTCGCACAATGCGCCGCTTCGTAGCAAAGAACGGTGCCGCCTTCGGACTTCACGATATGGAATTTGAAGGATGCTGCTACATGACTTTCAAGCTTGAACGCGGAGGCGGCGAGGCTTTACTAAAACATCTTGCAAAAATATCCCGTGAGGGAATTGATCCCGAGGATATCGTCGCTGTGAGCGAAGCCCCCGCCTTTAATAAATATGACCCATACCTGCCCCGTGAGCTGCTAAGACAGGCGTACATCCGCGACCGCCTCAGATGTGACGAGGTGGAAGCAAGACTGGCAAGGTATAGGTGAAGAGATAATGTATAAAGGATGCTGTAATCTCTCATCGAAAACAGTAGTCATATCGTAAACGATGTGGTGTTAGTAGCCGTAAAGATTTCTATTCCCTTTCGTTTTCGGGAGCACACAGTGCTCCCCTACAGAAATTATCATGGAGATGCTGTATGGGTAACGATAGTAACTTTCCAATAAGAAAAAATACCCGTCTCAAAAATTTTGATTACAGCAAGCCAGGTGCATACTTTTTGACAATATGTACCAAGAATCGGCAGAATTATTTTTGGAACTGCGAAATTAATCCGCAAGAAATAACATGGATATCTGTAGGGACGAACTGTGTTCGTCCGCATGGTTTACCCTTATCCAAAATAGGCCAGCTTGTATTTGAGGAACTTGATGCTTGGCATACCATATATGAACCCGTTTCAATCCGCTCATTTGTTATAATGCCCGATCATATTCACTTGATCGTTGCGATCTTGCCGAAAGATTCCGGACAACCACAGGTCGCTCCTACGGTTGAACGGATGGTTAAACAGTTCAAGGGTATGGTAACAAAACGTGTTGGTTTTCCCATTTGGCAAAACTCTTTCTATGACCACATCATCAGAAACCCTGACGACTACCACGAATGTACCCAATATATCATTAACAATCCACTGCGTTATTATTACCGGAAGCTTAGTTCACTCGAGGAAAACAAATGAAAATTCATTGTATTTGGGAACACAACGGGAACGATACCCTGCTTTATTCCAGGGATTATATCGGCGCGTTTACACGCGGCAGTTCCTTGGAAGAAGCACTTTCGAAAATGCCACAAGAGATACTCGCATACTCGCGCTGGATCGGTCAAAGCATAACTGAGGATATCATTCCCATCGTTGCAGAAGAACACATATCTTCGCTTGATATTTGTGATGCTGATTCTGATGTGATTTTCGATTCAGAAAAACAATCTTTAACGATGGAAGAATATCTGCATCTAAAGACTATAACTTTAAAATCCGCAGAAGATTTTTTGAAAATGCATGATTCCATATCAGACAAGCACTCAAGCTCGTTAAAACCTAAAAATACTTTTATCGGTCCGAGACCCAGAACAGCACACGAAATGTATGAGCATACAAAATGCGTAAACAGTTATTATTTCGGAGAAATCGGCGTCTCTGTATCTAATGATGGTTCCATACTTCAGTGTAGAAAAAACGGTTTTGAACTTCTGGAAAAACAAACAGGGTTCTTGTCAAATACTGTTTTGACAGGCAGCTATGACGAAAAATGGTCGCTTAGAAAGGTCTTGCGTCGTTTCATTTGGCACGACAGAATACACGGAAAAGCTATGTATAGAATGGCAACTCTCACATTCGGTAAAAATTCCGTGGATAATACGTTCGGTTTTAACTGATAAATCCCCCCATAACAAATCGGAGTTAAAAATGCAGAAAAATATTGTCATCCGCGGTGCGCGGGTAAATAATCTTAAAAATATAGACGCTACCATCCCCCGTGATAAGCTTGTCATATTGACCGGTCTGTCGGGATGCGGAAAATCCTCCCTTGCCTTTGACACTCTCTACGCAGAGGGTCACAGACGGTTCGTGGAAAGCCTTTCCTCATACGCCCGTATGTTCCTCGGTCAGCTTGACAAGCCCGACGTGGATTCCATTGAAGGGCTCTCCCCCGCTATATCCATCGACCAGAAGACCACTTCAAAAAATCCCCGTTCCACGGTGGGAACGGTTACCGAAATATACGACTACCTCCGTCTCCTATACGCAAGACTTGGCGTGCCTCACTGCCCCGTCTGCGGCAAGGAGATAAGACAGATCTCCCCCGATCAGATAATCGACAAGATCATGGCTATGCCCGAGGGCACACGCTTTATGATTCTTGCCCCCGTTGTAAGAGGCAAAAAGGGACGCCATGAAAAGGTAATAAATGACGCCCGTAAAAACGGATACGTCCGTCTCCGCGTTGACGGTGTCATATACGGCGACGGAGAAGAGATCGAGCTTGATAAAAATCTCAAGCATACCGTGGAGATCGTGGTGGACCGTCTCGTAATGAAGGACGGTATCCGCGGAAGAGTTACCGATTCCGTGGAATGTGCTCTCCGCGAGGCTGAGGGGTACGTGCTGTGTGAGACCGCTCCCCGCGAGGGAGAGGCGGAAAAGATGAATTTTTCCACCAACTACGCATGCGACGAGCACGGTATCAGCTTCGGTGAGCTTGAACCCCGCATGTTCTCCTTCAACAATCCCTTCGGAGCCTGCCCCAAATGCTCGGGTCTCGGCTCTCAGAGAAGCATTTCACCCGACAAGATCATCCCCGACAAGTCCCTCTCCCTATCCGAGGGAGGTATCGCCGTAAACGGATTCAAGTCCCTGACTGAGGACTCCTGGAACGGTCCTCTTGTAAAAGCTGTGATCGAATCCTACGGTGCCGATCTCAACACCCCCATTGAAAACTTCTCCAAAGAAGCACTTGACGCGCTTCTTTACGGTACCGACAAAAAGTTTGACGTTGTCCGCTTTTTCGGCGGAGAATCCACAAGGCAGACTACCGCCAAGTTCGACGGTCTTATCAAAATAATCGAAGAGAGAGCGAGCTGGGGCGGAGATTCCTCTGACTACTACGACCAGTTCTTCCTTGACGTGGAATGTCCCGAATGTCACGGAATGAGACTTAACCGCGAGGTGCTTTCGGTCACCGTTGGCGGCAAAAACATTTCCGAATACTGTAACATGTCCGTCACCGATGCGCTTGACTTTACCGAAAGTCTCGCTTTCGAGGGCGGAGAAGCGGTGATCGCCCATGAGATCGTGAAAGAGATAAAGAGCCGTCTTGGCTTCTTACGCTCGGTTGGCCTTGAATATCTTACTCTTTCGAGAAAATCAGGCTCTCTGTCAGGCGGTGAGGCACAGCGTATCCGTCTTGCGACCCAGATAGGCTCGTCCCTCACGGGAGTTTTGTACATCCTTGACGAGCCCTCTATAGGTCTTCATCAGAGAGATAACTCAAAGCTCATTGCCACGCTGAAAAAGCTCCGCGACCTTGGAAACAGTGTTATAGTTGTAGAGCACGACGAGGAAACCATGCGCGAATCCGACTATATCATCGATATAGGCCCCGGCGCGGGTATACATGGTGGAGAGATCGTTGCCGCCGGCACACCTGCTGAGGTTGCCGCAAATGAAAATTCCGTCACGGGAGATTTTCTGTCGGGCAGACGCAAAATTGCCGTACCCGAAACGAGACGCTCCGGAAACGGCAAATTCCTCAAAATAGTGGGTGCGGCTGAAAACAACCTCAAAAACGTAAACGTGAAGATTCCCCTCGGTTGCTTCGTATGCGTAACGGGCGTTTCCGGTTCGGGAAAGTCCTCACTTATAAATTCAATTCTGCTCAAAAGTCTGTCTGCCACCCTTAATAAAGCAGTAACCAACCCGGGACGGCATAAAAAGATCGAGGGAGTAGAGCATCTCGACAAGGTGATCGCCATCGACCAGAGCCCCATCGGACGCACGCCACGTTCAAATCCCGCCACCTACACGGGTCTTTTCACCGACATACGCGACCTGTTTGCTAAGACGCCCGGCGCGAAGCTACGCGGCTATAAATCGGGACGCTTCAGCTTTAACGTGCGCGGCGGAAGATGCGAGGCATGTGAGGGTGACGGCGTAAAGAAGATAGAAATGCACTTTTTGCCCGACGTATACGTCACATGTGACGTATGCCACGGCAAGAGATACAACCGCGAGACCCTTGACGTTAAGTTCAAGGGTAAGAGCATCGCTGACGTGCTTGAAATGACCTGCGAGGAGGGTGCTGAGTTCTTCTCCGATATTCCCCGTATCGCAAACCGTCTTCGTATGCTTTGCGACGTAGGACTTGGGTACATCAAGATAGGACAGTCATCCACCACTCTTTCGGGAGGTGAGGCTCAGAGAGTTAAGCTTGCGACCGAGCTTTCCAAGCGTCCCACGGGAAGGACAGTCTACATCCTTGACGAGCCTACCACGGGTCTGCACACTGCCGACGTTGAAAGACTTATCACCGTGCTCAACCGTCTTATCGAAAGCGGAAATTCCGTTATTGTCATCGAGCACAATCTTGACATGATAAAGACCGCCGATCATATTATAGACCTTGGTCCCGAGGGAGGCGACGGCGGAGGAACACTTGTTGCTCAGGGTACACCGGAAGAGGTCGCAAAGGTAGAAAAGTCGTACACGGGCAAATACCTCAAAGAATTGCTTGGGTAACGTTGGAGGTTTAAAGTGGAACTTGTATTATTGACAGCCCTGGGCGTTGGCGGTGCCACGCTGTTCGGCGTTATCATCGGATTCCTTTTCAAAAACATTTCACACCGCTTTTCAGACATAACCCTTGCCTTTGCGGCGGGGGTCATGCTGGCGGCGGCTGTACTTGGACTTATCGTTCCCTCCGTTGAATACGGGGGAAGATACGGAGTGATCGTCACCGTTGCAGGCATCTTTACAGGTGCGGCGGCGCTCCATCTTATCGATAAGCTTGTCCCCCATCTTCACAAATTTGTGGGAACGTCCCCCGAGGGCGAAGGCGGCGAAAAACTGAACCGTGTTCTGCTTTTCGTCCTCGCCATCGCCATACATAATCTCCCCGAGGGTATTGCGGCAGGTGTAGGCTTCGGCTCGGGAGACACCTCTCAGGCTCTACTCATCGCGGGCGGTATTGCATTGCAGAACATCCCCGAGGGTATGGTAATAATCGCACCCATGCTTGCGGCGGGAATAAAGCCCCGTACCACCTTCCTCTGCGCTGCCCTTACGGGCGCCGTTGAGATAGTAGGTACCCTTCTCGGATACTTTGCCGTCAGCATCTCTCAGGCAATCCTTCCCTTTGCTCTCGCTTTTGCGGGAGGTACGATGCTGTACGTGGTCAGCGACGAGATGATCCCCGAAACTCACGCACACGGATGCGAAAGGGGTGCCACGTGGTCGCTGCTCGTCGGCTTCTGCGTGATGCTCGTCACAGACGTTCTGCTGGGATGAGAAAGAAAAAAGCTATAGCGTGCCGGGCACGCTATAGCTTTTTATTTTATACCGCAAATATTAGTATCCGTACTGCATAATACCGTAGAGCTGTGAGCCGATCTCGGAATTCACGAAATCCTCAATAAGAGCATAGAAATCATCCTCGTCCATATCGGTGATATCCTTATATTCAGGCATATCTTCAACGTTGACCTCCGCACCGGTATTGATAGAGTAAGAGAATTTAACGTCAACGTCATCGTTGTTTACGATGATCTTATCAAGGCTGACAGCAAACTTTTCGTCGCTTACCTCAAGAGTTCCGCTTGTCGAAAATACTGCACTGCCGTCGGAAACAACTTCGATTTCAAGAGTCTTATCCTTAACGTCATAATTCAGAGATGCACCGCTTGTACGCTCTCCGTTTTCGTCGGTCGCCTTAACGTCAAAGCAGATGTCAACGCTTTGAGTCGTTGCCTCTTCCTTCAGTGTTGCGATAACCTTTTCATCGTCTGCATTACCGGAAAGAGTGATGTTAAGAGGATTTGCAAGGTCTGCGCTGTAGTCAACGGTGATCTTATCTTCACCTGATGTCATAACGCTCTTGTAGATAGCACCGCTCTTCTTTGCTATGTAGAATTTTAAGCTTATATCGTCGATATCGTCATAATCGGTCGTATCTGAAAAGTCAACATCGGGCATGATATCTTCAAGTTCTGCCTTGAGCGTATCCATAAAGTCATCGATAATATCTTTAACTTCATCCTTTGTAAGCTTGTACTCAACGCTGATACAGTCAACGTCGCCTACACTTTCTTCACTTACAACCGGAGTTATATCTTCAATAGTCTTCTTCACGTCATCGGCGTACTTGTCAAGCTTCTCGCCGTCAATGTTATTCTGCAGATTCCCCATAAGCTCATCTACAGACATATCAAAAGAATCTTCAACAAGATCTTTTATAGCATCCCGGAAATCCTCAAATGTAAATTCATCGTTGAACATGGGAGATTCCTTTACGTCATCCTTAAACGTGGAAAGGTTTACTCCGTACTTGTCGTTACCGAGAAGCTCGGGAAGGCTGATCGCAAGCTTTTCTCCGTCGCTCCAAACCTTAAGGTTTGCATCGATCTCGGATACAGAAATCTTTATGTCAGCAGCATAGTTTTCCTCTGCGTCAACGTCCATACCGATCTCAGCATCTCCCAGATCCTTCATGGAAAACGTCAGCTTCTGTCTGCTTGCCTCGGTATCTACTTCGTCAAACGCGTCAAAGAATTTGCCGTACTTTCCGTCGATAGCATCCGCGTATTTTTCAAATGCAGTCTCAACGGCAGCTAACGGGTCTTCAGTTACGTCATCTACGGAAATACCCTTTCCGCATGAGGTAACTGCGAAGAGGCAAAGCACGAGTGCGATGCCGACAGCTAATAGTTTAAAATAGTTTTTCATTGTGTCTTTTCTCCTTTTTATATATTTTTTTATTATAATCTAATCTCAAAATCGGGCTCGTACTTGCCGCCCGAATATGCGTACACTGCCTTATTTGGGAAAACTCCCGTATATACCAGATACACAGTCTCACCGCATTCGGTCTCGTCGTAGATCCTGTCGGCTATGGCTTTTGAATCGTACTTCCCTGCGGCGGAAAAATACACTTCTTTATAAGTTTGCATTGAAATTCCGCCATGTCTTCGTCTTCTGCGGTATTTTGTCACCGTCTCCTTGCGGTACATCACGTCACGAACAACGTAAAGCTGTCCGTTCTTTGCCCTGTTCACGCAGAGATAGGAAATGACCGTACTATATCCGAGAAGAGCCTCAATCAAAACGGTCAAAGCGATAATGACACCGATAACTGCCATCAGCGGGACGAATTTGCTAAAAGCGGCGAGAGCCAGAAAGAAAAACTCCATAAAAATCACCACCGCTAATGCGACAACAAAAACGATACCGGACTTATAACCTTGCTCGCTAACCTCAATAACGTCAGCGCATACCTTTTGAAACGTCAGTTTTTCTTTCATACCGCACCTCCGCGACTGCAGCAACATTTGTCAATATAGACAAAACCCGAACATTTTTGCCACTTTAACTCATTATATCACATGAAATTACATTTTTCAAGTGGAATATTGGGGACGAATGAGGAAATGTTGTTTAACCATTTAATACGTTTCTTTACTTGTTTAACTGTTCATAGTACCTTTTTCGCGGATTTTCATGAATATAGCGTACGTTTCTTTCGTAATCAACTTTATCCCGTATGATATGTTCATAATATCCCCTCTGAAAAATATTCCTTCCAATTTCTTTATTACAAAAACGTTTGAACGTTGAAATAACATGCGGTAACATTTCATTTGTAGGGGTCGGCGCCCTCGACGACCCATCACTGTGTTTCGCATATTTTTCCGGTTCAAGAATAATTATTGCATGTATATGATCGGCATTATTACATAGCGGTCAATGATTACGCCGGATATGTTCTCACTTGATAATAAATATTTCTCAATAAATTCACCGCACGAAGACAACCTTACTTGCGGGGCGTCGAGGGCGCCGCCCCCTACGGGATAAATTATTCTCGAAAGAATCTGTTTCCTGTCCTTAATACATATAGTAACAAAGTATGCCCCGCCTCTACTATAATTGTATTCTTTTACCCGCAGTTCTTTTCTTCTTGACCTTTTATTTTCTTCATTCATCACAGTTCTCTTATATACGTTTCACCCCCGATCTGTAACAGACCGAGGGTGAAAATAATATTTACAGCTTCATGCTGATGCCGTCTGCGGCAAGCTTTGCAACGATGGAATCGCTGACAGCCTGTACCTCTTCACGTGTAAGGGTACGGTCGTCGCAGGAGAAGGTTATTCTTACTGTGATGGAGTTACCCTCCTCGCCTGCGTAAAGGTCAACTACGCCCACCTTCTTGATAAGGGGTGAGTTTTCGGAAGCGATAGCCGCCTTGATGGGAGCGTAAGAATCGGAAAGGAACGTAAGGTCTACCTCCATACCCGGATACTTGGACGCCTCCTCATAGTGGATGCCCGCGTCTGCGATCTCGCTGATAAGAGCTACGTCAAGCTCAGCGTAAACGATAGACGCCTTCTTGTCGATCTTCTTGGAAACAGCGGGATGAACGATACCGATCTCACCGAGAGCTACGCCGTCGCAGATAACTGCGTTAAGGTTCTTCGGATGCTGGTAATCATGGGCAGCCTCGATGGGAGCGAAAGTGATCTCGCGGTGTCTCATCTCGTCGATGGCAACGGCGATCATGTCTCTCAGGCGGAAGTAAAGCTCCTTGACGGATGCAGTCTTGCTGAAGAGAGTGATAGCAAGCTTCTTGCGCTCGTCGCAAAGTCCGTCTGCCTTAAGGCCGTTTACAACGCGTCCGATCTCGAAAATACCGAACTCGGGAGCGTATCCTGTGTTCACCTTAACCTGGCAAAGCTGGGTGGGAACGATGGAACGGCGGAGAGTTTCAAGGTTGGGGTTGGTCGCGTTAAGGATCTTTACGTTGTCCTCAACCTCCATGCCAAGCTTCTTGTAATCGTCGTGGTATGCCCAAAGGTAGGAATGTACCTCGTGGAGAGAGAAGCGCTTAACGAGAATGTCCTTGAGATCGTTCTCTGCGCTCTTCTCTACGCCCATACGCACGGGGTAAAGGGGAGACTTTGCTGTGTGGGGAACGAAATTGTCGTATCCGTAGATACGGGTGATCTCTTCGATAAGGTCAGCCTTCAAGGTAACGTCCTTGGTAGCGCGCCATGAGGGAACGGTCACCGTGAATTTATCGTCCTCGCGGATAACGTCAAAGCCGAGAGCCTTCAGCGTGGTCTCGATGTGCTCGCAGGTGATAGCGTCGCCGATACCTGTGTAGCGGTCAACGTAAGCCTTGTCAATGGTAAGTGTCTTGCGCTCGTAGGTTCTGCGGAAATCGTCTGTAAGGCGGGAGATAACCTTTGCACCGCTGTCGATATCTGTAAGAAGCTTAACGAAGCGGGCGATGGCAACGGGTGTCATCTCGGGATCAAGAGTCTTTTCGTAGCGCTGAGAAGCGTCGGTACGGTGAGCCATTCTTGACGCGGACTTACGGATGGAAACGGGATCGAAGCAAGCTGATTCGAGAGTGAGAGACGTGGTGTCATCCACGATCTCGGAGTCAAGACCGCCCATGATACCTGCGATAGCCACAGGCTCGTCACCGTTGCAGATCATAAGAGTATTGGAGTCAATTGCTCTGTCAACACCGTCGAGTGTGCGGAAGGTAAAGGGATCTGCAAACTTCTTGATGCGGATAGCTTCAACCTTGCGTGAGTCGAACGCATGCATAGGCTGACCCATCTCAAGCATGAGATAGTTGGTCATGTCAGCAAGGAAGTTGATAGCGCGCATACCGCAGTAGAACAGACGGATACGCATATTAACAGGGCTGACGTTTACGGACACGTTGTCAAACTTGAGACCTGAGTAACGGAGGCAGTCGTCGTCCTCGATCTTGATGTCGAGTTTGGGAAGGCTGTCGTATACTGAAAGGTCTACAGTTTCAAGCTTTTTAAGAGGTCTGCCGGAGAGAGCCGCAAACTCGCGGGCGATACCGTAGTGACCCCAAAGGTCGGGACGGTTTGTGAGGGACTTGTTGTCAACCTCGAACACGATATCGTCGATCTCGAAAACGTCCTTGATGTCCGTGCCGTTTGCAAGAGCAGGGTCAAGGTCCATAATACCTGAATTGTCATCGCTGATGCCGATCTCCTTTTCGGAGCAGCACATACCGAAGGACTCAAAGCCTGCTACGGGGCGGGGCGCAATGTTGATCTCTCCGAGGCGTGCGCCAACCTTGGCAAAGGCTGTCTTCATACCAACGCGTACGTTGGGAGCGCCGCAGACTACGTCAACGAGCTGAGGCTCGCCATCTTTAACGTCACCTGCGTCAACCTTGAGAAGGTGAAGCTTCTTGGAATTCGGATGGTTTTCAATAGACTTGATCTCAGCAACAACTACGCCGCAAAGATCGCTGCCCTTGTAGAAAATTTCGTTTTCAACCTCTGCAGTAGACAGAGAGAACTGATGTATAAGCTTGTTAAGATCAAGACCTGAGAGATCCACGAAATCTCTGATCCAATTCATTGAAATATACATTGTATCACACCTCTTTCATTACTTGTCATCGGTGAACTGGCTCATAGCAGTCAGCGCACCGCTGTTAAGGTCACGGATATCCTTTACGCCGTACTTCATCATCGCAAGTCTTGTAAGACCGAGACCGAAAGCAAAGCCTGTGTACTCATCGGGGTCGATACCGCCCTCACGGAGTACGTTGGGGTGGATCATACCGCAGGGACAAAGCTCAAGCCAGCCGCTGTGCTTACATGAGGGGCATCCCTCACCGCCGCAGATCTGACAGCTGATGTCAAGCTCAAAGCCGGGCTCCACGAAGGGGAAGAAGCCGGGACGGAGACGAACCTTCAGACCGTAGTTGTCGAAAACCTCGCTGAGCATGGTCTTCATAGAGTATATAAGGTTGGCAATAGAGATATCCTTGCCCACCATAACGCCTTCCATTTGGAAGAATGTGTTCTCGTGGCACGCGTCGGTAGCCTCGTTACGGAAACAACGGCCGGGGAATACAGCCTTGATGGTCTTACCCTCGTTTATGAGCGCGTCGCGGTACTTCTTGTAGATAGCGTTCTGCGCCGCAGAGGTCTGAGTCTTAAGAAGCTGACCGTTGTCAAGGTAGTAGGTATCCTGCATATCTCTTGCGGGATGGAAGGGAGGGATGTTAAGAGACTCGAAGCACTCGTAGTCCGTAACGATCTCGCTGTAGTCCTCAACAGCGAAGCCCATAGTGCGGAAGACCTCCTCGCATCTTCTCTGTACGAGAGTTACGGGGTGGTATGAGCCGCGGTCAAGCACTGGAGGAAGAGAGATGTCGAAAAGCTCAACAGCGTCGAGCTCGCGCTGAAGCTCAGCCTTCTGCAAAGCCTCAAACTTTTCTGCGATAGCGTCAGTCGCGTATCCCTTAAGGGTGTTTACTTCGCTTCCGAAGGTCTTCTTCTCTTCGGGAGAAAGCTTACCCATGTTCTTAAGGAGAGCCGTAATAAGACCCTTCTTACCAAGATATTCAACCTTCAGAGTCTCAAGATCTGCAAGTGTCGAAACTGCAAGAAGAGCGTCATTGAACTGCTCTCTCAGGTTGCAAATTGATTCGTTCATGATATTCTCCAATCTGCCTTGGGAGGCACAATTAATTACTTTTTTGCCGTGTGGTAAAACAAAAAAATTCCGTCTCAAAACATGAGACGGAATGCTCCGCGGTACCACTCAATTTGCGGCATACGCCGCCACTCGGTCATGCTTTAATGCAGCATCTACATTCTGCAGTGCAGAAAAACTCACGGGGTGAAATTCCGTATGCGTGTCCCCGCGGTCTCTCACCAAACGACCGCTCTCTGAGGCAGGAGCAACGCCACGTACTGTGCCGCACGGCACCCGATCAACGTTTACTTTATATATAACAAAACTTATTATAGCATAACTTTTCCGATAAATCAAGGGAAAAATCAAATTTATTGGGCAGTCATACGACAAAACAAACGTTACTTGCCGTTTTCCAATGCGTGTACGTTATAATACACAGCAGTCGTTTTTTCATCAATATCTGCATCAACGTGCCAATGCCCGAAGTACCAGTGTCTGTACTCCGCGCTGTACATGACCCATTCAAGAAACCCCGTCAGCTCTGCGTCGTGTACGTTGGGAAATTCCCCCATTCTCCGTATTATCTCCGACGGCGCCGTGTGGCTTATGATTACGTCCACCTTATTATCTCTCGCCTTTAAGTTCTCTGCCGCCGTGCGATATTCCTCATCACACGGGATCTCTTCCCTCCAATAGGAATATCCCAGCTGTCTCATATATCTGTCAATGCTGTAAGCTCCACCCATTGCAAATACGCTCTTACCGTCGACGTCAAACACCTGTCCTCGTATCAGGTGATAAATGTTTTTCCTTATTCTATGGACTTTTCCACCGTTCCACTCCTCTTCTGGATAAGAATAAAGCGCGTTGAAATTTTCGTGATTTCCGTCACAAAAGCAAATGGTGTACGGCTTTGTCTCAAGATAATCAAGCACTTTTTTCTCGGTTTCATCGTTCAAAAACACAAACCCGAAGTCACCGCAAATAATGAGGTGATCTCTATCCGTCCATTCCCCGTCACACATATTATGTTCCAGAAATCTCGCCACCTCGCCGTGGGTATCCCCCGTCACGTATATCATAATTTATCACCGCCTCTGCATATTATCCGAGTCAAACGTAAAACTCTTCTCCCGTGTCAAGGCAAAGGCATGCGAGCCTTCCGCCCCGATCCTCGAACACCGCACCGCAGTCGATAGCGATAACGTTGCCGCGGCCGTGGTATATTTCCGCCTTCCCGCTGCCTATGGTCATCGTGGGAGTATGTCCCACGATGAGATACGTACTGCCGTCGTCACAGTAGCTTCCGTCAAAATTCGGCCTTGTCCAAAGAAGGTCGGCGGGCGACACGTCTTCAATGTTCATGTCTTCGGTAAAACTTCCAAGTCCGCCGTGGACGATAACGTAACGTTTATCTTCCACAGTTACTATCTTATACAGAGGAAGACTTTTAATAAAATCAAGAATACGCCAGCGGTCCTCTTCGGTTTCATATGACAGGGATTTGACCGTCCTGTCTCCGCCATTGGAAAACCAAGTCCAAAGATCACGTCTGCCAAGCAGATACATAACTTCAATGCTGTAACCGCGGTATTCTTCAAATAAGCGCTCAAGATCGATCTCAGCCATGACCTCGTGGTTACCCTTGATGACTTCAACGTTATCCCTTCCCATAACGTCAAGATATATCTCAGCAGCCCTGGGTCCGCGGTCACAGATATCTCCGTTTATGATAAGTGTGTCCTCGTCCGAAAAGCCGATAACGTCAAGCATTTGAATATATTTTTCGTACATACCGTGCAGGTCTGACATTACGTAAGTCATATCGCACCTCCTTGCTGTCTCATAATTTTATGTTCGTTCAGTTTTCCGATATAAGTGTAAATCTGGAAACAGACGTACCGTTTACCTTTACCTTTTCGTCCCACATATGCTTGGGGCGCGCCCAGTATTCATTAGTGTTAACGTTTCTGTAAATAATAAGCTCTTCCATAGTCTCGCTGTGTCTTGCAACATCAACAAGCTCGTATACGCCGCCTTTATAATGTTTGTATATTCCACGCTTCATTTGGCACCTCCGTACTGGGGAATAAGGAAAAAACACGGCGATGAAAAAAAGCTTATCATCGCCGGAAATTATCAAAAGTCAATATTAGTGGGATAACATTATAACCCATGAAGAAAAATTTGTCAAGAGCGATAACAACACCCGAGCAAAATGTACTCGGGTGTTGTTATTTATCTGATATCTGAACACACTTGTCTGCTGTGTTTGTATCCGTCTCATATTTCTCCTTATACCTGACTCCGACATATGTGTCAAAGAGCACCTTATCGTCCGCCGTGTCTATTTTTCCGTCGATCTCATAGGGAGTATCGGCATAGGTAAAGTCGCTTCCCTTTTCGGCAGAGCGCAGAAGATATTTTACATACGCAAGACGAACTTTTTCTCCGTTATCACCCGCATCCGAAAAGCTTATCCTTTTCAGCTTGCGCTTTTTCTTTTTGCCCCGCCTGAAGCTGTGTCCTACGTACTCAAAACGGTCTGTGCCGACCACATAACTACTGTTTTTCAGCATACGGCGGGACATCCTGCCGGCAATCGGCGCAAAAAAACGCATTATAAATCTGCCAAGTGTGCCCATCACCTTGTCTTCCACACGTCTGTAACGTTCCATTATCATGGAGTACACGGTGTATAAAAGCAGTATTGCGCAGATTCCTTGAAAGAAAACTATTATGAAGCTAGCGGGTCCGCCGTTATTGAAAAGATCGGCAACAACTATAAGTACTATGTATATTACCGCACGTACTTTTTTATCCGATAGGTATTTCACAGCTCCACCACCTTTACAGTGTTGTATCTCTTAAGCTTACCAATAGCCTCGTCGGTGTTTTCATCCATACAGGTAGTCAGTATATATATTTCCGCCTCTTTAAGGTTTGCTTCCGCGCCGTTGTCAAGCAGTGCCGGAAACGAGCATCCAGGAAGAAGCCACACCTTGGACATTTCCATAAGTAACTCGCTCACGTGCTGTTTTCCGCTCATGATCGGCATGGACAGGCTTTGCCGTCCGTCGAGCATCCTGCAGTTTGCGGCATACCCAACCTTATACCCGTTTTCCAAAGCCATCTGAACAGCTGAAGCGGTAAGAGAAAGGGCACTTTCCATGCTGTTTTCGTATTCCGCACCGGTTGTCTTTTCCGAGTCGTGGGTAAAATCAAGGTAAAACATAATTATTCTGTCCGAACAGTTATCATATTTGTTCACCTTAATATTCACGTTACCGCCTACAGAGCTTCTTGCGGTTGCTTTAAAATTGACGGAGTTAAACGGGTCGCCGTGCATATAGTCCCGCACTCCTGCCACGGAAAACGGGTCGCTTACAACGGGTCGCCGTGTAAAGCTTTCGCCGAATACGGTATTCACTGGGGACAGGTAACCTATCCTGTCAAGAAGCTTGGGATAAACAAACAGCTCCGCAGAAAACTGAAAGCTTTTGACACTTTCCGCGAATATACTTTTTGTCAGCACCGTTGCAGTGGTCATGATATAATACCCGCGGTGAGCGCATTTCACCTTGTAGGTTCGGGTAAGCTTGGTAAACGGCGGCAGTTGAAATCGGCTTATAACGAGCTGCATACCCTCTGAAGTGTCACGACCCTCAATCCTCAGATTTGAGTGGATATAGGTTTCCACGTCCACGTTAAAAAGCGGAACGGGGAGTGGATTTGTTAGGGTCTCGATTATCTCAACAGTATCTTCCTCGAAAACTCCCAAAGAAGAAAACTCCCTGCTGTACAAAAGCTTGTTAACAAGACGAATTTTAATAAGACAGTATATTTCCCGCACCGTCAAAAACAGCAATATAAAAGGAAGCAAATAAAGAAACAGCTTTAACAGAATTATAAGAATTCTCATGCGATGTCTCCGGTATAATTTTTAGATTGTTGTTTTGTCACAGCTTATACTTGTCAAGGTCTTCCGTGGGAACGTTTACGAATGTGAGAATTTCTCTGACTGCATCCTCAGCCGCGTCTTTAACGGTGCTGAGAGAGGTCTTCAAGACCAATCGGTGAGCGATGACGGGAACTGCCACCTTCTTTACGTCATCGGGAATAACGTAATCTCTTCCGCTTATAAGTGCCATCGCCTTTGACGCTTTCAAAAGTGCGATACAGCTTCTTGTACTGGCGCCCATTACAACACCCTGCTTATATCTTGTGAATTCCACGATCTCCGATATGTAAGAAAGCAGGTCGGGGTGTACGTAAACACCCTTTACTTCTTCCCTTGCCTTCAATATGGAGGCGGCATCCGCCACGGGAACAAGTTCTGCCAACGGGTCATCCTTTTCGAAGCGGGACAAAATACGGATATTTTCGTCTCTCGTGGGATAACCCATTTTCAGTTTAAGAAGGAAACGGTCAAGCTGAGCCTCGGGCAGAGGGAAAACGCCCATACTCTCGATGGGATTCTGAGTAGCAATTACCATAAAAGGAGACGGAAGCTCAAACGTCTCACCGTCAACGGTTACGGTATGCTCTTCCATACATTCGAGAAGACCCGACTGTGTTTTGGGAGTACCGCGGTTGATCTCGTCCGCTAAGATTACGTTTGCGAATACGGGACCGGGTATGAATTCAAACTCGGAACTTTTCATATTGTAGTATTTAACACCCGTAATATCCGCAGGTAGTAGGTCGGGCGTAAACTGAACGCGTTTAAAAGAAACTCCGAGAGAAGCCGCAAATGACTTTGCGAGCACGGTCTTGCCCGAACCCGGCACGTCCTCTATGAGAATATGACCGTCGGACAAAAGTCCGACCATCAGAAGCTCTATCACGTCTTCTTTCCCGACTATAACGCGGCAAATATTTTCTTTAATTTTTGATATCAGTTCATGTGCTGACATATCTTGTGTCCTTTCTGGGTTGTGGTTCACATATTTATTGTAGCACAAACCTGATGAAAAGTCAACTCTTCCCATTTTTTTGTCAGGATGTGACATTGTTCGCTTTAATATCTTTTATGCCCCGAGTGACGAATAAAATAAATAATCATACACAAAGAATGAAAACTGACTCCGCATGTAAAGCGGAGTCGGTTTTTACTTATTGCTTCAAGTTATAAATCGCAGTCTGTCAGATCGTACCCGTTACGGTAAGAACAGACTCACCGGGTGTTACGGTCCAAATACCGCTTACAGGATCCTGCGTAAAGGTTGCCGCAGGAATGGTGATCTGACCGGGAATGGTCGCAAACACGCCGGTCGCCTCGTCATAGGTGTAGTTCACACCCTCTGCAAGGATGGTACCGTTGTAAGTTACCGAAATATCCGATAAGATTGGATCAAAGGTATCAGTAAGAGACACGTTATCATCTGCACCCGCTTCGGTATTACCGCTGTTTCTGAGAACAAAGGTATAAGTTACCGTTCCGTTTTCAACAACAGTTGTGGGACTTACGGATTTTATGATGCTAAGCTCGGGACTGAGGGAAGCTGTAACAGTTGCGCTGTCAAAGATATTCACAGCTTTGAAACCTGTCTGCATATTCAAGTAAAATCGACTTAAATCGTTCCTCTCCGCCAATACTTTTTTACTTGCTGACATTATATCTTCCACAACGTCGTCGCACAGTAATACAGCACATCTGCCTTTATGCTCATATTTTAACACATTAAGCAATGCCGTTTTTCCCGAGCACGTGTCGCCCTCAAGCACATATAAGTTGCTTTTACCGCTGATTATTTTTTTATAAGCTTCGTAAAGCTTCATTCACATTACTCCTTTTCAAAATTTATATTTGCCGATTTCCATTAAACCGTGATTATATGATATCACTTGATATGGAACAATATAATACCACAGCCTTAAGGAAAAATCAATATTGTAATTGCTGTGTTTTATTTTTTACTATACATATATGCCGCCTCTCTGTAGCTCTTATTTTCGCAAATCATATTGCAAGTAGCATCGTTATGTGGTAAAATCAATACATGATCTAACCATTATTCTCAAGTGGTGCTTTGTGCGTCTATCTTATTTAACAGGGGGCAATATGGAATTCATATCCTTGGAAATTTCAATAATCACACTTCTGCCGTCTCTTTTCCTATGCGGATTTATTTACTACAAAGACCGTATCGAAAAAGAACCTATTGGTCTGCTGATCTTACTGTTCGCCTTAGGTGCGGTATGCTATTATCCGTCATTCATGGGAGAAAAGCTTATTCTCGGCGGAATAGACAAGCTTTTCAGTGAGACCATATCCGTTTCCGCAGACGGAGCGTTAACCTACAGCTCTCCTGCTTTTATGCTGCTGCACAAATTCCTGTGCTCATTTATAGGTTTTGCGCTTATCGAAACAGGATTAAAATGGGCTGTACTCTTTTTCTCCACACGAAATAATAAGCATTTCAATTACCTCTTCGATGGTATCGTATATTCGGTATTCATTTCCCTTGGATTTGCGACTGTGGAAAACATCCGCTATGCATGGGTAAACGGCTGGGATACATTGGTATTGCGTTCAGTTTCTTCTCTTCCTTGCCACCTCATTATGGGTATTATCATGGGATACTTCTACAGCACGTGGAATGCTCATCGAAATGCAAAAAAACTTGAAGAGGAATACCTCGAAAAAAAGCTGATTACGGAAGAGCACATCAAAAAGCCCGTAGGACTTTTCCTCTCAAGCCTCATCATTCCGTATACTGTTTCGGCGGTATATATGTTTGCTTCCTCAATCAATTCAAGAGCGATAAACACGATATTCTATTTCGCTGTATTCTCCATATATGGCATCAGCTTTATTACTGTAGACCGTATTTCATCAAAAGACAGTGACGCAGACAAATTTTCCAAAAAGCTCTTTTATACTAAGCATCCCGAACTTGATCTTGCCGAGCCTGAGCAAGCTCACGCTTCAGACGACGCGGAAAGGTAACATACATGAAGAAAAAAGGATGTTCATCATACATAATCATATTAATTATAGCATTTGTTGCCGCGTACTGGATAGCGGGATTCTCTGAAGATTCACAGATCGACTTTCCCGATGCGAATGACACCTCGTCACTGTATCCAGATGACAGCTCCTTTTCGGACGGTGAAAACGGTCAAAATATCCAATCAGGTCTGACCGGCAAACTTGGATTTACCTATTACGAACAGCTCAGCACCGACGAGAAAAACATATATAACGTTTTTCTTGAGGGAGTTAAAAACGGAGACACAAGCTACAAATTCAATAACGTCGACTGCAACACATTCGAAGATTCATGTTTCCAAGCGATACGCGCACTGACTTACGATCATCCCGAGTATTTTTGGGTGGCGTGCGGTTACAGCTACCGTGCAAATACTTCGTTATTTGGAAATATCGGTTCAGCAGAGGTGCAACTTGCTCAATATAGCTTTTGGAATTATAATATGTCCAAGAAGCAGAAAATTGACGAGCTTGAGGCGGCTGTTAATAACGTCGCATATCTTGCGTCACAAAAGGGCTCCGATTTCGAAAAAATTCAGTTTGTGCACGATTATCTCATTGAAAACGCAATTTACGATCACGACGGCTTAAACGAATATTACAAGACCTATCACGACGCATCATGTGAATATATTTTCACAGCATACGGATGTCTTGTTAACAAAAAAACTGTTTGTTCCGGATACGCAAAGGCCTTCCAGCTTATTATGGAAAAGATGGGCTACGACTGCCTTTACGTCGTCGGTTACGCGGGAGAATCTCACGCATGGAACATGGTCTTCATCGAGGGAGAGAGCTACTACGTTGACATTACTTGGGACGACGCGGATTTTGACAGGGGAGAAACGCCGCTATACGATTATTTCGGTATCACCACTGATTCTCTTGAAAAGACGCACACCATCGGAAATGAGTTCTCAGTGCCTGAGTGCAACGGTAACAAGTACGACTACTTCAATTACACGGGAAGACACCTCTCCGTCTACGACTATTACAGTGCTAAAAGTATTATAGAATCTCAGCGATACAATGACGTTATCTATATCCGCTTCAGCTCGGCTTACGAGTTTGAGCGAGCAAAGCAGGATCTTTTAACTAACCAAAAAATATACACTATAGAACCATTCGCAACAGGTAGATCATGCCGTTACGTTGCCAATGACAACCACTATATATTAACAATGTTCCCTAATTAATGCATCCGAACGATATATATTGATACCATACGGCCATTGATCGAAATGCACGACGCACGAGGGCAACAGCCACTTTTCTATTTAAGTTACTTCGTGTCCCACCTGCCAACTGAGCTAAAGAGTAACGATACAGCAGAGATTCTTAGGAACCTCTGCTGTGTTGGCATCTACCTATCTTCCCGGCACGTCCGCAATAAGAACATGACCGTCCGACAAAAGTCCAAAGTGCAAAAGCTCGATCACATCCTCTTTACCGACTATTACACGTCAAATATTTTCTTTGATTTTCGAAGCAATGTCATATGCCGACATATATTTTATCCTTTAATTCGGTGTTAACTTACATATATATTGTATAAACCCAACGAAATGTCAAACTTCCAATTCTATAATTGCTTTAATCAGCTAAAAAAATTTGAGAACTGCAGATGCGCGCATTAAGGGGATGGATACGGTAAACATAAAAAATGTAAAACTGACTCCGCTAAATAATTGGAGTCAGTTTGCAGTTAAATATCGCGTTAAACGCAGAAAGTTATTCTATACGTCAGATAGTACCAGTTACTGTAAGAACAGACTCACCGGGTGCTACAGTCCAAATACCGCTTACAGGATCCTGCGTAAAGGTTGCTGCAGGAATCGTGATCTGACCGGGAACCGTCGCAAAAACGCCGGTTGCTTCGTCATAGGTGTAATTCACACCCTCTGCAAGGAGGGTACCGTTGTACGTTACCGAAATATCCGATAGGATAGGATCAAAGGTATCAGTAAGAGACACGTTATCATCGGCTACAGCTTCAGTATTACCGCTGTTTCTGAGAACGAAGGTATAAGTTACAGTTCCGTTTTCAACAACGGTTGTGGGACTTACAGATTTGATAATACTAAGCTCGGGGCTGAGAGAAGCAGTAATAGTAGCGCTGTCAGAGATATTCACAGAGTCACCGGTAACACTTGCGGTGTTTGTAACACTACCCGTACCAATGGGAGGTGCGGAATTATTGGTACGTGCGGTATACAGTATAAGGGCGTTTCCGCCGCCGGGAACCGTGATTCCCGTAACGGTGAGGGGAGGGCCAACCGTTACCGCAGGGGTAGGCTGAAGCGTACCGTTAATATAATACTTCACGCTGTTCTCAACGTAGTCAAGGGGTGTAAGCGTCAAAGTCCCGAAGGTATACTGTCCCAGATCGTCTGTTATGGTGAGACCGGAAAATTCCGTAACACCCGTATTCACGATACTTACTGCATAGGTTACGTCACCATCTGCAGTATATTCGGAAACAACGGGAGTTTTCGTTACAGAAAGAACCTCAACTATCTCTCCGGAGGTAACGTTAGAGATAACACTGCCGCCGTTATAAGTCAAAGTCGCCTGATTATAGAAAGTTGCCATTTTATAATTCCTTTATTATTCGTTAATTAACTTTTTCCGGAGGAAAATATCCTCAGAGATAGTATATGCACGATCAATAAAGGCGGTTACTAAAGGCAAAATAGATCGAGAAATAAAGATCGGCAGAGTGAAAGGTAAGTAAGTTAAAGTTGCTTGGGTATAAACTCACGTAGAGAAAACTGACTCCGTTCAGACGGAGTCAGTTTTTTATTTGGAAATATACTTGAAGATCATATCCCGTACAGTGGAAGTATCTGCGGCACCATTGACGATAAAATCAGCCGTCCATTTAGTCGACTCTACATATTGATCGTGTCTGAAACGCACCATATCAAGATATACATTCGTTATTTGTTCAAAGCTCTGTCCCCAAGTCATATTTCTTTTGATCCTACGGATGATCCTTTCATCAGCTCTGCAGTCAACAAAAATCTTTAGGTTAAGTTTTGACTTAATATATTCATCCCACAAAACCAGAATGCCTTCGACTATGATAATATCGAATTCACCTGAAGAAACAACCTCATCAAATTTAGCATGAAACGCCTGCCAGTCGATCGTATCTGGACAGTTATCGTCTGTATACATATTTTCATTAATATGTGATTTCACATATGGGCGGAATTCTTCGGGTTTAAAGAAGCCGTCGATATGTAATGAACGCACTGTTAAACCTTCCCTAATAAATTTTTCCTCAAGCAAGTCGCAAAGTGTAGATTTGCCGCTCGCACTTCCACCGCCTATACCAATAATATAAGTCATAAGAACACCTCGAAACAACATAATTGTCAAATATATCTTTACATAATAATAAAATGAATTCAATATGCTATTTACAGTATTATATCACAAGAATTAGTAATTTTTTATCTACAGAAGTGATCGTGCAAGTTTTCACACAATCACTTCTGTAAATTGGGATTTGACGGTTTATTTAACTGCCTTAATCGTGTATGTTGCTCCCCAATTTTTCAACACCTCAACAGAAGAAAAGCCCGCTTGCAGAAGTACTTCGGTTTCGTGTTTTACAGTAAGAGGGGTGTCATAATGGTAAAATGCATCATCAGCAATTCCTTGCTCTGTTTTCAATGCAATCAAATTTTGTCGGTGCATCTGTTCTTCTTCATCGGATAATGAGAAGTAGTCTGTTAGTACAAAATATCCACCGTCTTTTAATGCCTTATGCAGTTTTGTATATAAAGGGACTTTTTCTTCCTTTGTAAAATGGTGCAAACTCTCCACCGATACCGCACCATCAAACAAAGACACGTCAAAAGGTACATCAAAATAGGAATCGCAAATCAAAGTAATGTCTTTGTCGGGAAATTTCTTTTTTAGAGCCGACAGCATTCCTTGCGATAAATCAATACCCATTACTCTTGCAGACGGATTTAGCAGATAGTATTCTTCCAACTCTAATCCTGTGCCACAACCCAAATCAAGTATGTGGCAATTCTCGGTAGTTGGTAATTGCTTCGCCGTAAAGGGATAAAATTCTTCTGCGGATTCTATGTTGGTCAGCATATGCTCATCATACCCGTCAAGTCTTGCTTCAAAGAAATCACTCATCTTTTCAAGCATATCTTACCTCCGTCAAATTCAAGTTTGTCGAGAATATTATAGCATAAACAGCAGGAACGCAAAAGACGAACACAGTTACAAATATCGCCAGTTGGGTTGAACCTTCAGATACGTCACGTTGCCAGTCCACGAGATCGTGCTGTTCCCGGGCGGCAAAGTTGGAAAGTCACCGCTCATGCAGCTGTTCATGGGTGTCATACCGGAATATGCTTCCTGGAGCATAGAATCAATCGTGATCTCACCGTTCACATCAGAAAGCTCCACAATGGTCATGTCAACGAACAGAGTAATCTCTCCGTTTCCGGTCACAGTAATGATCGGCTCAGAGGGCACATTCCCCGGATTCTGTATGGTGACATATCCGCTGGTACTGCCGCTGGCGGGCTGGATGTTCTTGGGTGCTACATCTGCCTCATACCAGAATGGCTTGCAGCGAAAGTTGATAGCGAAGGTTCTATGAGGATTGCCGCGGAGGATCTTCTCAAACGGAATCTGGTTGATGATCCGGGCATAATAAAAGCCACCATCGCGGTTGGCGAAGGTGACGGTTCCGGAGCCGCGCAGCCACCCGGCGATCTCCTGGATTCTATCAGGGTCAGAGATCACACAGGTGGCTGTCAGCACCATATCCTCATATACATAGTCCCCTTCAAGAGTGGTCAGCGAACCGCTCCGTCCGGGGACATTGGTGAATGTGACACGCTCCTCCGGAATCGTGGGCGGAGGCTGTTCGGTCACGTAGATCCCATAGTCGGTGCATTTCACACCGTTCCATTCAAACCATTCGTTCATGCCATTCTCAGCCCCTTTCCGCGCTGCTGGCGGCGCGTAAGCGTTGCAATCTCTACAGCAAGGGAACGGATATCCTGTTCATCCCGGATGACCATCTGCGCCACCTGGATCGTAGAGCTTACATTATTATTGTAGGT
>JAFSGU010000004.1 GCA_017440665.1 Clostridia bacterium
AAGACCCATCTGGGGCAAGAACTGCTCGCCGATAACGTCGGCGCGGTTCTGTCTTACGTCCATGTCTTTACCGAATCGGAGCACGGGATTTTTGCCTTCCACCTCAACAAGCTCGAGGAAATGATCCAGCTTCATGTGCATGGGGTCAAGTGCTGTGGAAAGCTTGTCCGCGTAACGTACTACGATGGTGGCGATCTCCGCTCTTGTCGCATTGTTCTGAGGATTGAAGTTTCCTCCGTTGTCTCCCGTAACCAGACCTGCCTTGCGGGTCACTTCTACGCCGTCTGCCGCCCATGAGGATATCTTTGCCTTATCTGCAAAGTCCACCGCGCTGTCGCTGTCGGGGAACTGTATCCACTCGTACTTCATGTAGCGGGACGTCATAAGCATAAGCTGTTCGCGGGTGATAAGCTCGTTACCGCCGAATGTCTCTGCGTTGCCGTAGCCCGTGATAACGCCTGCGGACTCTGCCCAGCCTACGTACTTCTTGTACCACGCGTCGTCAGGTACGTCGGTAAAGGTGAACTCCATGTTCTCCTCACCGCCTGAAAGACGGAAGAGGATGGCAACGTACTCTGCACGGCTCAGATTCTTGAGAGGTGCAAAGGTACTCTCGGAGGTACCGTTCATAATGCCAAGCTCGTTTGCCTTAAGCACTGCTTCGGCATACCACTCGTCACCGTTAACGTCGGTGAACTTTGCAGCCGCGCTTGAAACCACCGCGCACACTGCAACGGTCGCGACGATCAGCATGGCCACAAGAGTTAGCTTGAAAAGTCTGTTTGTTTTTTTCATGTTTTCCTCCATGCTCTGACTCTGTCAGTTATTTATCTGTATGTGATACCGAAGAATACCACGTCCTCACCTGCTGTGGGATTGTCAACAGTGATAGTAACGTTGTAGGTAGACTTAACGAGCGGCTCGGAATTTACACGGTAGGGTTTATTCGTCTCAGCACCGTAGAGGTATTCGTATTTATGTCCTGCGCCGTCGTCAAGTGTGATCTTCAGATTCACAGTCTCGGTACTGTACAGCGGTATGTAAAGATCGCTTCCCGTGAAGGTGAACTTAAGGGGATCGTTGCCGTTAAGCCCTGAGCATGTGTAGCCTACGCGCAACAGCTCGCCATCATCGGATGTTTCCCACCTCTTCCAGCTGCCGAAAGAGGTGATAAGGTTTTCGTTCATATTGGGATTGATGGTAACAAGGTCCATGAAGCGGTCGCCGGGAGCGAAAAGCTTTTCGGGTATCGCGGGGATCTTCAGCTCAGATGCAGAGGACGTTGAAATCTTATCGCAGATCTTCTCAAACATATATTCTACCATGTCAAGCTCTGCCTGATATCCCCATGTATTAAGGTGGTCGCCGTCAACGGAAATGATGTCGTAGTCGTAAAGTCCTGCGTCGATTCCAACGTGAAGACCTGCGTTAAAGTCGATTACGGGAAGTCCGTAATATTCAGCCAGGTCGCAGTTCATCTCCCGCGAGTCCAGCATACCTTCATAAGGGTTTGCATTACCTGCCAGAACGATAATCACAGCGGTATCGTCACCGTGCTCAAGTGCGCGGCGCACAAGGCTTTCCATTGACTGCTTGTAGTAATCGGAGCCGTTAGGGTCGTTTGTAGTGAACTCGATAAATACGATATCGGGGTCGTACATGAGAACATTGTCTTCCATACGCACCGCACCGAAGTCGGAATTCGTACCGCCCCAGCCTGCGTTTACGTGAACGATCTCAGCCTTGGGGAATTTTCTCTCGAGCCATGCGGAGGTACCCGATGCCCAGTTTCCGTTTTTGTCAGCGGTACCCGCCTGAGTGAGTGAGCCGCCGATATACGCCGCTGTTATCTTCTCGCCCTTTTCCGCTCTCGCGAATACACTTGCAAGGCGGGAAACGTTACCGAGAGATGCCACAGACGTATCGTTCATCTGAGCCTGAACGTCTGCGGGAAGGTCTACGTCGTAGGTCGCGGGATCAATGATCCTGTCAATATAGTAAAGCTTACACTGGTAGGTTACACTTTTCGTGGTCTCACCGGTCTCCTTATTTCGGATGACTATCTTGGTGAGTACTGATTTGTATTCCCCGACTTCCATCTTGCCCTGGAACACGTAAGGCTGATAGGAGCTTCTGAAGTTTCTGTAGGTGTTCTCGTCCATCACCATTTCGTATTTTTCGGTGTCAAGACCCATCTGGGGCAAGAACTGCTCGCCGATAACGTCGGCGCGGTTCTGTCTTACGTCCATGTCTTTACCGAATCGGAGCACGGGATTTTTGCCTTCCACCTCAACAAGCTCGAGGAAATGATCCAGCTTCATGTGCAT
>JAFSGU010000074.1 GCA_017440665.1 Clostridia bacterium
GCAGGGAACATCATGTGGCTGCCGCGCTTATCGTGGGGGAAGGAGTCTGCCTTGTGAACATAAGCGGGGGCGCCTGTACCCTCGCGAACGCCGTCAAGACCGAGCCAGTGGTCATGATGACCGTGAGTCAGGAAAATAGCCTCGACTTTGAGATTGCTACTCTCGATGTAGTCTAAAATCACAGAGGACTCGTCACCGGGATCGATAACGGCACACTTAAGTGTAGCTTCGTCTGTTACGATGTAGCAGTTGGTCTCCAGCTGACCAACGGGAATTGTCTTAATAAGCATGATAAAATCTCCTTTATTGAAAGGTGTTATTTTGCTGTATCAAATATAAGTGTTACAGGACCGTCGTTTACAGATGCGACCTTCATGTCAGCGCCGAACACACCTGTTTTTACTTCAAAGCCCTCTTCTCTGCACTTTTGGCAGAAGAGCTCGTACAGAGGAACGGCAATGTCGGGTTTTGCGGCGCCCGTAAAGCCGGGCCTGCGGCTTTTAAGGTCAGCATACAGGGTGAACTGGGAGACGACAAGTATCTCGCCGCCGACCTGTTCAAGGCTCAGATTCATTTTGCCGTTTTCGTCCTCAAATACGCGAGTCTTGCATATTTTGGAAGCTAAATATTCTGCTTCTTTTTCTGTGTCCTCAGGGGCAATACCTAAAAGGATAAGATAGCCTTTGTCTATTTCGGAATAGACATTTCCGTCTATTGTGACGGATGCGGATAAAACTCTTGTTACTACTGCTCTCATGGTTTAACCGCCGTTTCTTGCAACGCCTGTGACTCCGGGAATGGAGGACAGCTTTGTTATAACGGTGCGAAGCTCGGTGTTGTTGTGCAGCTCAAGCGCCAGCGTTACAACGGAAAGTCCGTTGCCCACGTCTTTACCGTTAAAGGACGTCATCTTGATGTTTGCGGAGCTGAGAATTGTTGCGATATCCATAACAAGACCGCTGCGCTCACGGGAGGTAATGGTGAGAGATGTGGTGTATGTCTCAAATTCGCTGTTTGCCCACTCAACGGTAATCCAACGATCCTTTTCCTCGGGAGTGGATGCGGACTTGATGTAGTTTTTACAGTCTTTTCTGTGGACAGATACGCCAAAGCCGCGTGTGATGAAGCCGATAATATCATCGCCGGGAACGGGAGTGCAGCAGCGGGAGAACTTGATAAGACAGTTGTCCAGTCCCTCTACAACAACGCCGTTAACGGGCTTTGACTTCTTGGGAGCTGCTTTTGATGCAGGCAGATCCAGATCGTCTTTTTTGCGGGCCTTTTCAATGGTGCGGATCTCATCTTTAACCTTGTTGGCTGCTTTTTGGGCGGAAGCACCGCCGTAACCGATAGCGGCAAACAGATCGTCAAGGCTTGCGTAAGACAGGCGCTTTAAGATACGGGGCAGATTTTCCTCGCTTGTGACATCGGACATGGAGATGAGGTTGCGGCGAAGTTCGCCTTCAAACATTGCCTTGCCGTGTTCGATATTTTCCTCTCTGCGCTCGCGCTTGAACCACTGACGGATCTTGTTGCGTGCTTCAGAGCTTTTAACGATCTTCAGCCAGTCGCGGCTGGGACCCTTAGAGGTGTTGGAGGTGATAGCCTCAACGATATCACCGTTTTCAAGGGTGTGGGTAAAGGGGACGATACGTCCGTTTACCTTTGCACCTGTCATCTTGTTGCCGATGGCAGAGTGGATATTATACGCAAAGTCGATAGGTGTTGCGCCTGCGGGGAGGTTTATAACGTCGCCGCGGGGAGTGAAAACGAAGACCTCGTCTGAGAACATGTCAGTTCTCATTTCCTTAAAGAAGTCCTGCGCGTCACTCTTCTGCTGACTCTCCAGCAGACGGCGGATCCATGCAAACTTCTCATCGTCGGAAGAGGAGGATACACCCTGCTTATACTTCCAATGGGCTGCGATACCGTATTCAGCGGTGTGGTGCATTTCCCATGTGCGTATCTGAACCTCGAAGGGGACACCTTCGGTTCCGAGAACGGTGGTGTGAAGGCTCTGATACATATTGGGCTTGGGAGTGCCGATGTAGTCTTTAAAGTGACCGGGGATAGGTCTGAACATGTCGTGGATATA
>JAFSGU010000075.1 GCA_017440665.1 Clostridia bacterium
CCCGGTCAGTCTCCCGTAACAAAGAGAGCACTCGTTATCGGCGGCGGTATCGCAGGTATCCAGACTGCTCTTGATATCGCTGATGCGGGATTCCCCGTGGATATCGTAGAGAAGCAGCCCACCATCGGCGGTAAGATGGCTCAGCTCGATAAGACATTCCCCACACTCGACTGTGCGGCTTGTATCCTCACACCTAAGATGGTTGACGTGGCTCAGAACGAGAACATTAGAATCTTCTCCTACAGTGAAGTATCTGAGGTTAAGGGCTTTATCGGAAACTTCGATGTTACCATCAAGAAGAGAGCAAGATTCGTTAACGAGGATATCTGTACAGGATGCGGCGACTGCGTTACCAAGTGTCCTCAGAAGAAGGTTCCCAACGAGTTCAATCTGGGCATGGACAACCGCAGTGCGATCTACATTCCCTTCGCTCAGGCAGTTCCGAAGGTTGCTACCATAGATCCCAACTACTGTACTAAGCTGAAGACAGGTAAGTGCGGCGTCTGCGCTAAGGTATGTAAGGCTAAGGCTATCGACTACACTCAGAAGGACGAGTATATCACAGAGAAGTACGGTGCGATCGTAGTTGCAACCGGCTTTAACCCCATCAGCATGGATAAGTTCGATGAGTTCGCTTATAATCAGTCTAAGGACGTTATCACTTCCCTTGAGTTCGAGCGTCTCACAAATGCCGCAGGTCCCACTGCAGGTAAGCTCCTCCGTCCCTCCGACGGACGTCATCCCGAAAAGATCGTGTTCGTTCAGTGTGTAGGCTCACGTTGTGACTCCTGCGCAGAGAAGGGTAAGGAATACTGCTCCAAGATCTGCTGCATGTACACAGCTAAGCACGCAATGCTCACCCGTGACAAGTATCCGGACACTGACGTTACCGTATTCTACATCGACGTTCGTACTCCCGGTAAGAACTTCGACGAGTTCTACCGCCGTGCTGTTGAGGAGTTCGGTGTACACTACGTAAAGGGTATGGTAGGTAAGGTCACACCTCAGGGCGACAAGCTCATGGTTCAGGCTTCCGACCTTATCGCTAACAAGCAGATCAAGATCGACGCAGACCTGGTAGTTCTCGCGGCTGCTATCGAGCCCGACAAGTCCGCCCGTCCTCTCGCAACTATGCTTACAGCAAGCATGGACACAAACGACTTCTTCACCGAAGCGCATCCCAAGCTCCGTCCCGTAGAGAGCCCCACAGCAGGTGTGTTCCTCTCCGGCGCGTGCCAGGGTCCCAAGGATATCCCCGAGACAGTATCTCAGGCGGGTGCCGCTGCCTCCAAGGTAATCGGCCTTCTCGCAAAGGACATGCTCACAGGTAACCCCTGCGTTGCTAACTCCGACGAGCTTATGTGTAATGGCTGCTCCTCTTGTGAGAGAGTATGTCCTTACGGCGCAATCACTTATACCGACAAAGAATTCCGTATGCCCGACAGAACCACAATGGTACGTCGCGTAGCTACCGTTAACCACGCTGTATGTCAGGGTTGCGGTGCTTGTACCGTTGCTTGTCCTTCCGGCGCTATGGATCTTCGCGGATTCACAAGCAAACAGATCATGGCGGAGGTAGACGCAATATGCAAGTAAATGAACGTAAGCCCTTAATCGTAGCGTTTTGCTGCAACTGGTGTTCCTATGCAGGTGCTGACCTTGCAGGTAACAACCGCCTTAACTACCCGGCTGACGTAAAGATCATCAGAGTTCCTTGCTCATGCCGTGTTAATCCCATGTTCGTTCTCCGCGCGTTCCAGCGCGGTGCCGACGGTGTTATCATCTGCGGTTGCCACCCCGGTGACTGCCACTACACCTCCGGTAACTACTATACACGCCGCCGTATGGCTCTCCTCTTCTCCATGCTCGATTTTCTCGGTATCGAGAAGGAGCGTACCCGCGTAGAGTGGGTATCTGCTGCTGAGGGTGCAAAGTTCGCGGCTACCATGAATGATTTCGTTGAGAAGGTTACAGCTCTCGGCGAAAACAAGAGATTGGAGGACCTGAGATGCAAAAGATAACACGTGACGCGCTCATCGAAAAGGCCGCTGCTCTCCTTGAAAACGGTACTGTAAGTGCTGTTCTCGGCTGGAAGCGTGGCGAGTTCGATTATGACGTAACTCCCGCTGTATTTAACAGCATAGACGAAATGAAGGAAGGCTTCGTTTGGAACGATTTCTGCGGAGCAAACTTCTCCAAGTATCTGGTTTCCAAGACCAAGAAGGCTGAGGGTAAAATACTCGTTTTCCTCAAGCCCTGTGATACATACAGCTTCAACCAGCTTCTCACCGAGCACAGATTTGACCGTGAGAAGGTATACGCAGTCGGTATTCCCTGCGAGGGTATGGCTGACATTGACAAGATCCGCGAGATCGCCGGCGACGGTATCTCTAAGATCGAGTGCGGTGAGAAGATCACCGTTACAACCCTTTACGCAGACGAGCCCGTAGTGATCGAATGTGAAAAGGTTCTTGAGGGCAGATGCGAGTCCTGCAAGAGCAAGGCACACGTTGCTTATGACGAGCTCATGGGCGACGAGGGCGAGGTGCTTGACTCTAACCGTTTCGACGAGGTTGCACGTCTTGAGGCTATGAGCGCTGAAGAAAGATTTGCTTTCTGGCAGAACGAGCTTTCCAAGTGCATCCGTTGTAACGCTTGCCGTGATATCTGCCCCGCTTGTACTTGTGAAAAGTGCGTATTCGGCAACCCTAACTCCGGTGTTGAAAACAAGGCTATCTCCGACAGCTTTGAGGAAAAGATGTTCCACATCATCCGTGCGTTCCACGTTGCGGGCAGATGTACGGACTGCGGCGAGTGCTCCAGAGTATGTCCTCAGAACATTCCTCTCCACCTTCTCAACCGCAAGTTCATCAAGGACATCAACTCCTTCTACGGTGAGTATCAGGCAGGTGCCGAGGTCGGCTCCCGCGCTCCTCTCGTAAATTACACCACCGAGGACCTTGAGCCCGGTGAAGTATTCGCAAAGGGGGAATAATCGATGCGTAAGTGTTCACTTTCCAAGATAGATCTCCTTTTCGCTGAGATCGCTAAGACACAGTCCCTTTACATGCCTATCGACGGAGCTGACGGCCGTGCTGTTTACTCCAAGTGGCAGGCAGGTAAGGCATGGAGCTCTGCTCTCAACACAGTTAAGAGCCCCAAGAACTTCTTCTTCCCTCACACTGAGGAGCTTGCAAACTTCAAGACTGCAGGCAAGACCATCGAGATCATCGACGTACGCGCTGAGGCTGAGGATTTCGTAGTATTCGGCGTTCGCGCTTGTGACGCTAAGAGCTTCGATATTCTCGACCGCGTATTCCTCACAGATCCCGTTGACAGCTTCTACGCTTCCCGCCGTGAGCACGGTGTTATCATCACCACCGCTTGTAACCGTCCTACAGAGACTTGCTTCTGCACTACCTTCGGAATCGACGCGGCTGAGCCCGCAGGCGACATCTCCACTTGGAAAACGGGTGGTGAGCTCTACCTCAAGGCTAACACCGAAAAGGGTGAGGCGCTTCTCGCTGCTCTTGAAGGCGTTACCGAGGCTGCTGACGACGCGGCGGTACGGGCTGAAAAGGAAAACATTCGCAAGATAATGAAGAAGCTTCCTCTTGCAGACGTTAAGGCAGACGCTTTCGGCGGCGGCAAGACAAAGCAGTATTTCGACGATCCCGCTTGGGCGGCTCTTTCCGAGTCTTGTCTCGGATGCGGTACATGTACATTCGTTTGTCCCACATGTCAGTGCTATGACGTTAAGGATTTTAATACGGGCCGCGGTATCATCCGTTTCCGTTGCTGGGACTCCTGCATGTACTCCGACTTTACGCTTATGGCTCACGGAAACAACAGAAACTCCCAGAAGGAGCGTTTCCGTCAGAGATTCATGCAAAAGCTTGTATACTATCCTGAAAACAACGACGGTATCTTCGGCTGCGTAGGCTGCGGACGCTGTCTCGCAAAGTGCCCCATTTCAATGAATATCGTTAAGGTAATGAAGACTCTGGGAGGTAAAAACTGATGAACATGCGTGAAGAAACCCTTATTCCTAAGATCGGTGTCATCACCGACGTACGTCAGGACACTCCCGACATCAAGACCTTCCGCGTGGTAACCCCCGACGGCAAGAAGGCTTTCGACCATCGCCCCGGACAGTGCGCAATGCTCTCTATCCCCGGCGTTGGTGAGGCTATGTTCTCTATTACCTCATCTCCCACACACACCGAGTTTATGGAGTTCTCCATATAGAAGTGCGGTTGTGTTACCGAGTGGCTCCACCAGGCTGAAGCAGGTCAGCAGATCACCATCCGCGGACCTTACGGTAATCCCTTCCCTGTTGACGACAAGTTCGCAGGTAAGAATCTGCTCTTCATCGCCGGCGGTGTAGGTCTCGCTCCTCTCAGAAGCGTTATCAACTACTGCCGTCACTACCGTGACCGCTACGGCAAGATCGACATCGTTTACGGTTCCCGCAGTAAGGATGACCTTCTTGACTACAAGGAGATCATCGAAGAGTGGTCAACTGATGCAGGTGTAAACGTACACCTTACCATCGACCGTGAGCAGGAGGGCTGGGACGGTCACGTTGGATTCGTTCCCAACTACGTTAAGGAGCTTGGCTTTGACACAGACAAGGTTGCAGTTCTCTGCGGACCTCCGATCATGATCAAGTTTACCCTCCAGGGTATTATGGACCTGGGCTTTGACAAGACACAGGTTTACACCACTCTCGAGCTTCGCATGAAGTGCGGTGTTGGTAAGTGCGGAAGATGTAACGTTGGTGCCAAGTACGTTTGCAAGGACGGACCCGTATTCCGTTGCGACGAGCTTGACGAGCTTCCCAGTGAATATTAATTGAAAGGGATTATGTAACATGGAAAATATGGTTAATATATTTCTGTTCGGAAAGAAGTATTCAGTTCCGGACAATCTGACTATCATGAATGCGATGGAATACGCAGGCTATCAGCTCGTTCGCGGATGCGGATGCCGTAACGGTTTCTGCGGCGCTTGCGCTACCATCTACCGCATCAAGGGCGACCGCGAGCTCAAGGCTTGCCTTGCTTGCCAGACTAAGGTTGAGGATAACATGTATATCGCTACCCTCCCCTTCTTCCCCCTTGTTAAGCAGGTTTACGATATTGAAAAGATCCAGACAAACGAGGCTGTTATGATGCAGCTTTACCCTGAGATCTACGCTTGTATCGGCTGTAACGCTTGTACAAAGGCTTGTACTCAGGAGCTGAACGTTATGCAGTACATCGCATACGCTCAGAGAGGTGATTTCGAGAAGTGCGCTGAGGAGTCCTTCGACTGCGTAATGTGCGGCGTTTGCTCTTCACGTTGCCCCGCAGGTATCTCTCATCCTCAGGTAGCTATGCTTGCTCGCCGTATCAACGGTAAGTACCTTGCTCCCGGCTGCGGTCACCTTGACACCCGCGTCAAAGAGATCAAGGACGGTACCTTCAAGGAGCTCATCGAGGCTCTTATGCAGAAGCCCCTCGACGAGATGAAGGAACTCTACAACAACCGTGAGATCGAGAAGTAAGAAGGGAGTATAGATTATGTATTCAGAAAGATTTCAGAAATCCCTCGCAGCAGTTGAGGCTGCAAGAGAGAAGAACATCGCTCTTGAGCCCGCTCGTATGACTGCACAGCAGAAGGAAGACCTTCTTGCTGAGTTCCACCCCGACTATAAGAAGGACGAGTTCAGAGAACTCAAAATAGGTCCCAACAAGGGCGAGAAGGTTCCCACCGAGCTTGCTGAGACTCTTCAGGCACACAGCCGTATCAAGGCTTCCGACGTTGACCTTAACTCCATCGACTACGACGTAGACGTACTCGTTATCGGCGGCGGCGGTGCAGGTACATCTGCTGCTATCGAGGCTCACGAGGCAGGCGCTAACGTAATGATCGTTACAAAGCTCCGTATGGGTGACGCTAACACCATGATGGCTGAGGGCGGTATCCAGGCGGCTGACAAGGAGAACGACTCTCCCGCTATCCACTTCGTAGACGCTTTCGGCGGCGGTCACTTCGCAGCTAAGAAGGAGCTTCTTGCAAAGCTCGTTTGCGACGCTCCCGAGGCTATTCAGTGGCTTTCAGGACTTGGCGTTGAATTCGACAAGGACGCTGACGGCAGAATGGTTACAACACACGGTGGCGGTACATCCCGTAAGCGTATGCACGCTGCTAAGGACTACTCCGGTGCTGAGATCATGAGAACTCTCCGTGACGAGGTTCTCAACCGCGGTATCAATGTTGTTGATTTCACATCCGCAATTGAACTCATCCTCGACGAGAACGGCAACGCAGCAGGTGCAGTTCTCATGAACATGGAAACAGGTGAGCTTCTCGTTGCACGTGCAAAGACCGTTATCATCGCTACAGGCGGTGCAGGCCGTATGCACTACCAGGGCTTCCCCACATCTAACCACTACGGTGCAACAGCTGACGGTCTCGTTCTTGGCTACAGAGTAGGCGCAAAGCTTCTCTACGCTGAGACCCTTCAGTACCACCCCACCGGTGCGGCATATCCCGAGCAGATCTTCGGCGCTCTCGTAACTGAGAAGGTTCGTTCTCTCGGCGCTAAGCTCATCAACGCAAACGGTGAGGCATTCATGCATCCTCTTGAGACACGTGACGTATCTGCGGCATCCATCATCCGCGAGTGTAACGCACGCGGCAACGGTGTTGACACAGGTTCCGGTCTCGCAGTATGGCTCGACACTCCCATGATCGAGGCTATCGGCGGCGAGGGTACTATCGAAAAGAGAATCCCCGCTATGATGAGAATGTTCGGCAAGTACGGCATCGACATCCGCAAAGAGCCCATCCTTATCTACCCCACACTTCACTACCAGAACGGCGGTCTCGACATCGACGTTAACGGCATGACCACAAACGTTAAGAACCTCTTCGTTGCAGGTGAGGCTGTCGGTGGTATCCACGGTAGAAACCGTCTCATGGGTAACTCCCTCCTTGACATCATCGTATTCGGACGTAACGCAGGTCAGAACGCGGCGGCTACAGCTAAGGACGTAACCGTTGGTGCGCTCACACTTGATCACATCGCTAAGTTCGAGTCCGAGATCGCAGAGGCAGGCATCGAGACAGACGTAGTTTCTCCCAAGCTCCTCCCCGACTATACACGTAAGGTAAACGGTTGAGTTAAAAAGGAGAGTATGAAAAAATGACTTTATTTGGCGGTGTTATTCCTGTAACGGGTATTTCATTCGTTCTCATGTGTGTATTCGGCATCCTCTTTGTCGGATACGCACTGGGACGCATCACCATCAAGGGCGTGTCCCTTGGTGACGCAGGCGTTTTCGTAATTGCACTTGTTTTCGGTGCGCTCTTCAAGGATATCATCTTCGGCGAAGGCAAGCCCATGGCTGACGTTTTCGTTGAAGCTCTTGAGGTTATCGAAAGCCTCGGTCTTATCCTCTTCGTAACGTCCGTTGGATTTATCGCAGGTCCCAAGTTCTTCGGCAACATGAAGCGTAACTTCAAGTCCTACGTTCTTCTCGGATTTGTGATCATCCTCTTCGGCGGTGTTTCCGCTGTAGCTTGTATCCTCATGGGTGACGGCATCGGTTACGGTGCTACGATCGAGAATCGCGAAGGCTTCGTGGCAATGATAGTAGGTCTTCTCTCCGGTTCTCTCACCTCTACTCCCGCATTCTCAGCGGCTAAGGCAACCGTTGCCGCTGAGTATACTTCCCTCGTTTCCGTTGGTCACGGTATCGCTTACATCTTCGGCGTTATCGGCGTTGTTCTCTTCGTACAGCTCATCCCCAAGCTCACAAAGGCTGACATGGATGCTGAGCGTGCAAAGCTCGTTCAGGTTGAAGAGGGTAAGGTTAAGAAGGCTATCACAGGTCTCTTTAACATCGACGAGCACGGCTTCGCGGCTTTCGCTCTTGCTGCTGTTCTCGGTACCATCGTTGGCAAGATCAAGATCCCGCTCAGCGCTGCAGGCCTTGACGGAACTTGCTTCTCTCTCACAACTACCGGCGGATGCCTCCTCGTTTCCCTTATCCTCGGTCACTTCGGCAGAGTCGGTAAGGTAAACATCATGCCCGACACTCACACACTTAAGCTCTTCCGTGAGCTTGGTCTCGTGCTCTTCCTCGTTGGCGCAGGTGTTCCCGGCGGTGTTGACTTCGTTGCTAACTTCGACCCCATGTACTTCGTATACGGTATCATCATGACACTTGTTCCCATGGTTGCCGGCTTCTTCTTCGCGAAGTACGTTCTGAAGCTCAGCCTTCTCAACAACCTCGGTTCTCTTACCGGCGGTATGACAAGTACTCCCGCACTCGGTACTCTTATCAGCACTGCTAAGACAGAGGACGTTGCCGCTGCTTATGCCGCAACATATCCTATTGCTCTTATCGCGGTAGTTCTTGTATCTCAGTTCATAATTATTCTGTTCTGAGTTTAAGCTAACTTATAAAAGCCATCACGCACGCGTGGTGGCTTTTGTGTTTGTGTGGAGAACGGTTGTCTTGTAGGGCGGGGGTTTACTCCCGCCGTTTGCGTAGGATTAAAACCAAACGTTTTTTTGAGAGAAACAGTACGTTTCCGTGAAGATGGTAAGAGACGGTTGTTAACACCTCATCCGTCATCACACCTTTCGGCGTGTTGACACCTTCTCCCTCTGGAGAAGGCTTGTTGGTGTTGCCCGTTTTCAGAGTGTTTCATAAATGTTCTAAGGATGTTTAATAGTTCCATAAAATCAATTTTCGCTCATGCGAAAGCGAACCAAACCGAAACACTTTTCACGCTTCACTTTTACCTAATTTCCCCTCCCTCCCCTTGACAATCCACACGAAATATTATACAATATATCTGTATGAATATCTCCCACAGGACGCCTTTTGCGGGAGAATTTGGAGGTATCGACCATGGACCGCACAAAAAAATATTTTGCCCGAATCGGTCTTGACGAAGACACGCCCGTCACCAAGACCTACGAGTTTTTAGCAAAGCTTCAGCTTGCTCACGTAACGACTGTTCCCTATGAGAACCTTGATATCCTGAAGGGAAAGCCCCTTTCACTTAAGTGGGACGACCTTTACGAAAAGATAGTCACCCGAGGTGCGGGAGGCTACTGTTTTGAGCTTAACGGCGCGCTTTCCTACCTTCTCAAGGAAAACGGCTTTGAAGTTAAAAATTACTTTGCCCGTTACCTGAGAGGCGAAGCTGATATCCCCGTACGCCGCCACCGCGTGCTTGCCGTAACAACTGAGGACGGAGTGTACATGTGCGACACCGGTATCGGTGAAAAAGCTCCCCGTCTGCCCCTTCTGCTGAAGGAAGGCGTAGTACAGGAGCAGTTCGGCGAATACTACCGCTTTGACCGCGATCCCTTCCTCGGTTGGGTACTGTCCGACCTGCACCGCGGCGAGTGGAGACGCTTCTTCTCATTCACAGAGGAGGAACAGCTTGACATCGACTTTTCCCACGCGTCCTTCTTCTGCGAGGCTCATGCAGACTCCCCCTTCAATAAGGATCTGATGATCGCCATGAAGACAAAGGACGGCAGGATCACCCTTGACGGCCGTGTGTTCAAGGAGTGGCGCGGCGACGAGATAGTAAACATCGTCACCTGCGAGAGTGATGCGGAGGTTGACCGTATCCTCGAAGAAAAATTCGGTCTTAAGAGATAAAACGGCGGAAAACCGCATTTTATAAATGTGCATAGGCACGGAATGGAGAAACTTATGAAACTTGGTGTACTTGTCAGCCTCACTGATGCAAAAGGCCTTGACAAAAAATTCGCTGATCTGCAGAAATACGGATTTGATTCATGCCAGATCTGCTCTTGGGATCCCTCTGCATGGACAGACGAAAATGCAGCGGCTGTAAAAGAGATGTCCGAAAAGTACGGCATCACCGTATCCGCATTCTGGTGCGGATGGGAGGGTCCCGCAATGTGGAACTTCTATGACGGTCCCCTCACTCTCGGCCTTGTTCCCGTAGAGTACCGCTACGCAAGAATGAAAAACCTTTGCGACGGCGCGGATTTCGCAAAGAAGTTCGGTGTTACCGACGTGGTTACGCACATGGGCTTCATCCCCGAAAATCCCACGGATCCTGCCTTCGCTCCTCTTTGCGCGGCTATCAAGTCCGTGGCGGCTCATCTTGAGCGCAACGGTCAGTACCTTCTCTTCGAGACAGGTCAGGAAACTCCCGTTACTATGCTCCGCTGCTTTGAGACCGTAGGATATAACAACCTGGGCGTAAACCTTGACACCGCAAACCTCATCCTCTACGGCAAGGCAAATCCCGTAGACTCCCTTGAGGTGTTCGGCAAGTACGTGCGCAACATCCACGCGAAGGACGGACTTTATCCCACAAACGGACGCGCTCTTGGAGAAGAGACCCGCCTCGGTGACGGTAAGGTTGATTTTGTGGCGTTCTTCAAGAAGCTTCACGAGCTCGGATACGATTCATACGTTACCATCGAGCGCGAGATCGAGGGTGACGAGCAAATGGCTGACATCATCCACGCGAGAGACTACCTCCGCAGCATCATCGCAGACGTATACGGAAAATAAAATAATTTTGTGCCGCCAAGCGGCAGAATGGAGAATAATATGTTAAGAGTTGCAGAAATTGGAATGGGCGGTATCAGCGGATGCCATTATCCCGTATGGAAAGAGATGGAGGACGTTAAGGTAGTAGCTATCTGCGACGTCCGTCCCGAGCAGATGGAAGGCTACGAAGGCGTTAACAAGTACACCGACTTCGACGATCTGCTTGCAAACGAGGAGATCGACATTCTCGACATCACCCTTCCTACATATCTTCACGCAGAATATGCTATCAAGGCTATGGAGCGCGGCATTCACGTAATTTGTGAAAAGCCTATCTCCCTTAACCGTGACGACGTTAAGCGCGTTTATGACACAGCGGCAAAGATGGGCGTAAACTTCATGATCGCTCACGTGCTCCGCTTCTGGGACGAGTACGTAATGCTGAAGGAGATCTACGACACGGGCAAGTACGGTAAGCTCCTCTCCGGTTCTATGGAAAGAATCGGTCAGATTCCCAAGTGGAGCTGGGACAACTGGATGAAGGACGAGAACCGCAGCGGTCTCGTTCCCTTCGACCTCCACATCCACGATCTTGATTTCCTCGTATACGCTTTCGGTAACCCCAAGAGCAAGTCAAGCTTCCGTTCCAAGAGACCCGATCAGGATTACTTCTGCGTAACCTACGATTACGGCGATTTCTTCGTTAATACCCAGGCGTCCTGGTACGCTTCTCCCTACCCCTTCAGAGCAACCTTCCGCTTCCAGTTCGAGGGCGCAGTTGTTGCCAACGAGGGCAAGGGACTTGTTATCTACGAGGAGTCCGGTAACGTGCTGAGAGCTTCTGCCGAGGCAGGCGAGTCTGGCGTTATCAACATTCCCACAACTGACGCTTACGCTAACGAGATCCATTACTTTGCGGATTGCGTTAGAAACAACGTATTCCCCGATAAGGTAAAGGCTCCTGAGCTTGAAGAGGTTATCGACATCCTCAAGAGCATCTAAAACAGAATAAACATCCCCCGTTCTGCTTAAGATATAAAAATCTCCTGAAGAGCGGGGGATGTCCCTATTTAGGGGAAGGCGGACTATTTTACGATGTTCGGAAGGATATGCTCGCGGGGACGGTTTCCACCGTAGGGCGGGGGTTTATCTCCCGCCGTGGGGACGGTGCGAGGCGTTCGTAGTCGGGCGCACACAGTGACGCCCCTACCGTGGTTGGTGTTCGCTCATCGGTAGCCGCGAAGACAGTGCGAGGCGTTAGTTTGCGGCAGTAGCAAGCCCCTGCCCTACAACGGTTAATATCGCATCTGTGACAGCCGAGGGGATGGTACGACACGTTACACCGTAGGGCGGGGGTTTATCTCCCTCCGTGGAGACGGTGCGAGGCGTTCGTTTGCGGGACGATTCATGAATCGCCCCTACGGTGGGTTTGAAGATAGAACCGTGCGAAAGGCTACAGAATAAACGTAGGATTACATCCACCGATGTCCGATCGCGTGGAGGCGGGAGGGGAACAAGAGACAATCGCCTGTCCGCA
>JAFSGU010000076.1 GCA_017440665.1 Clostridia bacterium
GACAGGCTAGCGTTCTAACCAACTGAACTACCGGGCCATAACGAAAGGGTTTTTGTCCTCTCGTGCTGGAAACAATAGGGCTCGAACCTATGACCCTCTGCTTGTAAGGCAGATGCTCTCCCAACTGAGCTATGCTTCCATTTCATCCGCCGCATGAACCCTCGTCCTTGCGACGGATGTTATTATATCACAACACTTTTATATTGTCAATACCTTTTTTCAAACTTTTTTCGATTTTTTCAAAAAAGTTTTTTCGCGTTTTTTGAGAGGATTTACTACCGTTTTTCAAATACTTTATGCCTCAAGTATACCCGGCATTGCGGGTACTTCCATGATAGCTTTCTTCTCAAAACGGGACTCGATCTTGATTTCTTTCTTTTCACGTCCGCTGACGATAAGGCCTTCCATTACCTCAAGAGCGTGGAATGTCATGTCGGAGCAAGCTCTGAACTTTCTTCCCGTCTGAAGTGCCTTAGCCATGTCTGCAAGACCGAGGCCGCGGCTGTCGTCACGGTAACGGTATATGAGAGGAAGCTCACGCACTTCGCCGTCCTCAGGACGGTAAAGCTTTACGGGACCTCCGAAGCAGTTGGGGTCGGGAACGTACAGAGTACCCTTCGTACCGTAGATCTCAATAGCGTTACGTCCGATATAAGTGTCAAAGGATGTGATAAGAGTTGCAACAGCGCCGCACTCAAAGCGGAGAGTACCTACAACGTGTGTATCAACATCAACGTCGATTATCTCGCCGAAGTGAGGCTCGCTGGTGATGGTACGCTGTGTGAAGCCGCGCTTTGTCATGGAGTATACGGCGTCAACGTTACCGATAAGGTTGAGAAGTGCGGTCACGTAGTAGGGACCCATATCGAAGAGAGGTCCGCCGCCGTGCTTGTAGTAGAACTCCGGATCGGGATGCCATGTTTCGTGGCCGTGGCAGAGCATCTGTGCATTTGCGCCGATGATATCACCGATGTATCCGTCCTCGATGAGACGGCGGCAGGTCTGGATACCCGCACCCATGAATGTGTCGGGCGCGCCGCCTACCATAAGTCCCTTTTCCTTTGCGAGAGCCATGATCTGACGGCCCTCCTCGAGAGTAGCCGCAAGGGGCTTCTCGCTGTAAACGTGCTTACCTGCCTTAAGAGCCTCCATGGTTACGTCGAAATGCTCGTAGGGACGGGTGATGTTCAGAACGATATCAACCTCGGAGTCAGCAAACAGCTCATACATATCGTTGTAAAGCTTGGGAATATTGTACTTTTCAACAGCTCTTTCAGCTCTCTCTCTGATAAGGTCGCACACGCCGATAACTTCAACTTCCTTGAAGGTACCTGTAAGATTCTCAAGATAGATGCGGCTGATAGCGCCCACACCTACAAAACCGATCTTAATTTTGCTCATAATATTATAATATCCTTTCGTACGTTTTACGGTAATTTATCAGAAATTCTTGCGGTCTGTGAGGAAGCGGTCTACTGTAAGTCCGTTTTCCTTAGCGTATTCCTTGCCGCCTGCCGCCCAAAGCATACCGCGGCGCATAAGCTCTTCGGCCTCGGGAGCCTCGTCAAACACGCTGTCAACGTGACCTACGGAGAGGTAGAATACTCTTCCAAGTCCCCAATACTTAGTCCATACTACAGGCATATCAACGGGCTTGTTGGAAATGTGGTAATAGGGAGCTACGGGGAAACGTGTGGTTGCAAGAACCTCGATAGCGGGGTCTACGTGCACGTAGTACTGCTCGCTGGTCACCTTGAAGCTGGGGATACCCTCAGTGATGGGGTTTGCGCCGGGAATAATATCTACCACGTAATCAACGTATCCTCCGGGATGGCTTACCCACTGACCGCCTGTGATAAACTGCCACTCTGTGTTGTCGCGGAAAGCATCGCACATACCGCCGTGGCAGCCTGCAATACCCATACCCTCACCGATAGCGTTGGAGATATTCCCCGTCGTTCCCTCGGGAAGTTTATCGCACGTGCAGAAAGGTACGAACAGATCGTACTGGCGAAGCTTGTCCATATCGAGGAGAATATCGTAGTTGTCGAACACGTCTACCTCAAAGCCTTCGTTTCTCAGAACAGCGGCGAAGCGCGCAGACTGAAGCTTGGGCTCATGACCGTCCCAGCCACCTGTTATCATAAGTGCCTTTTTCATTGTTGTGTCTCCTTTATTTGTGTTTGTTTTAGTATAAATCATTTACATCTTCGCAAGGGCTGCAAAATCGTCCTTCAGATGTCCGTACAGGTTCTTGTATATACCGTAATACTTCATATACTCAGCATGTCGGTCAGCGTCGGGATCTGCCACGTCGCGAAGCTTTACGACAGCGTCGCACGCCGCACCCACAGTAGGATATATACCCGCGCCCACCATTGCAAGTATCGCCGCGCCCAGCGCAGGACCCTCGTCAGACTCGATCCGTCCGCAGGGAATGCCGTACACGTCCGCAAGCATACCTATCCACAGAGCACTCTTGGCTCCGCCTCCGCAGATGAGCATGTTGTCGATGTCTGCTCCCATTCCGTTAAGCACCGCAAGGGAATCAGCCTGAGAATAGCAGACACCCTCCATTACCGCGCGGATCATGTCTCCCCTTGTGTGCATAGCCGAAAGTCCGACGAACGCACCGCGTGCGTTGGGGTCGAGGTGTGGTGTACGCTCACCCATAAGGTAAGGCAGATACAGAAGTCTTGACGCACCGATGGGGGAGCTTTCCGCCTCTGCATCCATTATAACGTAAGGATCAACGCCCTCCGCTTCAGCGCGTGCCGCCTCGTCTGTACACACGGTATCACGGAGCCAGCGGAGGGACAGTCCCGCCGCCTGGGTAACGCCCATAACGTGCCATGCACCGGGCACAGCACAGCAGAAGGTATGTACTCTCCCCTCGGGATCAATGTTCATCTCATCTGTATGCGCGAATACCACGCCGCTTGTACCTATGGTGGTAAACGCACGTCCGTCGCGGACCACGCCCATTCCCACAGCCGCAGCCGCGTTATCTCCCGCGCCCGCAACAACAGGTGTGCCTGCGGGAAGTCCCGTAAGGCGGGATGCTTCTTCAGTCACGTAGCCGCTGATATCAGGAGACTCGTAAAGCTTACCCAGCATATCCATGCCGATACCCAGCTTTTCACAGACCTCCTCTGACCAGCATCTGTTTTTGATATCCATAAGCTGCATACCGGACGCGTCGGACACATCTGACGCCGCCTCGCCGGTAAGCATAAATCTCACGTAGTCTTTGGGAAGGAGTATCTTTCTGCACCTCTCAAATATCTCAGGCTCGTGACGCTTTACCCACATGATCTTGGATGCCGTAAAGCCCGTCAGCGCAGGGTTAGCCGTGATTTCGATGAGTCTCTCGCGACCCACCGTGTCTTCGATCATCTTACATTCCTCCGCAGTACGTCCGTCGCACCAGATGATACTGCGGCGAAGCACGTTGCCTTCCCCGTCAAGCATGACGAGTCCGTGCATCTGACCGGAAAGTCCCACCGCCGCCACGTCGTGTGGGTCGATGCCGCTTTCTTCTATTACAGTCTTACAGCTTTCCGCGGATGCTCTCCACCAATCTGCCGCGTCCTGCTCCGCCCAACCGTTCTGCGGCTGATACAGCGGATACTCAACGGTAGCAGATGCGATCTTCGCACCGTTTTTATCGAACATGACCGTCTTTGTACCCGACGTGCCGATGTCGATACCTATCGTATATTTCATGTTTTTTCTCCGTGTTGCTTTTTATAAATAAACGTATTTACAAATGTTTCGGAAACGGAGCTGACGATGAATTGGCATTCTATCCTGAATTGGCTCCGCCATGATTTCTCGCTACGCTCCGTATAATACGCCCGGGAGGCGCAAGTATCAGAACAGTATGCTGTTGAATACGTTTTCAAGGTATTCCTGTCTGCCGCTTGTATTGGTCATAACCTCACCCATATTCAGCGCATACGCTTCAAGCTCCTCAATGGTAGCAGTACCGTCAACGATCTTCTTACCGATACCCTCGTTGTAGCTGGAGTAGCGGTTTGCAACGAATGCGTCTATTCTGCCGTCCTCGATGATCTTCAGCGCCATTCTGAGTCCCAGTGCGAATGCATCCATACCTGCGATGTGTGCGTATACGGTATCCTCCCATGTGTTTGAGCCACGGCGCGCCTTCGCGTCGAAGTTAAGACCGCCGTTTGTAAAGCCGCCTGCCTTAAGCACCTCAAGCATACATGTGGTGGTATCGTATACGTTGGTGGGGAACTGGTCTGTATCCCAGCCGAGAAGCATGTCACCCATGTTAGCGTCGATGGAGCCGAACGCGCCGTTTACTCTTGCGAATGCAAGCTCGTGCTGGAAGGTGTGTCCCGCGAGGGTAGCATGGTTTGCCTCGATGTTAAGCTTGAAATCCTTCGAGAGGCCGTGTGCGTTAAGGAAGCCGATAACGGTAGCCGCATCGAAATCGTACTGATGCTTGGTGGGTTCCTTGGGCTTGGGCTCTATGTAGTAATCTCCCTTAAAGCCGATCTTACGTCCGTACTCACTTGTGATCTTAAGAAGGCGAGCCATGTTTTCAAGCTCAAGACCCATGTCTGTGTTGAGAAGAGTCTCGTAGCCCTCGCGTCCGCCCCAGTAAACGTAACCGTTACCGCCCAGCTTTACTGTAACTTCGATAGCCTTCTTTATCTGCGCCGCAGCATACGCGAAAACGTCCGCATTGGGAGAAGTACCCGCGCCGTGCATATAGCGGGGATTATTGAAGCAGTTTGCCGTACCCCAGAGAAGCTTTTTGCCCGTATCCTTCATAAGACCTGCGATGATATCGGATATCTCGTCAAGTCTCTCGTTGCTCTCTGCAAGGCAACGTCCCTCGGGAGCGATATCACGGTCGTGGAAGCAGAAGTAGTCCACAGACAGCTTATCGAGAAGCTCAAACATAGCGTGCGCCTTGCGTCTTGCAAGCTCCATTTCATCATCTGCACCCAAAGATTTGTCATGTGTTCCCACGCCGAACATATCGGAGCCGCCGGCGCACATGGTATGCCAGTATGCTACCGCAAATTTGAGGTGGTCGCGCATCTTTTTGCCTGCTATTACCTCGTCGGGATCATAGAAGCGGAACGCCATGGGGTTCTTTGTGTCTTTGCCTTCATATTTAATATGAGGTATTTCAGGGAAAAATTCTTTCATATGTATACTCTCCTGTATCAAAAAAGATAATATTTTTCTATTGTAGTTTTATTATAATATTTTTTTGTTGATTTTTCTCGCCAAAAGTGGTATAATATATGGACAAAATTTTGTATTTTCAACCGATTACATAGATACGCGAGGATGCCAAAAATGTTTTATGAGCTTGACCATCCCATCGTCCCCGATTATTTTTTCACGGGTCAGGATACCGATTTCAAATTTCCCGCACATATACACTACTGCTATGAGATAATCTGCGTCACCTCGGGCGTGATGAACGTGGTCGTAAACGACACGGAGTATTCTCTGTCCTCAGGAGAGGCAGTGTTTATCCCGTCCAACCAGATCCACTCAATGTACACCCCCTACCGAAGCTCTCACAAGCTGTTTATATTCGCACCCAATCTTGTCAGCGTATATACCAAGTCTCTCGGTGACAGAGTACCGGTATGCCATAAATTCACCCTCGACCATCTTTGCCTGGAGATGGTGAAAAAAGTAGACGAATCTGCACCTCTCCTTGAGAAGAAAAGTCTTCTTTATCTCCTTTGCTCAGAGTTTGACAAGGTCGCAGAGTACGTTGCACCTCAAAAAAATCCCGCACCGCTTATCTACCGTATGTTCGAATTCATTCAATCTAACTACGGCGGAAGCTGTACTCTCCATAACGTATCGGCACACACGGGGTACGACTACTCGTATCTTTCCTCATATTTCAAACGCATCGTGGGCATGTCATTCAACGATTACGTAAATCGTGTGCGTATCAGCCACGCAAGTTACCTGCTGTCAAACACAGACCTGTGTATCCTTTCAGTATCCACGGAATGCGGATTCAAGGCGCTCCGCAGCTTCAACCGTAATTTCAAGGAGCAAATGGGCATTACCCCCACCGAATACAGAAGCCATCTGCAGAAAGAGAGTGCGGAGAAAAAGTAAATACAGAAAAACCGTTTGCAGGCTGTGCCCACACAGCATACAAACGGTTTTAAATCATTTAGGTATGTTTATACGGCATACCGGCCACAAAAAGCATCAAATAAACACTCCGAGGAAGCCGAGAATACCATAGCTTGCGAAGGTCATGATAGCGCCTGCAAGAAGAACTCCCGCAAATATCGAGGGCAAAGAGTACTTCATTCTGATACCGAAAAGAGATGCTATGAGAGCACCTGTCCACGCACCCGTACCCGGGAGGGGAATACCTACGAAAAGCATCAGAGCCAAGCTCTCGGACTTCTGGAATCTTGCGGAATGCTTGTTAGCCTTTTCTTCAAGCCAAAGGGCGATACGGGAAAAGAACTCAGGGCCTTTTTTCATTCGCTCAAGTATGGATTTTATAAAAACGAGAATAAATGGGACGGGAATCATATTGCCCACAACGGAAATTATGTAATTCTGCCACCAGGGAAGCGTGTCGCCCGCTGAAATATTAAATATTTCGGATATCCACTCTATCTCGGAAATACCTGCGCCAAGAGGAATAGCTCCGCGAAGCTCAATAATAGGGATCATCGAACAGAGCAAAACGATAAGTATCATTTTAGACTTCATAATTAATCTCCCATACAGTAGGTCAACTTGTTTTTCGCTTTTTCTTACTTTTTCTTAAATGAGGAAAGATCCTTCTTGGTACCGTCGGGAAGCTGGACCTTTGTATTGTCAAGAATACCCTTTACTCCCGCACGGAACTCCTTCAGATACGCCTCTCTGAGCACGCGTCTTTCCGCCTCTTCCTCGGGAGTTAGCCCCTCAGCCTTTGCCTTAGCCGCAAGCTCGTTTATTCTTTTGAGATGTGAGTTTTCCATTATATTTCACCTCTGTTCTTTCTAAGCTTCATATAATCTTCAAGTATAAGTCTTGCAGACAGCTCGTCCACGTGCTTCTTGTGCTGACGGCTGTCGACTCCGGACATGGTCAAAAAGCTGTGGGCTGTGACCGTCGTCAGTCTTTCGTCGTAAAGCACCGTCTTAATTCCGCAAAGAGCTTCAAGCTCTGCGGCAAAATCGCGGCACTTCGCGCTTCGGGGTCCCTCGGTACCGTTCATGTTGATGGGGTTCCCCACAACTATCAGCTCCGCCTTTAAGTCCTTTGCGGTCTTTGCAGTGCCCTCGAGGGCTTTTTTGAAGCCACCCTGAATACATCCGGCTCTGCTTGCCACCATTTCGGACTTGTCACACACGGCAAGCCCCGTACGGCTGTCACCGAAATCAACTCCTAAAATAATCATGAGACACTTACCTTTCCTTGAACCGATCTTTATTCCGCATCTGCGGTCTTTTCAGCCTCCGCCTTGGCTCTCGCCTCGGTGATGGGCTTTATTTTAAGCTCGGTAGTCTTTTTCTTTTCTCTGAACTCAAGAACTTCCTTCAATGTAGGAATGGACGTGGACGCTCCCGCACGGGTCACAGAGATCGCCGCCGCCATGTTAGCCATGCGGATAGCAGAATGGATATTTCCGTTTTGAACGTAGGAATATACCATTACCGCAGTAAACACGTCGCCTGCCGCAGTAGTATCAACAGGAATAACGTTTTCTGAGGGATATACGAAATATTCCTTACCGTCAAACATGAACGCTCCACGATCACCCAGCTTGATAACGATGTACTTTGCGGATACCATGTTGCGAAGTCTTATCGCAGCTCTGAGAGCAGACTCCTCTGTGTCAGGGGAAATACCGGTATAGATACGGCACTCTGTCTCGTTGGGAGAGAATATTTCAACGTTGCCAAGCTTATCAAGAGGATAGTCGCATCTTGCGGGAGCCGCATCAACGAAAACGGGAATGTTTCTCTCAGATGCAAGCTTGCACGCGGCGAGGACCGCCTCATCGCATATCTCAAACTGAAGATATACTGCATCAGGATAGCAGGTGAACGCATCCTCAAGATCCTCGGCTGTGATATGATCGTTAGCGCCGGGGAAAACGGTTATACGGTTCTTGCCGCCCTTTTCAACGACAATAGACGCAAGTCCGGTGGGGTGCTCGTTATCCTCTATCATAAAGCGGGTGTCTATGCCTGCGGACTTATAAAGGCTCTTAAGTCTTGCACCGTTTGCATCAGCGCCAAGCTTGCAGACGAACACGCAGTCAGCACCGAACTTTGAAAAAGCAAGAGCACTGTTAGCCCCCTTTCCGCCGGGAGTATAGGCGTAGCTGCCGCCTTTTTCAATTATGGTCTCGCCAGCAAAGGGAAGGCGCTCAACATTCTGAACAAAATCAATATTTGCACTGCTTATAACGAGTATTTTCTTCTTCATGACTGCGGTATAGTCCTTTCATCATTGTATTATCTGCGGCAAAGCACACAGTACACCATGTTAGCATACATACAATATATATTGTAGCATAAAAAAACAAAAAAATCAATAGGAACAGTGCAGGCTTTACCATGCCTTAATACGAAAATAAGGTACCCCATCGGTACCTTATACGTATATTTGGAAAGATTTATAGATCAATAGTTGTCGCTTTCGAACTCGTCTTTGCTGACACCGCATACGGGACATTCAAAGTCCTCGTCAAGATCGTCCCACATTGTGCCGGGCTCAATGCCGTTATCGGGATCGCCGAGGTCTTCGTCATAGACATATCCGCAAATTATGCAAACGTACTTCATATAAACCGTAGTCTCCTATCTCAATATTCATTTTTATTTTGCAGTCTTTTCTGCGGGTCATATTATAGCATACGGCACCTGATTATTTCAATAATCAAAAAGTATAAAATTTGCAATTCACGAAAAAATTTATCATGCAATATGACAAAACCATATTTTTGTCCGTATGTATACATGCCCAAGAGACATTTTGCACAAACGCATACCTTGAAATATGCATTTATTTGTTGAAAATTCGGTATTGACATTTTTCAATCTTTAGTGTATAATAATTAAGCATTCAGCGAGAGCTGATGACACAAAGTTGGTGTTATTGACGCAGAGGGTCCACCTGTTCCCATTCCGAACACAGAAGTTAAGCTCTGTCGTGCCGACAATACTTGCATGGCGACGTGCCGGGAAGATAGGTAGATGCCAACACAAAGAGGGTGCCCGCAACAGCGGGTGCTTTTTTGTTTTCATTTGTGATTATGCGAGCGAAAAAGCATCCTGAACTTATCCGTTCAGGATGCTTTTTGTATATTAATCTATATCCTCTACTATTTCTTCGGGAGGCACGTCAAGCTGCCAAGGGTCGCGAAGCAGACGGCGAAGCCTTTTCAGTGCGGCTGCGTAATAGAAGCCGTCACAGATCCGCTCGTCCATCATTACCGTATAGCCAACGTATTCCTTCTTCTCTACCTCGCCCTTTGCGTTCAGCTCATACTTCCTCTCCTTCGCTCCGAATGCAATAAACACGGGGCAGTTACCGAAATCATACAGGTGATGATAAATGGGAGGGATTCCGAGAGAGCCCATGGACGTGATGAACATGGAGCAATGGAAGGGACTGAGCTTGGTAAGGAATTTGGGCAAAAGTCCGATGTAGTCAAGCCCTCTGAGAAGACGGACAGCCCAAAGCATCAAAAATCCGGGGAAATAGTTCAGAACCTTTACGGTGTCGTCAAAGTTACCGCCGGGAGCATTTCTGTAGCCGTCGATCTCCTTCTGCATCAACTCGTATACGTCAGACGCAGTCATACCGTGCTCGGGGAATATCTTGACAACGGTATCGGGAGACTCAAGGCTCATCTCCTTCTTGATGGTGAGCGCAACCTCTATGTTGTTTCGTGAGAATATATTGTGTCCGGCGATAAAGCGGTTGAGGGCGGGCATCTGAGAGATCACACGTACGTACGCCGCGATGATGGCGTGCATCATGGTAAAGTTCTTCATGCCCTCTGCTCTCTTTTCCCTCACGTACTTTTCGAGAGCTGTGACCTCAATACAGTCCCTTATACGGTTGGAGGCGCCCGTTCTGTCTTCCATTATGTAGCACGCTACGCGTGTCATCGGAGACACACCGCGGACACGTCTGCCGTCACCGCGATCACCGAGTCTGCGGCGGCGTTTTTTTATCTTGGGTCTTTCTACCGTCTCGGTTACTGTATTATTTTCGATAGGTAGTTCAAGGGTCTCGTTCTGCATTACTGTATCCTGTTTCATCCTAAAGCTGCCTTTCTGTAATTAACTTATATTATTTTACCATACTCTGACGAATTTGTAAACACTTTTCGACAAAAAGATGACATATCAACGTTTTACCTGCATTTTTCGTATAAAGTTTATACTTGACAAACGGTGATAATGATAGTATAATATGATATGCATGCGGGCGTGGCGGAATTGGCAGACGCGCCAGATTTAGGATCTGGTATTGTATGATGTGAAGGTTCAAGTCCTTTCGCCCGCAAAAACAGAAAAACACCTTCGGGTGTTTTTGTGTTTTTATGGCGAAAGATCGCAGTACCTTTGAGCAAATCGCCCGTGATGCTGACGCCTATGATCTGCGTTACGCGATTTGACCGACTTGCTGAGCCTGCGAAGCAACGTCGTAGGTTCGTAAGTCCTTTCGCCCGCAAAAAACGAAAAGATCACGTAAGTGGTCTTTTTGTTTTTACAGCAAAAGCTCGCAGAAACTTCTGCAAATCGCCAGCGATACTAACGCTTATGATCTGCGTTACGCGATTTGACCGACTTGCCGAGGCACGAGGCAACGTCGTAGGTTCGTAAGTCCTTTCGCCCGCAAAAAACGAAAAGATCACGTAAGTGGTCTTTTTGTTTTTACAGCAAAAGCTCGCAGAAATTTCTGCAAATCGCCAATGATACTAACTCCAACGTTTTACGATACGCGATTTGACCGACTTGCCGAGGTACGAGGCAACGTCGTAGGTTCATAAGTCCTTTCGCCCGCAAAAACAGAAAAACACCTTCGGGTGTTTTTGTGTTTTTATGGCGAAAGCTCGCAGAAATTTCTGCAAATCGCCAATGATACTAACTCCAACGTTTTACGATACGCGATTTGACCGACTTGCTGAGCCTGCGAAGCAATGTCGTAGGTTCTCAAGTCCCGCCCGCAAAAACAGAAAAACACCATCGGCTCTGCAACTTTAGCGGAGAAATCAATTTCATAACGTAGGGCGGGGGCTTGCTCCCGCCGCTTCTTTTTTAAAAGCACCATCTACATCGTAGACCAACTATAAAAAGTCAATAGGAGGAAGAGGGAATTATTCAGAAAAAACGGAGTTGTTTTTGAGGAGAGAAAAGATAACTCTAACGAGCTTTTTAGCAACGTGAGAAGTGGCAACGTTAAAGTGTTTACCCTCTAAGGACTTTTTGTCAAAGTAGTCTCCAAAGGTAATAGAATATCTTGGAACAAGACGAGCAGCCCACATGAGTGCCCAGCGCAAATAGGGCGAACCACGCTTAACCATAGAACCGGAATCGGGAGAGAATTTACCCGATTGGTAAATACTCGGTTCAAGGCCGGCAAAGGCAAGAAGCTTGTTAGGGTTAGAAAAACGATTGATATTACCGATCTCGGAAATGATCATTGCAGCGATAACCTCTCCAATACCGGGGATTGTCAGAAGCGGAGACGGATGTTCCTTGAAGATCAAATGTATCTCCCGTTCCACGCGCTCGATCTGACGTGAAAAGAATTCAATTTCTTCAAGGGTCATGCTCAAGGACAGGGCATCTGCTGCAGAGTAATTCCCCACAGAATTTTTAGCAAGCTCTATGATGGTTCTTGCTTTCTCAAGACCGAACCTACCTCTTGAGGATCTCTCAAGGAGCTTTGCAAGAACAGAGGGGCGGCAGGCGGCTATCTCTCTTGCTGAGTGGTATTTCATTAAAACAGCCATAGAGGTTACGCCAAAAGTGTCTGTGAATAGCTTCGAATATTCCGGAAAAAGCTTTGTAAGTAAGGCTTTGGCAACATTTTTTGCTCCTGAACGCTTTTTTACAAGTAAAAATCTTCTGCGAGATAGTGACTTTAGCTCAGAAATGTGGTATGATGTAGTTGCATCGGGTTCGTAGTTACCCCGCGCCAACATCACGGCTAAGAATTTTGCATCAGACTTGTCGGTCTTTGTTTTTCTGAGAGTGGTCGCTGTCAGCTGCTTTTTAACTGACAAAGGATTGAAGGTAGTCACTTCAAATCCATTACGCCTCAGAAACTCGGTAAGATTCTCACCGTAGACGCCGGTAGCTTCAAGCCCGATGTGTCTTTTTACACCGTTCGGAATGCCCGGATGATCGAGAAAGTGCAGTAACTTCGAAAAGCCGGTCTGGTCATTGGAGAAAGAAAACTCATGCAGTACGTGTTCCTTTTCATCAATGATACAGCAGTTGTGTTTTTCGGACGCCACGTCGATACCGTAGTAGAGGTTCATAGAGAATACTCCTTTTATGTGAATTCATTGTGTTCCCACGAATCTCAAATGGGTATCCTTGCTCGAAATTAAACATCTGCCTCCGCGTGTTATCCAACTAATTAACCTTTTCATTTAAGACCGTGGTTGTAGCCTACAAGAACCGATCGTACCTTGTACGTCGGAAGGGGCGGAACCAATCCACAATGTTATCTCTATTATACCATTTTTTATCTCTTTCGGGGTGGGTGACTTTATTATACAAGGGGCGTCACTGCGTGCGCCCGACTACGAACGCCTCGCACCGTCTTCACGGCGGGAGATAAACCCCCGCCCTACGGTGTAACGTGTCGTACCATCCCCTCGGCTGTCACAGATGCGATATTAACCGTTGTAGGGCAGGGGCTTGCTCCTGCCGCAAACTAACGCCTCGCACTGTCTTCGCGGCTACCGATGAGCGAACACCAACCACGGTAGGGGCGTCACTGCGTGCGCCCGACTACGAACGCCTCGCACCGTCTCCACGGCGGGAGATAAACCCCCGCCCTACGGTGTAACGTGTCGTACCATCCCCTCGGCTGTCACAGATGCGATATTAACCGTTGTAGGGCAGGGGCTTGCTCCTGCCGCAA
>JAFSGU010000077.1 GCA_017440665.1 Clostridia bacterium
CACAGCGCCCCAGACAGGCGACACATCCTCTCTCTTCACATGGCTTGCAGTTGCAGTAGTAACAGGAACACTGTTCATCATCGTAAACACTAAGATGAGACGTGCTGCAAACGAGAGATAAAAACTGAATTTTAAAGGGTCTGTCGCAAGTTGAATAATTGTGCTGTTGCCCTATACAAGAGAAACAAAAATCCAGAGGTGTCATTACTGCATCTCTGGATTTTATTGTTAGTATTGCACAAGCCGTTCACAGCTTGTTAATGCTATGCGACACCCCCTTTTTTGTGTTTTTGCATATAACGGACCAAATACATTTTTTCAGACGATGTAGTATAACAGCATTGGCAGGAACAGCAATATTATTCCCTGCAATGTTGTATTATTAACACGTACGTGATATAATAGCATCAAAGAAAGGCGTGATCAAATATGGATTTTACAAGATTTATAAATTCAAGGGATATCAGAGAGCATATCAGGCAGATCGGATATGAGTTTAGTTCTGTCGAGGCTGCTTGGATCGTGTGGCAGAGTGCGGCTCGGGCCCCTGAGAAGCATGAAGCGTGGGAATATATCATAACGAATATGCCCGACACGAGCCTTGAAGAGCGCGGTAAGCGTCCGTCGTACGAAAGCCTGCACGATGCTTTACGAAATTATATGGATATAGAGCGCAGATGGCTCAAGAAATGGTCCGAGGGAGACGGGAAAAATCTGTTCGGTGAGACAGATATTGCTGTGTACCGCATACACGCGTTAACGAAAAGCGGTAACTCGGTTGAAGTGGGTCCCGTCTACTCAAGCTGGAGTATGGCAAGGGATCATTTCACGAAAAAACATCGGGATCCGGAAAACGTCAGATACGTGATATCAAGGGAGCTGTTGAACCGCGATACGAAACCGCTTTTCGTCAGCTTTACTCCCGACGGAGAGGCTGTATCGGTGTACAGTGAAAAATTAGAGTGTCGGGAGGATTTTATTCTCTACAGTACACTGTTCGGTGAAATGGATCTCATCTTCCCCACGCCATTTAGAGCAGGAGATATTCTGCATAACTGCAGATTTGACGTGGCGTACGGTCCCTACGATAATACGTTTGTTTTTTCGCACATGACGAACGGTTCGGGTGACGTCGGGGAGTCCTCAAGCTGTGGCACGTCGGTCTTCGGATATTTTCTGCTTGACGGCTCCAAAAAAAGAATGGTCAGTGATCATATTTCGGGATCCGTCATGGATCTTGAATATTACCGAGGAGATACCGAAGGTGAATGGCGTATCTTCAAGCATTTCTCGGATTATACCGCAGGTCTGACATGCGAAGCTGCCATTTGCGAAAATTACAAAAAGGTAATAAGCGGGGACGGAGAATATGCAATGACCTATTATGAAGAGCTGTGAATCCATAAATATCAATGAATAAAACGACCCTTCGGAATACTCCGAAGGGTACGGTCTTATTTTTTCACTATCTCACCTTTTTTAATAAGGGAATACCTTCCGTTTTTCAGCACGTCCACAAGTCCGTCGAGTGTGGTTATAGGCTCGTCGGTTGCGATGCCTGAGTTAGGCATGTGGTGTCCGTCGTGGTGGTCGGTACCCGAAGTGAGTATCTTTCCCTCGCGGCGAAGCTCATCTGCAAGCAGCTCCATGGCGTCGTTGTGGGATCTCTGCTCGGGATGACCGTTGTGGACCTCGTAACCGTCCACCCAATCGGGATGGCAGAGCCTTTGACCGTATCTGAGAGGATGCGCTTCTATCACAAGAATACCGTGGGCGTTTGCCTTTTCCTTCAGCTCGTAGGGTTCAAACTCGTGAAAGTTACGCTCGGAGAGCAGGAACTCCTTGGTCACGCCGATGAGAAGATAGTCGTTGTCGTCCTTCAGGCGGAATTCTGCGCCGTCAAGCACGCAAAGCTTGTCACCCGCCGCCTCTCTCGCCTTGTCGCAGGTGTAAAAAAGCTTGTTTACCCGACGGGTATAATTTTCGAAATCGTCCTCGCCGCAGATATGGTTGGTAAGCACCACGGTGGTGTAGCCGTGACGGATATACTTTTCCACAACTCCGTGAACGTCAACGCTTGAGCATCCGCTGACCTCGGAGGAATGGCAATGAAGCTCTGTCTTATACATAATAATATCCTCTTACGTTACATTTTATATTCGTTCAGATGACAAAATGCTGCCGTTGCCGGTGGCAGATATAGCTGTCCCTATGATTTTATTATACTTGGTGACTAACGTTTTGTCAAGGATAATGACGTCTGCAATAAGAAATAAAGTTACACGGACGGGCGACCGCAAGGGATCGTCCCGTACAATCCATACGGCTACGAATGAACGTCCGATGATCCCCAGCGTCGTAGGGGAGGCTATCAGCCTCCCGCAAACAAACGCCCCGCACCGTCTCCACGGCTACTGTTTGAACGTCAACCCCTAGGCAGGGACGATAGTACATTCGCTACGCAAAATGCGACGGTCGCCCGCGGGCGTGCACATTTCACCGTCCCACGGCGGGAGGTCGCATTTCGTTTCGCGAAATGCTGTATCCGTCCCCTACAACGAAAAACGTCCCGTACAATCCACCACGGTTACGAATGAACGTCCGATGATCCCCAGCGTCGTAGGGGAGGCTATCAGCCTCCCGCAAACAAACGCCCCGCACCGTCTCCACGGCTACGAATAAACGAACACCCCCGCCGTGTGCAGTATTCGGCACTGCGCACGGCGGGGGCGTCGCTTATCGTCTGTAGTATTCGTTTATTATATCGTTATCAAAGGTATACAGCACGTCTGCATTGGGGATCTCGTATCCTTCGTCGGTGATGTCATACCCATATTCGTTCTTAAGCGTCTGCTGGCGTTCTGCCATCGCCTCACAGGCTTTCAGAAACTCTTCCTTGGGTATTTTGAAATACTTGATGAACGATACCGTGGTCATCTCCTGCGGCACGCTGTGAAGCGCCTCGTTTGGCAAGTCGTAACGCACGTACCATTCCCGTGCCTCTTCGCGGGAGACGAGATACGACCATATGGACGAGGGCAACCAGTAGTATACCGCGCGGTATTCGGGCGGGGTTGTGATATAATACGGGCTGCTTTTCAGCGCTTCCTCTGCTGTGTAGACCTTCATATCCCCCGCCTCGAATTTCGGCAGTTCATCAGGTATCTCCCTGTTTGCTTCTATCCATTCCTCATCGTAGGATAAGTCTCCCCATTGTGTGATGACAGCCGTGCGGGAGATATTATATACAGCCTTTTCGTCATTCTCTTCGGGTACGCTCGCAATGTCGGTAGGCTTTATACTGAGGATGAGATACTCGTTGTCCCGGGTGCCTAAGTCTATAACGAAGTAGTAAAGCCTTCTTAAGCTTTCAATCTCGTCGTATGCTCCGCGATCCTCCAACTCAGTTAACATTCCGTTCGGAATAACAGACTGAAGCATTGTTACGGGATTCACATAGGGATAAGCGGGGTCACTTTCCCATTCGTTAACGACCTTGCACCCCGTGACGTGAGCATATCCCGACGTTGCTGTAAGGGTGAGCTTTTCTGCGTCAAATTTTCCTACCACCTTAGCCATAACGGCACTCACCTTATAGTCAGAGTCGGCGGTATACGTTAAAGTATATTCTTCCTCTCCCATAACGGTGTCGTAAGTGCCTGAAGCCGTCACGTCATCTTTCCATGTGTAGGTGTTTTTGTGGATCTGAACAGTTTTGGTATCGGCGCCGGTGGTCTTGGGATTTGACAGTGTATATGTCAAAACTGCACCTTTCGCCATAGAATCAAGTACTTCCTCTTCGTTTTCGTAAGGCGTAGCTCCTGACGGGCAATGAAGTGATATGCTGTAATGGATTCCGCCACCCATATCAAATACGTAAGTTGCCCTGCGTTTTTCGAGACTGTATATATAGGGGTCCGTTTCCTTCAGGCTTTCGTCCACTTCATTTCTGTATACCTTAACGGGATACTGCCATCCGTCCTCTGTGCCATATTCAGTGAAATTACCTTCGCGGCTTGTATTACAGCCGTTACATATCTCTACCTTTGGAGTTATTACGTAAGAGGAATCCCACGTGGTGAACTCAAGCGTATAGTGACCTATCAGACGTTGCAGTGTTGTACAAGCATAGATTCTGTCAGATAAGGTATGTTCCGATATGTGGAGGGTAAACGTATCCTTATGACCGGGTTTACGAACATAATAGTCATCGTATTTTACTGCGCTGTCATAGATTATGCTGACAGTGTCATCTGTGAATTGAAGCCTTCCGGTAATTCCGTCGGGGCCCATATAGTCAGCTGATATACCATCGCCGAATACCCATTCGCCGTCCTTTAAAACAGCTGTTCCGCTAAAGGTGTAATATTTATAAATATCGCCTCGGAATTTCATGCTGTCGGCAGTGATCTCGCCTATTTTGACGTAATCATAATTGTATGTGCTGCATAACGTCCAAGTTCCCGCATATGACTCATCGGGCATGACGAGCTTATCTTCCGTAACCGTGCCCATCGCGTTATCCGCAAGTACCTCTTCAACGGATGAGTATCCCGTATATACGAGGGGATACGCGGCAAACACTCTGTCAAGGTCAAAGGCTTCGTCTATAGTTTCGTGTAAATAGGGGGTGTCAAAAACAAGTATTCCGTTTTTAACGTAGGCTTTACCCACCTCACGGTAGAAATCATCTCGGCTCTTTGCATAGTCGAGGGGGGCGGTCTCGTTATACGTCAGCGCTTTTCTGAATTGCATGGATATTCTTGTGTATTCCGTGTCCCCTTCGTCTGTCAGTTTAAATTCCGTAGATATTCCATCATTCTCGGAGGCAAATTCAGTTGCTTCATTTCTGGTGAACGCAACAGTATTCACACGAAAATCGTGTATGTTAAACGTGAAAAATACCGCATCATCATTTACCAGAAGAAATAGCCTTTCGGGAGATATAGTAAAGTTAAGCGACCACGTCTCACTTAGGTCAAGTGTATTGCCAAAGGCAGCAACGGATAAAAGGTTAAAACTATCACCGAACCTCAGATATACAGGCGTTGAAAGTCCGTATACCGTCACAGCTTTTTCTTCCATATTGAGGAAAGGATCCACATTTTCGTTGCCGTAAAGCGCCTTCAGTGCATCGGATATGGGATATTCCTCAGAGACCGTGATCTCGAACTTTGGCACGTCGGGGTATATCATGTCTATGCTCAGATACTCATCTATATCCATAAGCAAGGGCGTGCCGTCCATTCCGCTTACAGCGGGGTAAGCACGGTGTACCTTGCCGTCAACCTCGTAAGAGATTCCCGTGTAGCCGATGATCTCAACCGGATCCACATTCAGCATGACCGCGTCTCCCGCTTTAATGCCGCCGATGGTGTGAATGATCTCTTCGCTTTCAACGAGAAGCTCTTCACTCCACGTGAGACGTGTCACCGAGAAATTTTCAACGTCATGCTCGGCTACGAGCAGTACGCACATAATGTGATCCCCCGTGTACGCGTCGTAGTAGATAACGTTTTCGTAGAGGGCAACGTTTTCGCTTGATCCCGGCAGTACCGTGAAGGCACTCTTGACTTCCTCGGGAACAGGGTCGGTGTCAGGCGTGCCCTCCGTGCCGGGTGCGCTTTCCGTGTCGGGAGTGGATTCGCTTTCAGCACCACTCGTCTCTTCCGTGCCGGTGTCTGTGGCGGGTTTGGTACCTCCTCCCGTACCAAAACTGCATCCTATAACAGTACCCGCCACGATACACAGCGCAAGGCATAGCGCCACAAGCACTATTCCGCGGTGCTTGCCCGTACCGTACAGTATGTTACCGAGGCGTGCTTTTACAGTCTTTTTGTCGGGTGAGAAATGTGTGGTAAGACTTCCGCTTCTGCGGCGGCAGAATTTTAATATGTCAACGAGAGTTTCGCCGTATTCCGTGCGGACTTCGTCGGCGCGTCCCCGCAGTACCGCTTCATCGCAGGAAAGCTCGCACTCTGTTTCGCATTTGTATGCCGCATAGTGTACAAGCGGATTGAACCAATGGAAGCTACGCGCCGCGACGGAAAGGAACTTTAACAGCAAATCTCCTCTCTTCACGTGGGTCAGCTCGTGGGAAAGGGTCAGCTCAAGGGAACTGAGCGAAAGGGGGATCTCAGGCAGAACTATGTATCTGCGGAAATATCCGAAAGCTGCAGGGCTGTCCGTCGTATTTGAAACCAGCAAACGGGGTGCCTTTTTAACACCAAGCTCCTGACACAGTCTTTCATATATAGCTACAGTCTCTTCTTCTGCGGGGCTTGAAGTTTTCAGCACCCGCCTTGTGTATCTTGCGTATGAAATTATGCTCACCAGCGCGAAGACTGCCGCGCCTGCAAGCCAAATAGCGGACAATACAGCCGCAACGTCTATCTTTACCCCGTTGTCTGCGGCAGGCGTCTCGGGAGCAGGCTCCGTCTTGTCGGGGATAACTGTAGGTTTTTCCGTATCGGGTACGGTGACGTTACCGCTTATAACACCGCCTGTCTCAGCGGGAGTATCGGGTATCACGCTGACGTTCCCCTGAGGAATGTATCCCTCGTCGGGTACGACGGGATTTTCCGCAACGCCTTCGGTGGAAACGGGCTCTTTAAGAGAAACGTTTCCCACGTCCGTCATAGGCGCCACTACGTTATTCTGCGGAAGCTTTTCGCCTTTGTTCACTTCTGTCCCCGTCGGTACTTCAGGCTTCACGGGAATTGTCACTTCCGTGGAGGGAACGCTTGGCAGAGTAAGCATGGGCGGCAAAAGCTGCAGGCTGAACGGAATCGCAAGGCGGATGATCACAAGGGACCAGATAAGGTATCTGCTTTTTGCGGTGAGCTTTTTGCCAAATGCAAGAAGCAGCAGCGCGCACACCGCTATGACCGCGGACATACCCAGAGTGATTTCAAAAATACCTGTCAGAACATTCGTCATTTTAATCCCGCCTTTCTTTCATTTATCATTGCGCTCAGCTCGTCAAGGTCTTCGTCGGAAAGGCTGTCGGCTGTGATAAACGAGGCTATCATTTGCTTTGCCGAGCCGCCGAAGAAGCGGCTGAGGAAAGTTGTGGTCTCCCCTTTACGGTAGCTTTCCTCCGTTATCAAAGGAGAATACAGATGCTTGAACGAGCTTTTGTCACATGACACAAAGCCTTTTTCCGCAAGGCGGTCGAGAAGCACGTGTACGGTGGCGCTTTTCCATCCCTTGTCTTTTGCGAAGTGTTTGGTGATTTCACCCGCAGTCATAGCCTTTCCCACTTTCCAAAGGGTAAGCATGATCTCAAGCTCGGACTCGGGGAGCTTTTCTGCCTGACGTGTAAAATCTGTCATGCTTGTAATCTCCTTACATATATAGATTCGGCATCAAAACCGTTGACATCTGTCTACGTTTTTATTATATCACAAACCATAGACGTTTGTCAACGGTTTTGAAAAAGTATCCGCTCATAACAGAAAAACCGTCACGTTACACAAAAGCTACAGTTTAGCTTTGAGCAAAGTGACGGTTTAAGCCGTGCTTTATATTTTTTTGTCAGCCATGTGCCGTGCTTACGCCATGAACGCATCGTACTCGCCTGTGGCAAGGGGATATTCACCGCATCCGTCGAAATGGTATCCCTCGGGAGGAAGGATGCGGCCGTGAAGCTCGCCGGTAACGGTAACTTTTACGCTGATCCAGTCTTCTCTTACGCGGGAAAGATTTACCGTAACCTCGCCGTAGGGCGTTTCGTGGCGTGCCTCAGCGTGGGTCAGTGCGTCGGGCATATGAGGTATGATATCCACGCGGGACGCTCCGTCGAAATGGGGGAAGCTTCCGCTTTTCATGCCTACACGCAAGGAAACGTCCATCTGCGGATTTACGCGTATACCGCACAGCGTGTCGATAAACCACGCGGAAACGTCACCGAGGAAATGGTGGTTACGTGAGTTGATACGCTCACCTATCGCGTTGAAGTCCTCCGCAAGAGTGGTTTCACCTCTCGCCACCATATCTGCATATGAGGGAGCAGTGGGATTTGTAATCATACGGTACACTTCCTCCGTGCCTCCGCCCTCGGAAAGTGCGCGGAAGATGTGTCTCATGCCAAGCACTCCGCAGTCCACGTGGTGGTCAACTTCTTCTGCGAATCTGCGCAGAGCCGCGTATGCCGCGGGAAGCTCGTCTTCATTGAACACACCCATGTTTATCGCCATAGATTGGGATGTTTGGCACGCACCCGCGGCGATGCAGGACTCCGTGTCTATGAGGTGGCGTCTGATAGCGTCACGGTATCTGCGCGCCACGCCGAGGCAGAAGCTTGAAAGCTCACTCATACCAAGTCTGTCGTATATCAGAGCCGCCTTACGGGAGACGTCAAGACACATAAGGCTGTCGGTCAGCTGACGGGGAGCCTTCACCGTATCGTGAGGAGGCATCCAGTCCCACAGACCGAAGTCAACAAGTCCTCTCTCGTTTCTGCGGGTCAGCGTGTACGCAACGTAGCGGAACATATATGGAGCCGCAAGGCGGGCGGCAGAAAGATCGTCGCGAAGCTCCATCAGTCTGTAGGGCACCTCTACGATAACTGCATCCCAACCGGGTCCGTTCCACGCATCATAAAAAAGCTCGGGAGCGGCGGGTACGCACCCCTGCATGGCACCGTCCTGTGCCATAGCCGCACAAACAGAGTACATCCACTCGTGAAGCACGTCCTCACATTCGAGATTCAAAAGCATATGTACCGCAGATACCGCAGCATCAGCCGTCCAGCCGTTTTTCTCACGGTGAGGACAGTCGGTGGGGATGTGGAAAAGGTTTGAATGTGTCGCCTCGCGGGACATTTTTTGTACGGCGTTCAGTACCTCGTCGGAGCAGGCAAAGGAGCCGCGCTCGCGAGTTTGCGATGACATCACTTCAAATGTAAACAGCTCGGGGACAGCCTCATCTTCGGTTATTCCGTGAACCTTGGCATAACGGAAGCCCTGATAGGTGAAGGAGGTCTTGTAATGAGCCTCGCCTCCGCCGCAAACGTATATATAGTTCTGACTTCCGAAGGGATATTCCTCCGTGCGCGGGGCGCCGCCTGTGATGGTCTCGTTGTAGAATCTGCCGTCCATCAGGTATTCGGCAAATTCAACTGCAATGCGACGTCCCTCCGGGAAGCTTCCGTGCAGGCAAAGAAGTCCCGCACCGTTCTGACCGAAATCGTATATAAACGCGTCGTCCTCACGCCAAATCTTGACGGGAGCGAGAGTATGCCTTAACTTTATGGGGGGAGCCTTGCAAAGCCTCTGCTCACCGCGGGGTGTGTCCGCCATGCGAACGGGTGTCCACGCGCTGTCGTCAAAGCCCGCGCGCGTCCAACCTTCTGTGATCTTTTCAAGCCTTGCGTCGTAGTGCTCGCCATAGCGCAGATCATTCATGAGAATTGGCGAGGGGTGAGCCTTAAAGCTTTCGTCAGCCTCGAACACAGCTCCGTCAACGTCGCATACGAGGGCGCACATCACGTCGCCGCGGGAAACAGAGGTTAGTGTTCTCGGGTTGCCCACGAGGGGAGCGCGAAATCCTGACCCGAGGATGATACCGATGACGTTCTCACCCGCCGTCAGATGACGCGTGATATCGTATCGGTCAAAGGCAATTATTCTTCCGGGATCGCTGATATAGGGCGAGAGAAGTCCGCGTGTGATCTCGCAACCGTTTATAAACAGACGGTAGAAGCCGATACCCGTTACGGTAATGCTCGCCTTTTCGGGGGCGGCATCAAGATCAAAGCTTTTGCGCACGTATGGGGCGGCGTGGGGCTTTTCCGCAGTTCCCACACCAAAACCGGGAGTTATAAACTTTTTTGTGAAGGTGCTCATGTTTTCCTCCTGAATAGAGCTAAATGTGCTTCGCACGCTAAATTTTGAACTTCGTTCAAAGCTAAATTATTCTCGCTTCGCTCCATGATTTGAATTGCCTTCCCAATGCACCGCAGTGCAATTCATGCGATCTGTCGCAATTCATGAAATCTGCGATTTCAATTCATGCCGTAGGCAATTCATTATTATGATGAATTGACAACCATGTTGTCATGAATTGGCGTTGCCATGAATTCTCGCTTCGCTCCATGATTTGAATTGCCTTCCCAATGCACCGCAGTGCAATTCATGCGATCTGTCGCAATTCATGAAATCTGCGATTTCAATTCATGCCGTAGGCAATTCATTGAGTTTGCTTCGCAAACTCATTATACCACACTTCCGTTCAGCTTTCAATAAAAGGCTGCAGCTTCTTTTCTTTCTTTCCGCAAAAAGTTGAAATTCCGTTTTGTTTGTGATATAATGGAAAAAGAAATGATCAGAAGCGGAGGTTCCGTTATGCTCGGAAACGTTTTAATATTCGGAGACAGCTACTCCACTTACGAAGGGTATATCCCCGAAGGATACGACGTGTATTACTACAAAGACTGCCGCGAAAACGGCGAAGTGAAGTCCGTCAACGAGACATGGTGGCACAGAGTCATCACCGAGATGGGCGGAAACCTTGTAAGATGCGACAGCTGGTCCGGCTCTGCCATTTGCTATACGGGATACTGGGGCGCGGACAGAAGCGAGACTTCTTCCTTTGTCGGCAGATTTCAGCGTCTCAAAAAAGAGGGATTCTTTGAGGAAAACCGTATCGACACCGTGTTCATCTTCGGCGGTACCAACGACACGGGTAACGATTCTCCCCTCGGCACCTCCATGTACGAGGGACATAGCAGGGAGGACCTTTACTGTGTGCTCCCCGCCATCAGCTATCTTATGAGTGAGCTGAAGAAAACTCTGCCCGACGCGCGCATTTGCTTCATCGTCAATGACGAATACTTAAAGCCCGAGATAAGGGACGAGTTCTTCCGATGTGCAAAGTATTACGGCAGAGACGCTGTAATGCCCGAAGGGGTCGACAAGAAGGGCGGACACCCGTCAACTCTCGGAATGGAGCAGATAGCAAAGCAGGTCGTGGATTATCTGAGAAGCAAAGAGGGATGACAAAATGCCAAAAATAAAGCACGCGCTTTTTTGCAGAATATTATCCTACGCAGTATTCGGCGGTATTCCCATTGCCTTCCTAATAGTACTGCCGCTTGTGTTTGATGCTTTCCCAAGTTTACCTGACGTTTTGGGGATAGCAATATTTATACTCGTGGCTTTGGGCGAGATAGCGTTCTTGTTTCAAAATTTCGATGTACTTGTAGCGATGGACGCGTTTCTTGCTTCAACACATTGTTTCCAAACTGCAAGAAAGTATTTTCCTTTACCTAGAGGCTTTTCGGAGAAAAGCCTTAACGGAAAACTGTCCCGCTTCGGCAAGAAATGTGACCCGCTTGCTGTATCACCCCGTCCCGATATGCTGAGATACAAAAGCTCAGCGCCCGTAACCATTTATTCTTGCGGTATCGAGCGGATAGTCATGACTTACCGCGCGGAGCTGCTCACAAAAGAGCTGTATCACAGTATAATGAATTCAGCCGTTGCTAATTCCAAGGCTCTGGCGGGAAAGAAAAAGCATATTTTCCTTGATAAAGAACAGAAAAAGTCGCCTCTAAACCGCTCGACAGTGGTCATAATATACGCGAAGGACATAGATCCCCGCATGAAGGACGAAACGTGGAGCATCGTTTGCAAAAACGGCGGAGATGAGCTCACAAATGCAATGCTCCCGTGTATTATCGAGCTACGAGACGGCAGATGTACCTTCGACAGTGTGCGAGTTCCGTATATCGGATTTGGATATCCTGCGAAGAACCGTGGGATTAGACTTATACGTAAGTATGTCTTTGGCGGCAAGCTTCCTCTTGAAGGCGAGTCCGACAGACTTGATGCGGAAGTTAAGGATCTCGATACTGAGCAAAGCTTATGGGCGTTTTACGGACAGCTGAAACGCGATTTCCGTGAGATTATGGGAGCAGATAAAAAGAGATTCAAAAAGATGTCCCACGGTGAAATCGTCGAAGACGACGGTTTTGTATATCTGAAGCTTGGTGAAAACGGAATTTCACTTCCCGTAGAGCTTGACGAGGAAACGAAAACTGTTGACATAGAAGAGAGTGATCTTTGGGATTTCCCCAAGCACAACAAAGTCTCAAAAGCAAGGCAGGCTCAGATAAAGGATATTATAGGAAAGTATTACCGTGACCGCGGGTATACGGTTAAGTTTCATAAATTAGGTGAATAAACAATAATACATACATCATAAAGGAGAAAAAATCATGAAGCAGAAGTTTTACATTTGTGCCCATTGCGGCAAGATCGTAGCACTCGTTAAGGAGAGCGGAGTTCCCGTAATGTGTTGTGGAGCGAAGATGAACGAGATCATCCCCGGTACTGTAGAAGCATCCGTGGAAAAGCACGTTCCCGTGATCACCGTGAACGGCAATACCGTAACGGTTACCGTCGGAGAGGTTGAGCATCCTATGGCGGAGGAGCACTACATCGAGTGGGTGTCTCTTCAGACAAAGGAAGGAAACCAGAGAAAGGCTCTGAACCCCGGCGACGCTCCCACCGTATGCTTTGCACTTTGTGAAGGCGACGAGGTAGAGGCGGCTTACGCTTACTGTAATCTTCACGGTCTTTGGATGGCTGAAAAGGAAGAGGAGCTTGTTTGCGACCTTCAGCCCATAGACACCGAAAGCGTAAACAACTACACTGTTTGCAAGTGTAACAAGGTAAGCTATTTTGATATTCTCGATGCTGTAAACCGTCACGGAAACATGGACGACCTTATGAACGTATTCGAGGACGTTAAGAACACCACAAAGTGCTCAACCGGATGCGGCGGATGCTATGACAAGGTAATTGCGATCATCTCCGACACCCTCATGAACGGCGGGGCTACCAAGTAAATTAGTATTTTACAAAAATCCGCGGATCAAATTCTGCGGATTTTCTGTATTAAATTGAAACCTTGCTTTATATGTGCTATAATAACCTTACCAAACAAGTTTTCAGAATGGAGATTAATATGAAGATCAAAAAGTTTTTATGCATCATACTTGCGGCGGTGATGCTGACGGGCACGGTAAGCGTCACGGCGTTTGCATCGGACGCGCCCGTATACTCCGACGTCGCGGAGGATATGTGGAGCTACCCCGACATCATGTACGTTTCCGAAAACGGACTGATGAACGGTACAGGCGGCACAACCTTTTCCCCATTGGTGAACGTGACCCGTGCCATGGTGGTCACCGTTCTTTACAGAATGGAGGGCTCTCCTGACGCGCCTTTCCTCAAGACTGCTTATGCTGACGTTGCAGACGGACAGTTTTATACGTCTGCTGTAATGTGGGCAAAGGAAATGGAGATCGTCACGTCAACGGGCATGAACGAAAACTATGAGGATATGTTCTCGCCCGACAGAGCCATCACCCGTGAAGAGCTTGCCACCATGTTCGTGCGCTATGCAGAGTACCGCTACGTCATTACCGAGAAGCAGGCTGACCTTTCAAGCTTCAAGGATGCGGGCGCGGTCGCCGACTGGGCGAAAAAGGCAATGGCGTGGTGTAACGGCGCGGGACTTATCAACGGCACGGGCGACGGAAAGACTCTGTCACCTAAGATGACCGCTACACGCGAGCAGTTTGCGGCTATCATTCACCGCTTCCGCGAGGCTGAGTTTGATTACAAATACGTGCTTAACGAGCCGAAGCCTCTCTCGACGTTTACCGAGCCCGAGTATGAGCTTGTTAATGACGCGGACGTTTATGTTGCCGTTGACGGTAACGACAAGAACCCCGGTACTCTCGAGAAGCCCGTTGCTACCTTTGAGAGAGCGGTTGAACTCGTACGTAATATAAAAAAGACCGCCAAGGACGAAATAGTCGTAGCTTTCAAGGCGGGCAATTACGGAGCTCTTGAGCTTGAGCTTACCGAGGCTGATGCCGGAAGTGCTTCGGCACCCATCGTATACCGTCCCTACGGTGACGGTAAGGTCGTGTTCAACAACGGCGCTACAGCGACACTTGACGAATTCGTTCCCATCGACGAGAGCGACTACAAATTCTTCCCCGAGAAGAATCGCTCAAAGATCATGAAGGTCGATATGTCGAAGAAAGCCGGCGCGGACAGACTTACGGCAATGAGTCCCCTTTTCAGTGAGAGCGAGAGGATCGAAATGGCTCGCTTCCCCAACCGTGACAAAAAGCTCGGCATAGATCAGTTCATGGTTCTGGTAGATTCCTACGAGACCATCAAGGGAGGCATCAGTTCATTTACCATCAGCTCAGAAACCGGAAAGATCCTGCCCAATACTGCTTACGGCGACTACGGTACGTGGGCTTGTAAGCTCAATTCCACAGGCGCACGTATATTCGATAACTGTCACACCTACGAAAACATCGTGGCAGTAGGTATGGCAGGTGCTGAGTATGACGGCGATTACATTACCATCGATGCATACGACAAGGATACTGATACGCTGACTATTACCACTCACGACTGGATCGACTCCTTTGGCGGCTTTGGCGGAGTGAAGCTCTTCTACATGAACATCTCCGAGGAGCTTGACGCTCAGGGCGAGTATTGGTTCGATCCCGACGGCAAGACTCTTTACGTGTATGATCCCGAATACAAGGAATACTATCTTGGATACGCAGGAACGTTTATTGACGTTAAGGATGCAGATCACGTAAGCTTTGTGGGCTTTGACTTTATCGCATCCGCAGATGACGTTATTAAGATCGACGCCGATCACGTGACGGTGGACAACGTAAATATCCTCGGCTCGGGCAACCGCACCTTTGCCGTTGATATCATGGGATACGACAACAGATTTGTGAATTCCGAGCTTTCCGAGCTTTCCTCCGGCGGTATCGTTATCGGCGGCGGAGATTTTGAGATGCTCACCCCCTCAAACTCCGTGGTCGATAACAACCTTATTCACGACTTCGGTCAGATCTATCAGTCATGGCCTCACGTGACCGGTATCCAGATCAAGGAGGGCGTGGGTGTTACACTGTCTCACAATGAGATTTACGGCACTCCCCATACCGCGATACTTTTCGCATCCATTTGGGGACGCTCCATCGACTGTATCGTTGAGTACAACTATATCCACGACGTAATACTGAAATACGGAGACATGGGAGCTGTCTACTGCGGACGCTTCAACACCGAGCGCGACAATATCGTAAGATACAATATCCTCTCAAACGTTGCGCAGACAACAGGTATGGCGTGGGGCATATACGTAGACGACGGTATATCAGGACAGACCTTCTACGGTAACGTGCTGTACAATCCGGGCGGATACGGATTCCTCCATTCAGGCGGACGAGATAATACCATTCAGGATAACGTTATCATCGGTGAAAAAGCGTACCCCCTCCGCATCTGGGCGAAATATGCCGAGAACCTTTATGCAAACGGGCAGTTTACCATTGGCTCATGGCCTCTTGTAATACCTCTGATCAAGGCATATCTGCCCAAATCAGAGGAGGCGATGGAGCTGTGGCGTGAGCGTTGGCCCGAGCTGTTTGCGGCTTATGAGGGCCCCGCGTGCACGTACGAGAACATAAACGAATACAATATGCTTGCCAACTCCGCGGGATGCGTATTCAAGAACAATTACAGCTTCCTCACCAATGAGCACGTAATAGCAGACCCGCATAACAATAAGTTCAACACCTTTGAAAACAATCCCGTATGGAACGCAAGCTCGGAGACGGCGGATACCATTCCCCACGTCTTCGTAAATCCCGCACAGGGAGATTACACTCTCCGCGACGACTGTGAGCTCACCTTTGAGTACAAGTACGATTTCGCGAAGATCGGAAGGTATTGATAAACTGAAAAGGGGCACCGCAGGATATCCTGCGGTGCCCCTTTTCAGTTCAGTAAATTCAGTGATCAAACTTCTTTCGGATCGTTTAACCAATTACCGTCGAAATCCATTTCCACACAGTAAGACGTTTCACCGTCAGCACCGATAAAGGTCATATAGACAACGTCATCGTCAGCGTAAAGATTGGTTATTCTGTAATCAAACTCTGTACTGAATACAGTTTTGCCGTCTTCGTCAAACAGATATGCTTTATCTCCCAAGGAAGATATCATAGAGCAATATCCGTTTTTAAACATTCTATTGTTGAGATCGTGATAGAAATGGTCTACGTTGTAGAATCCGTCCTCCCCGGTACTGCCCTCGATCATAACTTCGCGAACATCGTTACCCTCCGGGAAGATGATGAACATGGCAGGCTCTCCGCCTGCGTACGTGCCGTTTGCAGTCCAAACAGCATCGGTCGCTACGTAAAATATAGGCATGTAATTGATGAAATTGAACTCATATTTCAGTGCAGAAGACCAGTCGCCTGCATATTCCAAAGGAATAAAAGAATGTACGACCTCCCCGTTTTTGTTAACGATCTCAAGCATCGGACAATAAGTCGCGGTATACATTCCGTCACTGTCCTGATAAGTACCTATGGAATTAATAGCGAAACCTCCAACGAAGTCTCTGCAGAATTCCCAGGCATTTACGTCTGACCCATCAAATGCGGCATATGCCTCACTTAAGCTGCGGTAATTGTACGTGTCACTGGTGTTTTCATTTACAGGATGCCACTCGCCGACGAGATTGCCTTTGGTGTCAAGATATCCGTAATATTCGCTGACACTGTCCCATGTCTTTTCTGTCTTGCGTACCCAAATACGGTCACAGCTCCATTCGCCGTAATCGTCATAGGCAGCATAATCTATGAAAGGCTTGTCTTTATCCTCTTTGGAATAGTGTGGATTATATTCTGTTTCAAGGATCTCCTGATTGGGAATGTCTTCGTTATCGGGCAGAGAGTCCGTTTTTGAGCAGGCAGTAAACGAAAACAGGATCATTACAGTCAGAATTATTGCAAATAACCGTATTTTCATATAACAGTTCCTTTCGGTTGCGGATTATTTATCAGTTAAAGTTTATGCAGAAGCGCATGAGAATAGTGGCAACCTGCTCACGGGTGGCTTCGCCCTGAGGAGCAAGGATGGTAGCACCGCCGGAGGTAGCTCCTGTGATGATGCCATTTTCGTTAGCCCATGCAAGTCCCTTAACAGCCCAATCGTTTACGCTTGAGAAATCGGGGAATGCGGAGATATCATTCTCTGTCTCAACGTCATAACCCATGTAAGCGGCGAAGCGGCTGATGAAGGTCGCCATCTGCTCGCGTGTTACAGCGCCCGTGGGAGAGAAGGTGGTAGCACCCGTTCCCGTTACGATGCCGTTTTCGTATGCCCATACAACCGCGTTGTGGTACCAGGTCTGGTCCGCCTGAAGGTCGGTGAAGGGATTGTTGCCCTCAGGTGCAGGTGAGCCTGCGATTCTGTAAAGCACGGAAACGATCATAGCGCGGGTCATTGTGCCCGTCTGATCGAAGGTAGTGCCGTTACCGGTGCCGTTCATGTATCCGTGAGATACAACGTAGTCGATACCGTCCTTGGACCAATCGTTTACCGTAAGGTCGGTGAATACTTCAGCGGAATCGAAGGTATCAAACTCGGAGGGAACGTCCTTTTCTGTGTAATCACAGTAGGAGATGACCCTGACTGCCTTTTCGTTCTTTGCAAAGGTCGCGTTCTTTGTGAAGTAATCTTCAGTGTCGATGTAATGGTAGTAATAACCGAAATAGGGGGAGTAGCTGTAAGTAATACCCTCGTATTCGATGGTGTCGGGATTACCGAGGGATGCCGCGTATTCCTTCTCGCTCGTTCCCTCGGGAAGGGATTCGCTTAAAAGAATGGCTGCGGATATATACGTGAAGTCAAAGCTTGCGTTTACGTTTGTGTACTCAACGGTATACTTGATACCGCTGTCCAGCAGACCGAGAATTGCTATGTAGCCGTCCATGGTAGCCTCGTACCTGATGCCGTCAAGCTCGATATAGTCGGGGTTTCCCAACTCCTCGGCGTAGCGGTACTCGTCATCCACCACGTCACTGAGATATGCGTAGTCGATATCCGCGTAATATACGTCGTAGACGTCGCCGTTTTTCTTATATCCGATATACTCACGCTCGGGGAGGATACCGCCGAATCCGCCGGCTAGAAATAATGTGTACGTGTCTGTCTCGGCGTCGTACGTAGTAAAGGAATCGTTGTTGCGAATCTCGTCCAAAAGCTCATCGTTCATTTCGAAGTATGAGTTTAGCAGGTCGTGGTAATCGTCTGCTTTTAAAGTAGCCGTCAGGCTGCCGATGTCGCAGAAATCCGAGACGTGGTTGCGTATCTCGTTTGCTATGAAAGCAGCGTATCCGCTGTCGTTTAAGTATAAAACGTCCAGTAAGTCAAGGACGTCCTTAAACGCATCTTCGTTGCCGTCCTCTGCGGCAGTTGCAGTCATACCTGCCGTAAGCATTGACGCAAGCAGGATAAGTGATAAAATAAGAGAGATAAGTTTTTTCATTGTTGTATGCCTTTCAAATGTATTAAAATTTTATTTCAAAACGGATACGGCTGACGTGATATCCTTTTCGTAAGCCTCGCGTCCGTATTTGTCAACCTCAGCTTTGTTCTTTTCGCCGTGGGTGAGGCATCCCGCGCCGTTGATACATCCGCCCGTGCACGCCATGCCTTCGATGAAGTTGGCTTTAAGCACGCCGCGGCTTGCCTTAAGAAGTGCGATACGGCATTCGTCGATACCGTCGCATACCTCGGGGATAACGGTAAACTCACCGTCAAGTCCCTGCTCCTTCAGCGCCTGAGCAACTGCGTCCGTAAGACCGCCGCTGCGGGCAAAGATTCGTCCGTAGTAGGATGCGTTGTCGAGCACACCCTCTTCGAGAGTGGTAATGTCCATGCCACGGCTGTCGAAGAGAGCCTGAAGCTCCTCGAATGTCAGCACGGCGTCAACGTATTGGCTTACGTTTTCCTTCAGTGCCTCCGCCTTCTTTGCGGTGCAGGGACCGATAAATACAGCCTTTGCGCCTGGGTCGCTCTCCTTGATGTAACGGCTGATCTCAGCCATGGGGGAGAGGTTATGAGATACGTGCTCCTTCATCTTGGGGTACGCGCTCTCAATATACTTCACGAATGCGGGACAGCAGGAGCTTGTCAAAAATCCTTTTTCCACAAGCTCGCGGGATTCCTTGAGAGCGACCATGTCTGCGCCCAGCGCCGCCTCTACCACGGTATGGAAGCCCAGATTTTTAAGACCGGTTATTACCTGACCCAGCTTTGCATATGCAAACTGGCTGGAGATAGAGGGAGCAACGACTGCGTAAACGCGGTTTTTCTCGCTCTTCAGCAGATTTATAACGCTTGTGATGTAGGATTTGTCGGTGATAGCGCCGAAGGGACACTGATATACGCAGGCACCGCATGCGGTACACTTGTCGTTGTCGATCTTTGCGCTTCTGTCCTCGTTCATGGAGATCGCCTTTACCTTGCAGGCGTTCTGGCAGGGACGGGTACGGTGTACGATAGCCGTAAAGGGACAAACCTTTGCGCAGGCACCGCATTCAACGCACTTTGACTTGTCGATGTGGGCAACGTGATTCTCGTCGAAGCTGAGAGCGCCCTTTTTACAAACGTCCTCACAGCGGTGTGCAAGACAGCCGCGGCAGGCGTTTGTTACCTCGTATCCGCCAACGGGACATTCGTCGCAGGCGATGTTAATGACCTCGATAACGTTGGGATTGTCTGCGTCGCCGCCCATAGCCATTTTTACTCGTTCAGCGGCAACTGCCCTTTCCTTGTATATACAGCAACGCATGGTAGGACGGGGACCTGGGAATATCTGCTTGGGGATATCGATGATATGCTCAAGCAAAGTGCCGTCCCACGTATGGCGGGCGACCTCTCTCAGTACCTTGTATTTCAGATGCTGTACTTTTGTATCAAATTTTCTCATTGTAGGAATATGCCTTTCCTGTCCAAGTCGCTCGGACATAAAGTTGTATGGTGACCTTCAGTATCAGAAGTAGCTTACCTTGATGCGCTTGCCCATCTTTTTAAGGCAGGCGGTCAGCTCCTCCACAAGATTCATCTTGATGTTGAAGTTGATGGGAAGATCGGGGTTCTGATGGGCGGGGTTTACCGCTCTGCCCACGTAGAAGTTGATGTCAGTAGCCTCTTCAAAGAGAAGTCTGCTGATGAGGGACGCACCGTCTCTCTGCATGCTCCACTCTCCGTAAAGCTCGTTTTTATCAAGATAATCCTTGGCATACGTGAGCACCTTGTTTACGGTGATAACGCCCTCTGTTACAAGGTCCACTCCCTCAAGCTCCGCTATGGGAGGAATGTCACTTCTCTCAAAATTGAGGCTTGCGCGGAGGGGCTTTCTCAAATATTTTGCCGCAATGGACGAGGTAGTACCGCCGCAGATGATACGCTTGCCCTCCTTGGAGAAGAAGAGTGACATCATTCTGTCGCAGTCGTCGGGATTGCGTGGCGGACCGAACAGGATGTTCATGGGCTCGCGGCGGCGTATCTTTACCACGCAGGCGGTGGTGTCGTCTCCCGGCTTGTTGTCGTAAAGGCGGCAGCATTCGTCCACCAAAATGGTGGAGAGTGTCTTGGCTGTGTAGCCCACACCTGCGAAGGTCTCCATGAACGCGGCGATCTCCTCGCGCTTCCAACCGAAGTTGTACGCAGTACCGATGCCTGCATGGGGGCATCCGTCGCTCATAGCAATGAAGATATCGTTTTCCTTCAGGTCGATGACCGAGCGAAAAATCTGCTTTCCGCCGATGTTCATTTCCGTCTTGGGGTAGTCACAGGCAACCTCGTCGCGGATGAGTATCACGTGGGGGTTGTCGTACTGGATAAGCTCAGCTGTCTGGTTATTTATGAGGTGGATGATGGTAAAGGTGGAGTATGCAACTCCCCTCAGCGAGCAGACGGGCAGCGTCTGGGCGATGGTGGAGACACATTCCTCAAGGGGAAGCCCCTCCGCCATCATGGTGGAGATTATCTTTGCGGTAAGGGTGGAAAGGATGCTTGCCTTCACACCGCTTCCGAGGCCGTCCGCAAGGACGATGACCGTTGAAGAATCGTCTCTTTCAACGATATCCACGTGGTCTCCGCAAAGCTGTTCTCCATAGTGATTTATACTTTTATAGCCGATGTCGGCGCAAAGATCATTCATCTGATATGGACTCCTTCAGCTTGGCCAGGGCGATCTTCGTTTCAGCGGCGGTCTCGCCCAGAAGAGAGGCGATGTCCTGAACGATACGCATCTGTTTCTCTACCACGCGGTCAGCGATCTCCACGGTCTGTCTGCTGATGTTTTCCTTCTTTTCACGTTCAAGCTCCTCGTCGGTGATGTCGCGGAGGATGCATATCAGCAGATGATAGTCTCTGTCGTAAACGATGGACTGCTCCACGAAGCGCTTGTATTCTGCAAGGTACACCTTTTCTTCGCGGATCTCGCGGCCTGTGTTCAGCACCTTTATAAAGGGCGTGGGATCAAGAATGCGGATGACCTGGTCTCCCATAACGTCCGATGCCGCACGGATATTCATGATGCGGCGCGCCGCGTCGTTTATCTGCTGTACCTCAAGGTCTTCGTTGAGGACGATAAGTCCGTTGGGTGTATTTTTAACGATGGTATCGGAGAAGTTTTCAGCCTTGTCCTTAAGGAAGGGCAGACACATGGATACCTCAGCCTTGCCCTGGAATATGGCGATAGCCTTCTCGCGGCAGGTGTTGTATCCGCAGGTACCGCAGTTAAGCTCGTCTGCGGGCTTGAACTTACCCATCCTGCGGAGGATGGAATTAAGCTCTGCTTCGGTAGGCATGGGGGACAGCCTTTCGATATAGTCGAAGCTCTTGTGGATGGTGAGGTGGTCGGGCTGAGGCACGTCGAAATCACGTCTGCCTGCGTAGTTGTTTACGGCGATGATGTCGCCTACGCGGGACACGGCGTATTTTTCTCTTACGGGACCGCCCACACAGCTTCCGTTGCAGGCTGACATCTCGATGAAGCACTTGTGAATCTTTCCGCTTTCGATGTCGCTGAGCATTTCGATGCAGTTGTCAATGCCGTCAACTGCGATGTATGTATATCCCGGCTCGTCGCACGCCATTGTTTTGAGTATTCCTCCCGTTGTGGGGAAAAGACGGGCAAGGCTTTCCTCGGTACGGTCTGCCCGGACTTCAAGGGTCACTCCCTCTTCGCTGAGCCATGCAGACAGCTCCTCAAAGGTGAGCACGGCGTCAACGATGCCCGCGTAGTGCTCCGCTTCATCCTTCTTTGCAACGCAGGGACCGATAAAAACGGTGTGCGCGCCGGGATATCTTTCCTTCAGATCACGGCAGTGCACCTGCATGGGTGACATAACGTCCGCAAGATACTGAAGCTCAAGAGGAAATCGCTTTTGGATAAGCAGATTTACCGAATGACAGCAGGATGAGATAAGGATATCTCTCTTTTCCTCGTGTATAAGTCTTTCGTATTCCTTTTTGACAACGGTGGCGCCGAGAGCGGTCTCCTCCACGTCGGCAAAGCCCAGCTTCATGAGAGCCTCTCTCATGGACTCGATGCCTACGCCCGCATAATTTGCGATAAACGACGGCGCAAGGCTTACGTATACGGGCTCGCCCGACTGGATCATCACCTTGACCTTCTCGGCCTCTGGCGTGATCTGCTTGGCATTCTGCGGGCATACTACGAAGCACTGACCGCAGAGGATACATTCGTTGTCTATGATATGTGCCTGATTTCCCGAAAAGCGGATGGACTTGACGGGACAGTGCCTGATGCACTTGTAACAGTTCTGACAGTTGGATTTTTTCAGGGTGAGATGGCCTGACATTCCGCAAGACCTCCTTACAGTTTAGAAAGTACGTTTTCGCGGAAGAACGAGTCGAAGTTATCTGCGGTGACGCCTGTGTGTACGTCGTCGTCGATCTGCACGGTAACGCCGATACGGTTGCATTTTCCCGTACAGAAGCATCCCGCAAGAGTAACGTCACATTCAAGATGATGCTTTTCCACGGCTTCTTCCATCAGTCTTATTATGTCGGCAGAGCCCTTCAGATGGCATGAGCTGCCGACGCAGATCTGTATTATCATAAATTATTTCAGCTTTGCGATAACTTCCTCAGCAAAGAAGCCGTCAACGTTTTCGGGTGTAACGGAGTGGAATACGTCGTCAACAGTTACGCAAACGCCCTTCTGGCATTCGCCGATACAGAAAGTGCCGCCAAGCTCTACCTTGTCTCCTACAGAATACTTTTCGATAAGCTCACGGAGTCTTTCAACTACCTGACGGGATCCCTTGAGATGGCATGAGCTTCCGATGCAAACTACGATTTTCATATGTAATACCTTTCCTTCCGCATATGCGCGGAATCTGAATTGATTGAAATAGTTATACAGATTTATTATATCATATTAAATATCTTTTGTAAATTGTGTTTTACACATATTTGTGTTATTTTTCTCAAAAGCAGCCCGTTATTTGAAAAACTTCGTAAAAAGGGACGATATTTCTGCGGAAACTTTGACAAAAGCACGTTTTTGTGATACAATATTCACGTTATAAAAAGAAAGGACGGTCAAAATATGTTAAAACGTTTCGTTGGCTATTATAAGCCTCACATGAAGCTTTTCGTGTGGGATATGATATGCGCTCTTGCCCTTGCGGTGTGTGATCTTTTCTATCCCATGATAACGAAGAACATGCTTGAGGATTACATACCGGGCGGCAAGATGAGACTGCTTATCGTATGGGCGGTCATTTTGCTTGCGATCTATCTTGTAAAGATGGCGCTCAACCACTTCGTCAACTACTGGGGACATATCGTTGGTGTGCGAATGCAGTCCGATATGAGACGGGACGTGTTTGCTCACCTGCAAAAGCTTCCCCTCACCTATTTCGACAACAATAAGACGGGTACCATCATGTCACGTATCGTCAGCGACCTTATGGACATATCCGAGCTTGCTCATCACGGACCTGAGGACCTTTTCCTGTCGGGGATCATGCTTATCGGCGCGTTCGTCGTTATGGGAAGCATATATATGCCTCTCACCTTGATCGTGTTCGCATCCATTCCCGTAATGGTGATTTTTGCGGCAAATAAAAGAAAAAAGATGAGCGAGGCATTCAAGGAATCCCGCGTTGAGATCGGTGAGATCAACGCCAACCTTGAAAACAGCATCGCGGGTATCCGCGTTTCCAAGGCGTACACCAACGAAAAGTACGAAAACGAGCACTTTGCCGAGGGCAACGCAAGATTTGTCAGAGCGAGAAACAAGGCTTACCGCGTTATGGCGGATTTCGTATGCGGAAACACCTTCATCGGAGATTTTCTCAACGTCATTCTTTACGTGGCAGGCGGACTTTTCTGCTTCTTCGACAAGATATCCGTTACGGAATTCGTTACGTTCATCATGTACATCAGCATATTCATGAATCCTGTGAGACGTCTCGTTGGCTTTATTGAGCAGTACCAGAACGGTATGACGGGATTTGTACGCTTCTGCGAGATCATGGATTATCCCGCGGAAGAGGACAAGCCTGACGCCGTGTCCATTGAAACTGCTGAAGGCGAAATTGAGTTTGATAACGTTTCCTTCTCATACGAGGACAGCCGTGAGATACTTGACGGTCTTTCCTTCAAGGTAGAACGCGGACGCACACTTGCACTTGTGGGACCCTCGGGCGGCGGCAAGACCACCATCTGTCACCTTATCCCCCGATTCTACAAGGTAACGGGTGGTGAGGTAAAGATCGACGGCGTGTCCGTTGAAGACATCACCGTTGAATCTCTCCGTCGCAATATCGGTATCGTGGCTCAGGACGTGTTCCTCTTTAACGCATCCATCTACGATAATATCGCATACGGATGCCCAGACGCGACCTATAAAGATGTTGAAGAAGCCGCAAGGAGAGCGAACATCTACGATTACATCGTAAGCCTGGAGAACGGCTTTGATACTGTAGTCGGCGAGCGCGGCGTAAAGCTGTCGGGCGGACAGAAGCAGAGGATATCCATTGCCCGCGTGTTCTTGAAGAATCCCTCCATACTCATCCTTGACGAGGCGACTTCGGCTCTTGACAACGCGTCGGAGATAGCGATTCAGAAGAGTCTTGAGGAGCTGTGTAAGGGAAGAACCACTATTGTGGTCGCTCACAGACTTACTACGGTAAAGAACGCCGATGAGATACTCGTTGTAACCGACGAAGGAATCGCCGAGCGCGGCTCTCACGCTGAGCTGCTCAGCACAGGCGGTATCTACGCAGACCTTTGGAACAGCGTAAACAGCGAAAGAATGTAAGAACAAAGCTACATACGCCACGTGGCGTATGTAGCTTTGTTAATTGAAAATTGAGGATTTATAGTTTGCAAAAACACGTCAAGGGACATTATAGGATTTCTTCAAATTTGTCGCAGGAGACAATTGCACATTTTGTGTCTAAAACCTCGCGCGGCAGTCTGCGACATATTGCCGCTCCGTCTTTGTGACGAAATGAGGTTTACTTAAAAGATGCATGTACACCACCCGCATTCGCGATACCGGACATCGGGCATCCCCCCACGGTTATTCCACAGCCATAATGATTGACGTTCATCTATCATCGTAGGGCAGGGGCTTGCTCCTGCCGCAAACAAACATCCCACACAATCTCCAAGCTTCCCGATGAATAAATAATTACATCATAGTGACGTTAGTACATTCCAACCAACTTAGGAGCCTCGTACCCTTTTTTATAAGATCCGTTTGCGGAGAGGCCGTTCCGAAATTTTCAATTATCAATTCAAAACGGGAGTGCGAAAGCACTCCCGTCAGACTACTGACAAACCCTGTATTCTATCGCAGGGTTTGTCAAATTACACAAAGTTTAAACTGTTAGTAAAAGGGGATGCGCGTGCCTGCAGCACATTCGTCGTTGACGAAGTGCGACGACAAACTTTGTTTGTCGCGGACCGCTTTTGGGACGAACAGGGGGATTTCGCCCTCTGCGGAGGGCGATTTAAGGCGCTGCCCTACTTGGCTTTGCCATGTAGTAAAAACACGCGACCTTTCGCACTTCGCGTAGCGAATGTGCTAAAAGGATCGATCAAAGCTTTTCGTCATTATGACA
>JAFSGU010000078.1 GCA_017440665.1 Clostridia bacterium
GATCAAACTCTCTAATGTTCGTATGTTAACCAAAGCTTGCTTTGGATATCATCATTTTCATCAGAGCGATCTTGTTTGCTCTTTACTTGTTTAGAGTTTTAAATATTCTTCAAAAGAATTTCGGAGTCTCTATACACATCGACTTTCGTCGATTTATATGATGCTTGTTGTTCAATTTTCAATGAGCCTGCTCGCTTTCAAGCCCGCCGTTTCCGGTCCGCTCTCCGCGACAGCTTGTATATTATATCACCATCTTCCCTCTTTGTCAACACCTTTTGCAAACTTTTTTTAGGTTTTTTGAGGTTTAGTTGTTTTGTTAGTTTCACTAATCAAAACATTCCACGCTTGTACATATTGCACTACGATTTCGGTGATCTTTGAGTCTCGGCAGCTCATAAACCGTTGTTTTCTGCTCTATCCCGTCTCCACCTCACGTGTTTTATGCGAAAATTATTTTTTAAGTTTCTCAAAAAAATTTGCCGTTCCGCTTTTACGCAGAACGGCTTTTTCTTATAAAAATCATCAAACAAACTCACAGTTTATCTCACGCTGCATGAAGCTTGTGAGCGCATCTCCATGATATCCCGCGGAAACACCAAGTACAGCCTTGGCATACGCACTCTCCACCGTCATGGAAAGAGGCACCGCACCTGCGGAGGCAGCATCAAAGGCAGACGTATACTGTCCTTCACCCAGGTGGGATGGCGCGATATACACAGGTATCCCCGCCGCCTTACATCTGTTGAGAAGAGAAAGTATACTTCTTACCGAATAAGGCTTACCCGCTTCTCCTCTCTCTACGCAGACCGTACCTGAGTGGTACGTTCCGTGGACAACTGCCGTCACACCGTCAAGACTGAGACGATCGTACCTTAGGCCGACATACGGCTGTATCATCAGTACCTCGTCATACACGAGAGACGTACCGTCCGGCACGCCGGCACGTCCCCTTGAACTTAGACTGAAATACTTCTCGCCCATTGTAAGCGCTTTTGCAAAGCCATCCCTGAGAGATGCCTTTCGCTCGGGCACTGCACTGAAGAAATCCTCAGAGAAGTTGGCACACTGCATAAGACTTGATGCCATATGGAGTCTCAAATCCCCGTCCACGTTTCTGTACGGAACGTATATCCCCGGTGCTATTCCTTTAAGTATAAGCTCTGCCGCATAGCGGAAGTTTGCGTTTGCATTCGTTCTCGGATCCATAGGAGGGTGATTTCCGGACACCAGCATAACGGGGACGGGGGCATCTGCCAGAACAAAGGACAAAAACGCCGCTGTATAGGCAAGTGCGTCCGTACCGTGAAGTACGATGACTCCCGCAAAATTATTTAAGTCAAAGCTTTTTATATGTCCTATTATTCGGGAAAGCTTCGGAATGGTCATGTTTTCGCTGAGCGTTCTGTATGCCGCATCAATATCGGAGTCCTCAAACAGATCTTCTCCGAGATAGGCAAATTCCGAATCGCTTTCTGCAAAATTCACGGACAGCGCCCGCTTTGCCGCTCCTGCAGAGAGAGTTCTTCTACCCTCTACGGGAGCTGTACCGATGGTGCCTCCCGTGTATACAGTCAAAATCTTTTTCACGTCGTCCTCCGATTTCGAAAAATTCTTTCCTTTAGTATATAACAAACGGGGTAAAAAAACAAGAGGGATTTTCGGGCGGGACGATAAACAAGTGCGTTCGGTAGTCAAGACAAACATTCTCTGCCGCATACCGATAGAATCATCCGTCTTTGGCACGGCAAATCCTATCGGAGAATGACCCTGACGTTTTGATGAAGCTTACGTCACGTCAGCTTAAATTATTTTATCTAAAAGCTGTACCCTATGACCGTCAAAAGTCATAGGGTACAGTTTTTATTGCGCTTTCCATTCAAAGGCTATCTCATAGATCTCATTTCTTGCTGTATCCGTGTCAAGGATAAAATAATAGTCCTGATGTCCGTTACCCTTGCTCATAACGACCGATTTCACAATGACACGTTCTCCGTTGATCGATATGGAGAAGTTTTTATTTGCAAAATCTGTATTATCATTTACTACCGAACCGTCATACGATACGGTTACCGCTTTATTACAGGCATCGATAAAGTCACCGTCTGCGGTAAAGTGATACATGCTCATTGACACGCCTATATACATACCGCCGTTATCAACGTCGCACCCCACCATCATCCACGTAAGGTGGTTCAGGTTTTCTCCGTTTAATATAAACTCTCCGTTGATGTTTTGTTCTGCTGTTGCCGTTAAGTATTTTATGCTGCTGTCCTCGTCAAACACTTCTTCACCGCTGTCGGAAACCTGATAGTGCTTTGTATCCGCATTATAGTCATGATACGGGAGAAATGCTTCCCATTCTGTCATAACAGGTTGAGTTACCACGGGTGCGGTGCTTTCCGCAGGCGTTGTACTTTCCTCGGGTAAAGTTATTTCTTCCGCAGGTGTGTCCACGTCAACTATCATACTCCCCTCAGGGGTTGTACTCAAATCGACCGTTGCGCTTTCCTCGGGCGGCAAGGTTTCTTCGAAGGTCTCGCTTTCCGCAGGCACTATACTTGTGTCCGTATCGGGAACAGAATTTTCATCCTTATCAGTACCGTTTTCAACAGGACCGCTTTCATTTGGGGACGTTTCAGCGACTGTCTCAGCCGTCCGAGCAGGATCCTCATCCTTTTCAGTTTTCTGCGGATCAGTTAAGAAACAAATTGCAACAACAGCACATACAAGAATTGCTGTTATGATGATCCAGAACGCCGGCTTCTTATAATTCAACACGGTTCTCACCCTTTCCTTTACATTTACCTCGCCGAAAGCAAGGGGACACGCCGTTATCACACGACGGTTTACACTGCAATTCAAAAGAGCCTGCGAATAATCTGCCTTCTGCTCGGAATTAAAATTTTTAATTACTTTCTCATCGCAAGCAAGCTCAATATCCCGACATAACAATATGTAACCGACCCACACCAAAGGATTGAACCAATGGAACGTCAGGATCAGGAATCCTATGGGCTTCCAAATATGGTCACGGCGAAAAATATGAGCTTTTTCGTGAGCTGTAACGTACACAGTAGCTCTTTCATCAATGCCCCAAGGCAAGTATATTTTCGGTTTTATCACACCAAGAACAAACGGAGATACAACGTTTTCACTTTGAAAAACATTATCACGCAACAGTACTGCAGTTTTAATTTTACTTTTGAGATGATAATAGCTGACGGCAGCATAAACTGTCATCATAATAATTCCGCATATCCATGCACCTGCAAGCGCAGTCACTAAGATCTGCGCAGAATCCGGCTCTGTACTCTCAACGCGCACCTGAGAATAATCCTCATAAGCATCGGGATTTACCCCGGAATCTGTAACGGGTATCTCAGCATCTCCGGGCGTGGGAGTCTCCGACAAAATTTCGGGATTTATCGTTTCCGCACTCGGAACGAGGCTCATTACGCTTTCGATAGAAACGGGACATATCAGCCTGACCGCAACAACGCCCCAAAGCAGAACGGTGATCCATTTGGGCGCCCTCTTTATCAGGAATCTTAAAAACAGTACCGCAAGGATAAGCCAGCTTGCTGATATGCTCATGTTGACGATCCTTAAGAAGAACTCACTCATTTTTTTCTCCTGTCCTGAATCGGTCGATCATTTTTTGAATTTCATCGACGTCTGCATCGGAAATTTTACTATGCTTTGTAAATGCGGCAACGAATGCGGGAAGTGAGCCTTCAAAGGTTTTTTCTACCATTTCGTTAAGCTCTGCCGCCCGGACCTCATCCTTACTCACCAAAGATGTGACCACGGTTTTTTCATTCTTCAGAACTCCGCGCTCAGCCAGCCGTTTAATGACCGTATAGGTCGTTGTAGGCTTCCAACCGAGCCTTTCCTTACAAAGCTCTACCAACTTACTGCTTTTTACGGGCTCGTTCTCCCACAATATCAAACAGAAACGGTATTCACTTTCAAATACTTTGGGTGTCACTATCATTACCCCCTATCCCAATTTAGTCTAATGCATTAGAGCTCATGTATAGTCTAACACATTAGAGTGGATTTGTCAAGTCTTTTTTTAATTCCGCCACCTGAAAATTCGCATTAAAGCAGTCATAACCACCGGCCGTGCCGGTGGCTTGCACAGCCCCTCCAGGGCATATTACGAGCCGAGCCTATAGGCTCACCGAATTTATTTCAAATGTACTATTTACCCTGCCGCCACAAATGTGGATAGTTTCCCCCTACCCTTTCTCTAGACGAAAGAAACACGCGTTATTTAACTATCATTTTTTGTTATAGTTAAATCGTTTGAAGGATACCATCCGCCTTTGCAAAAGCAAAGGCTAACGCCTGAAGTTTCCTCGTCGCAAGCTCCTCACTTCCTTGGCTTATGATTATCTTTTGTTGCCTTCGGCAACAAAAGATAATCGGAGAAAACTTAGATTACTTGTCATTCATTCGTCTCCTTTTGATCTTAAATACTACTTCTATTCAAAGTTAAAACTTTTTTTGATACCACAAGCGCTCTCGGTGGTTTATCGGGACAAAAAAACAGGCACATCTTTACGTTGTGCCTGTTAAATGTCTTATGAATACCGAACGTTCGTCGGCAGTGTTCCGGTTTACGTAAGCTTACGCCTTTTCGATCTCAGCTAAAAGCACTACGCGGAGCACCTGAGGATCGCAGTTACCGCGAAGCTCCTTCATGCACTTTCCGAAGAGAGCCATAAGCGCCTTTTCACGTCCGCCCTTATATGCCGCAACAGATGCGGGGTCAGCCGCAACCACAGCCTTAACGACGGATTCGATAAGTCCCGTGTCGTTGGAAACGATGAAGCCCATCTTCTCAGCATATGCTTCGGGATCGATGGTCGCATCGTCAAACATATCCGCAAGGATACGTCTCGCGTTTGCGCGTCCTACCTTACCGTCGCGTACGAGAACTATAAGACGGCCGAGAGTCTCACCGTTTACGGTGAGCATATCGTAGGTCATGCCCTTGGTGTTGAGGATGCTCATGATCTCGGAGATCACCCAGTTAGCCGCATCCTTTGCGCTTCCGCAAACCTCTACGGCAGACTCAAAGCACTCGCAAAGCGCGATGCTTCTTGTAAGCTGCTCTGCGTCGTACTCACCGAGACCCATCTCGGAGGTATATCTCTCGAACTTCACCTCGGGAAGCTCGGGAAGAGAATCGGCGATGCTATCGTACCACTCGTCGTCAATAACAACGGGCATTACGTTAGGATCGGGGAAGTAACGGTAGTCTCCCGCTGTCTCCTTGGTTCTCATTGCATAGCTCTTGCCCTTAACGTCGTCCCAGCGTCTTGTTTCCTGAACGAGCACCTCGGTGCCGTTTTCAACAGCGTCGATGTGTCTTGCAGTTTCATACTCGATGGCGCGCTTGATAGCCTCGATGGAGTTCATGTTCTTCATTTCGGTACGCACGCCGTACTCGGTTGAGCCTTCGGGACGGATGGAAAGGTTTACGTCACATCTCATGGTACCGTGTGCCATTTCGCACTCGGCAACGCGGGCGTAACGGAGAAGTGTTTTGAGTCTTTCAAGGTATGCCTCAACTTCAGCCGCGCTTGAAAGGTCGGGCTGGCTTACGATCTCGATAAGGGGCACGCTTGTACGGTTAAAGTCAACGTGTGTTGTGTCCTCTCTCAAGTCGTGAACGAGCTTACCCGCGTCCTCTTCCATATGGATCTGCTTGATGCGGATCGCCTTCTTACCTGCGGGAGTATCTATTTCAACAGTTCCGTTCACCGCAACGGGAGCAAACCACTGTGTGGTCTGATAAGCCGCAGGAAGGTCGGGATAATAGTAGCTCTTTTTATCGAATGTGGTCACGCGGTTGATGTGGCAATTCAGCATCATACCCGCCTTCATGCCGAAGTCAACCACTCTGCGGTTCACAACGGGAAGCATACCGGGCATACCGCAGCACGCGGGACATACGTGGTCGTTAGGCTCTGCGCCATAGGAATGTGCGGAGCAGGAGCAGAATATCTTGGAATCCGTGGCAAGCTCCACGTGTACCTCAAGACCGATGACAGTTTCGTATCTCATGTTAATAAATTACACCTTTCTTTCGATTTGTGACTTTTCCTTTATCCTGCAAAGGAGAAAGGAATGCTGCCGCGCTCGGCAGCAAGGCACAAATGGGTCTGAAAAATGAGAACTAAAGATATAGTTGCACTGTATTTTCAGACTTCCTCCTTAACCAATTCTCGCTACAGCATCCAGGAGCGCCGCGTCGGAAAGAGCGGGACCTACAAGCTGAACGCCGCCTGCAACCACTGCGGGAAGACCCGTGATGGATGCGGGAGCTGTATATACGTTTTCGCTGAACGCCATGTACTTGTCAGCCTTTACGTCTTCTTCGGTATAAGCCATCTTGCCGACAGCGGGCATAAGCACAGCATCAGCGTCCTCAAAGAGATCCGCAAAGATCTCGCAGATAATGCGGCGGACACGGAGAGACTTATCGTACACCTTCATATAGTTTTCGGTGGAAAGTGTCTCGGAGCCATAAAGGATAACGCTCTTCAGCACGTCACCGAAAGCCTCGGTTCTGCTGTTTGTATAAAGCTCATCGATATTTGTGAATCTCTCGGCTCTGTAGCCGTACTTTACACCGTCGTAACGGGATACGTTGTTGCAGACCTCAGCGCTCATGAGTACGTTCCATGCGGCTCTTGCAGCTGTAAGTGCTGCGCCGTCGAAAGTGACGATCTCAATACCTGCAGCCTGAGCCTTTGCACAAAACTCGTCAAGTTTAGCCTGAACGTCAGCATCAACACCCTCACAGAGAGCTCTGATCACGCCAATGCGCTTAACGGGAGCGGTAACCTTACCTGCCGCCTCGCACTTCTCCGCAGGGAGGCTTGTGCCGTCCTTGTCGTCATGACCTGCAATAACGGAAAGGATATCTGCTACAGTCTTCACGTCTCCTGCCGTAACGCTTACGCATTCGCCTGAGCAAGCGGCAGGGATAGTACCGTATCTGGAAACGGTACCGTAGGTGGGCTTTATACATACGAGTCCCGACTGAGCCGCGCCGCGTCTGATAGCGCCGTTTACGTCGAGAGATATCGCCGCTACAGCGTCACCGTTTTTAACGGTCTCACAAGCGGCATTTACAAGAACACCGGAGGCTACGGGCGCGCCGTTATAGGAGGTCTCACCCATAAGGTCAACTGCAAACTCACCAACGTCTGCCTTCATGGACACGCAGTGTCCCGCCTCCTTAAGGCGAGTAACCACCTCGGCATCGAAAAGGCTCATGTAACCGTCAAGCATACGGGAGCCTGCCGCCGTGGGCATATCGGAGGTAAGGATCATGTCATCAAGTGCAATACGCTTTTCGCAAGCACAATCAGTCTTAGCTGTGATAATCTTCATGTCGCCCCTCCTCTGTCATTCAAGCACACGGGGAACACACCAGTATCCCTCGTCTGTCTCGGGCGCATTCTGCTGAAGCGCCTCGCGCTCGAATTTCTTTATTACCTTGTCTTCGCGCACTACCGTCATGACGGGCATTACGTGTACCATTCTTTCCACGTCAGCGGTGTCGAAAAACTTGTCTATCACTTCAAAATCCGCCTCTCTCGCGTCGAAAAAGCGAATTACGTCATCCTTCTGTTCTTCTGTAAGACTGAGCTGGTTGAGCATCTCAAGTCTTCTGAGTGTTTCTCTGTTCATCTGAAGGACTCCTTTCTCTCGCAGACCGTGTCTGCATAATATATTATATATTGTAACTTAGTCTCTTACTTTTATGTGGACCTCGCGAAGCTGCTGCTCGGTAACGTCGCCGGGAGCACCCATCATAACGTCCTGTGCATTTCCGTTGAGGGGGAATGCGATAACGTCGCGGATAGTTTCCTCGCCTGCGATGAGCATGATCATTCTGTCAACGCCGGGAGCCATACCTGCGTGAGGCGGTGCGCCGTAGTTGAACGCGGTGTAAAGCGCGCCGAACTTAGCTTTCAAAACGTCCTCGTCATATCCTGCGATCTCGAACGCCTTCTTCATGATCTCGGGGTTGTGGTTACGAACCGCACCGGAGGAAAGCTCAACACCGTTACATACGATATCGTACTGGTATGCGAAGATATCGAGAGGATCCTTATTAAGGAGCGCGTCCATACCGCCCTGAGGCATTGAAAAGGGGTTGTGAGTAAAGTCTATCTTACCTGTCTCCTCATTCTTTTCATACATGGGGAAGTCAACGATGAAGCAGAACTCGAAGCTGTCATCGCGGATGAGGTTCAGCTCAGTCGCGATCCATGTTCTCATCTCACCGGAGAGACGATCAACAACTGCGGGAGCGTCGCTGATGAAGAAGAGGCTTTCGCCTTCCTTGATACCAACGAGCTCGGTGAGCTCAGCCTTCTGCTCCTCGGTCATGAACTTTGCAAGGGGACCCTTGTACTCGCCGTCTTCAAGGTTGATGTAGCCGATACCGAACTTCATGCCGATGCTTCTTGAGTAAGCGTCGATAGCTTTCTCAAAAGCCTTCTTTCCGTCACCGTCGCCATCCTTCTTAACAAGGTAGTTGGCAACGATACCGCGAACCTGCTTGCCCTTGAAGGGGATGGTTCTGCCGTTTACGAAAAGGAAATCGTCGCGGTCGAAGAACTTTGTAAGATCCTTTATTTCGAGAGGGTTTCTGAGGTCGGGCTTGTCTGTACCGTACTTGAGCATAGACTCAGCAAAGGAGATACGGCGGAAGGGCGGAGGAGATACCTTCTTATCGGAGAACTCCTTGAAGGTGTTGTAGATAACCTGCTCCGCTACCTCGAATACGTCCTCCTGTGTTGCGAAGGACATCTCAAAGTCAAGCTGATAGAACTCTCCGGGAGAACGGTCCTGACGCGCGTCCTCATCGCGGAAGCAGGGTGCGATCTGGAAGTAACGGTCAAAGCCTGACGCCATCAGGAGCTGCTTGAACTGCTGAGGAGCCTGGGGCAGAGCGTAGAACTTGCCCTTGTGCTTACGGCTGGGAACGAGATAGTCTCTGGCTCCCTCGGGAGAGGATGCGGTAAGAATAGGAGTCTGGATCTCAAGGAAGCCCATGTCCTCCATCTGACGGCGGAGGTAGCTGAGGATCCTTGAACGGAGCACGATATTATCGTGGATCTTGCGATTTCTAAGGTCAAGGTAACGGTACTTGAGACGAACGTCCTCTCTTGTCTCTGTGGATGCGTCGATCTCAAAGGGGAGACCCTGTGTGCAGGGACCGAGAACCTCAAGCTTATCGGCGCGTACCTCAACGAGACCGGTCTTCAGCTTAGGGTTAACTGTTTCCTCATCTCTCTTTGTTACAACGCCTTCAATGAGAACTACCGTCTCCTTGGAAATGCCGTTTAAAAAGCTGTCGTCGGAGAATACAACCTGAGTTACTCCGAAATGGTCACGAAGGTCAACGAAAAGAACGCCTCCGTGGTCGCGGACGGTGTCGACCCATCCTGTGAGCACAACCTTGCCACCGATGTGCTCAATGCCAAGCTCATTGCAGTTATGTGTTCTGAGCATACTTACCTCCAAATTATTCGGTCATCCGAATTTCTTCAATATATTATATATGGTATGGGAAGGAGAAATAAAAAAGCCTCCGTCCCCGCATGGGACGAAAGCAAGCTTCCGCGATACCACCCAAATTGATTTTTCGACACGAAAAATCCTCTCTTACATCTTTTCGCGATGAACGTGCGGTTCTACCTTTCCCACAAGAAAACTCAGGGAATCTCTTCCGCAGGCTCCGAAGTGTTTTTCTCACGACCGTCATCTACCGCATCCCACCAACCGCGGCTCTCTGTGAGATCCTGTCCGTGATACTCTCTTCATCACAGCCAAAAATACTAAGATACCGTTAAGTATAGCACTTAATTTTTTCTTTGTCAAGAGTTTTTTATGGGTTTTTTCGGAGAAAATTGTAGGTTTTGTTGAAAGCCCGGGTGTGCCGTGCATTTTTTATGATAAACTGTGCGGGTACGGTGAACGAGCAGCCCAAATCTCATAGCTGTAGGGGAGGATAGCATCCTCCCGTCTGAAAACGCCACGCGTAAGCTCCGTAGGGGAGACAGCATGTCAAGAGTAACATTGTAAGCAACTGTGTACGCCCGAAAATGAACGATTTGTACAAACCCTATGCAAACACCCACGAAAAAGAGATTCTTCGCAGGCTCAGAATGACACAACGAGCGTGCGGCTTACTCCACCCGTGTCATCCTGAGAAATCACTAACGTGATGACGAAGGATCTCTTGAAAGCGCGGCAACTTTAATATTCAACAAAACAACGCACAAGTGCCGTACCACACTTTCTCTTGTTATTTTACGATATCAACCATGCCTTTATTAATAATAACCTATTCGTCATGTTTCGAGTGGTCATAATACCATCGTTTGGGATTTTCATGGATGTATTTCATATGTTCTTCGTAATCATCACGGTCGCGAATAATATGCTCAAAATACCCACGTTGGAAAATATTGTTCCCAATTTCTTTATTACAAAAACGTTTAAACGCGGAAACAACATGCGGTAACATTTCATTGGTAGGGGTCGGCGCCCTCGACGACCCGCTCTTTCGTGTTACGTATTCGTTGGGCAAAAGAAAAATGATCATGTGTATATGATCCGGCATTATTACATATCGGTCAATTTTTACACCGGGTATGTTTTCACTTGATAGCAAATATTTTTCGGTGACTTTACCGATTTCTGTCAAACATATTTGTGGTAACAACGGGTCGTCGAGGGCGCCGCCCCCTACCGGTGTGATAATATTCGATAGCATCCGCTTTCTATCCTTGATACATATCGTTACAAAATATGCTCCTGCAGAACTGTAATTATATTGCTTAAGCCGTAAGTTTTTCCGATTCGGTAATTCTTTTTCCTTGTACATATTCATCACCCGATATACTTCTCCGCCTCTTCGAAAAATTCCGTAATGGGGCGGCGGATGACGTATTCGGCGTAGCTATCGTAGGGTGTTTTGTCCTTGTTGACGATTATTAAATGCTCGCCCGTGAAATATTCCACCATGGATGCGGCGGGATTTACCGTAAGGGACGTGCCGCCCACTATCAAAACGTCGGCAGACTCTATCTCATACGCCGCTTCTCTGAATGACATCCCGTCAAGCGGCTCTCCGTACAAGGTAACGTCGGGACGGACGATGCCTCCGCATCGACTGCATGTAGGGATACCGTCCGCCTTCGCTATATGCGACACGCCGTACTCAGTCCTGCACTTCATGCAGTAGCACACGCGGCTCTTTCCGTGAAGCTCGATGACGTTACAGCTTCCCGCCGCCTGATGAAGGCCGTCGATATTCTGGGTGATGACAGATTTTATGATGCCCCGCTTTTCAAGGCGGGCGAGAGCCTTGTGAGTGCCTCCGGGGAGCACTCCCTCAAAGGTCATGTTTCGGCGGTAAAACTCAAAAAATGCTTCCGGCTCGTTTTCAAGACACTGTCTGCTGAGGTAATACTCGTTTCCCGCACCGCCGTTTTTATAAAGTCCGCCGTTTCCTCTGAAATCGGGTATTCCGCAATCGGTAGATACACCCGCACCTCCGAAAAACACCGCGCGGCGGCAATTTTTCAGTATCTCCGCAATACATTCGGTCTCGTTTACGTTTTTCATGGAAGCTCCTCCTTAAGCAAGTGTGATTCCTTCAAGCTCGGCAATTTTCTTCGGTACTCCCGCCATCTCGGGTGTTCCGAAAACTCCGTCAGCCGCTTCTTTGACCCCGTCGGGTGCGCCCTCTGCCGCATAACAAAGATCCGACACCTCAAACATGGGCAGATCGTTGAAATTATCCCCGAAGGAGATGATCTCCTCTGCTCCCGTCAGCCTCTTTATCTCCAACACCGCGTTTTTCTTGGACGCCGCCTCGTCAAAGACCTCAAGATACCAGAAGTCGGGGCAGTATGAGTCTCTGTAGCAGGCGGTCTTTATGCCGGGGATCATAAGACACGCCTCGTTTGCGCGGCGTATCTTCTCTTCACTGTCCATCGACGCAAAATAGATGGGACGTCCGGGGTAATCCCCGCTGTTTTCAAGCCTGATAAAGGGCTTGTTGTACTTTTTCTGCCTCTCTGCCATAAAGTTTTCCATGTATTCATTGGAAATCTTCTCGTAACACACCCGAAGTTTTTCATCAACAAGGAAATACATAAACGGGGATACGTCACATTCGGCAAGTGTTTTTCTCACAGCTTCAAAATCGCCATCCTTAAGATACGCCGCAAACAGGTATTTTTCACCGTCCGCCACATCGCATATCAAAACTCCGTTCATCAGCGCCACGGGGTATTTTACGGGCACGTTAGACAGAATATGTCTCACGCTTTCTATGGTACGCGCCGTCGCGTAGGTAAAGGGGACCCCGCGGCGGTCAAGCTCGCGCAGGATCCTCACGCTTTCCGCGGGCACGGTAACGTTTTTGTCAAGCAGTGTACCGTCAAGGTCGGTAACGTACAGTTTTTTCATAAGCTCTCCGATCGCACGATAACGAAACAAACACTAAACACCGCAAGGCGGGATCCAGTGTTTGTCTTGTTTCATTTTATTAAAGGCCCACCACGAAGCTTGCAAAGGCAACCACTATGGGAAGGGTCACCGTACACATGATAGTTGTGATGCCCACGAGACGCGATGCGCCTACGGGATTGATACCGTACAGCTCGCCGAGGATGGCGACCATGGACGCACAGGGGAGTGCCGCCATGACCGTGCCGAAGATCACGTAAAAATCAGGCACGCCCAAAAGCTTCAGGCACACGCATACCACCGCAGGCATCACGATAAGCTTCAACAGGCAAACCGCATAATTTGACAGCTTGCCGAAAAAGTCACGCAGACGTCCCGTTGCGATAAGTGAGCCGGCTATCATCATGGTGATGGGGGTACTGATCTCGGAAAGATACCCCACAGGCTGTCTCAGAAAATCCGGGATCGGCACACGCAGGATAAACAGCAAAAATCCGATGATACAGGGAATGGTACCGTAGTTGAAGATCACCTTTTTGGGGGTCAGCTTGATATCCTCTCTTCCGCGGGAAAGGATGATGATGCCCCACGTCCACAGATACATATGAAATCCGATAAGGTAGAACGCTCCGCAGAAAAGTCCGTCCGCACCGAATATGCTTCCCAGTATGGGAAGTCCGATAAATCCGGCATTTACGAACACAAGTCCGAACTCAACCGTCTTGCGCTGATCCTTATTCTTCCAGAAGCGGGCGAACAGATTGGAGAGCACGCCCATGAACGCATGAAGGCAGAAGCTGAGAGCAAGAGCTATCAGGCCTTTTTTGAGGTTCTCTTCGGAATATTCCGTAGAAATAAGGGAGGATATTATCAGCATGGGCTGACAGATATGTACCACGAGAGACGACAGCTTTTTTGAAAACGCGTCGTCGATAAGTCCAAGCTTTCTTGAACCGAATCCTACACTCAGCAGGATCGCAAGAGTGGCGACCATATTGAGAAGTGAGTAAAAATTCAAAGTCTTATCCTCCTTTTACGTGTCAGGCATCTGTTTCTTCCTTTTCTTCAGTTTTTCCTTCAGCAGACGAGATGTCGGCAGTCTCCTCCGACTCGGGAACGTCTGAGGTTTCGGGCTGCGCTGCCGCACCTTTGCGCTTCACAAGCACAAGGGCTGTACTTACGGAAGCAATAACGCACAGGGCGACCGCCGCGATTATGATAAAGATACCGCCCGCCTTTTGTGGAATGGACTCTGTCTTGATGTGAGACGCATCGTTTTTACAAACGTATACCCTCTCGCCCTTGGCAAAATAAGTGGGAGCAAGTCTTTCCTCGGCTTCATCCGAATAGTCGTGTCCCACAGCGGGGATATTTTCTGTTTTTTCAAGTCCGCATACACTGCACTTTTCACGCCTTGCTCCGTCGGCGGTACAAGTGGGCGCGGTGTCCTCCACTACCTCAAAGGCATGGGGAGGTATCACAACGTTTTCAGCCATCACGTCTCCGCAGACGGAACAGGTGTATTCCTTCGTCCCATCGGAGGCACAGGTAAGCGCCTCACCGTCGGACTCATATGAGTGTCCCGGGGCAGGATATTCGTCAGTATAGGTATCGTGACACACGGTACATTCGTAGGTGTCGTGACCGTTTTCCGTACAGCTTACGGGATATGAGTCGATATTAACGTAGATATGGGGGTCTCCCTTACGCACCGTCTCCACCACGTCACCGCAGTTTGAACAAACCCGGCGGAAAAGTCCGTCCACGGCGTGTCCCGCGGGAGTGTCCACTTCAGTATAATAATTGTGACCCGTAGCGGGGATCACAGTGTTGTCGGTATGTACCGTAATATGATCAAATCCCTTTTCACTCAGGTTACGGGATATCTGACACTCGTAGTTGACGTATCCGTCCTCGGTACAGGTAACGGCTTTTGACTCGGAAGTCCATCCGTGAACGGAGGGATCCGTCGGAGTACGCCGTACGTCGGTGCGGTGTCCGCATATCGTACACTTGCGGGAATACACACCTCCGAGGCAACAGTTAGCACGTCTGTCGCAGGTCTCGGCACCGTACGTATGAGTGTGTCCCGTGAAATATTTTATAATCGCCTCAGCCTCGGCTTCAGCCATTTTTTCAAGCCCGCCCTCGGAATCGCAGAATGCAAGGTCGGACTTATTGGAAAGATACGCGTGCTCAACGATGATGGACGGAAAACCAAGCTTTGTTCCCCAAGCTATCATGCTGTAATAGTCGGATACTCTGTCCGTCTTCACGCCGGGGATATCCCAGCCCAGCTCATCGTTCCAGTAGTATACGCCTCTGTCGTCACCCGTGTCCTTTTTTCTGATAACTCCACCGTTGGCAAGTCCGCATTTTTTTGAGATAGAGGAAGCGATGGAGTCAGCAAGCGTGGTGGGACACCATTCGTCAAGGACCGACGCCAGCACTTCTACACCGTTAAGAGTGGGGTCGAGGGTGGGATTACTGTTAAAATGAAGACTGATGAGCATATCCGCATTATACTGCTCTGCCACAGCGGCACGGAGAAGATAAACGGGCTTTTCGTTCTTTCCGCGTGTCAGGTACACCTGAAATTTACCCGTCTCCTCCAATTTGCTTTTGAGAAGGAGAGCAATGTCGTAATTATACTCCGACTCGTACCTGGTTCCCACGGTGGTACCGGGGTCCTTACCGCCGTGTCCCGGGTCAAGCACGATGACTATCTTACCGTCTTCGGCAGAAACGCTGACGGCAAGAAATACGAGAAGGATAACGGCAAACACCGCCGCCAAATATCTGCATGCCTTTTTCATCGTCACTTGATCTCTTCGATCTTTGCAAGATCGTAAGGTGTGTTCTGATATACGAAATAGTTAAGCCAGTTGGAGAACAGAAGATGTGCGTGGGAGCGCCATACGTTAAGAGGTGTTTTTGTCGGGTCGTCATCGGGATAGTAATGACGGGGGATCTTGGGCTCAAGTCCTCTCGCAACGTCTCTCTTGTACTCAAGACCGAGAGTTGCCGCGTCGTACTCGCTGTGACCCGTAACGTAAAGAAGTCTTCTCTTCTTGGATGCAACTATGTATATTCCCGCCTCGTCAGACTCTGCGAGAATGTCAAGCTTGCCGGTCGCCTCTATGTCCTCACGTCTAACCTCGGTGTGGCGGGAGTGGGGGGCCTTAAACTCTTCGTCAAAGCCGCGGAGGAGAGGATGTGCGGGAGCAAGATTGCGGTGCGTGAATACGCCCGACATCTTTTCGCCAAGCTTATACTTGGGAACACCGTAGTGGTAGAAAAGTCCCGCCTGAGCCGCCCAGCAGATGTGGAGGGTGGAGTATACGTTCTTCTTGGACCACTTCATGATCTCGCAAAGCTCGTCCCAGTAGTCCACGTCGTCAAACTCAAGGTTTTCAACGGGAGCTCCGGTGATGATAAGTCCGTCAAAGCGCTGATCCTTAACGTCGCTGAAGTTGCGGTAGAATGCGCTCATGTGCTCCTCGGGGGTGTTGAGGGACTTATGTGTCTCCATTGTGAGAAGGGTCAGCTCTATCTGAAGAGGCGTGTTGGAAAGAACGCGGATGATCTGAGCTTCGGTGGTGATCTTTGTAGGCATGAGATTAAGAACGGCAACTCTCAGCGGACGGATATCCTGAGCGGCGGCTCTTCCCTCGTCCATAACGAATATATTTTCCTCTGTCATCACGTCGTGCGCAGGCAGATTTTTCGGAATTTTAATAGGCATTTTATTTTTCTCCTTAGGGGGTATTGTATTTGAATTTGTTTTTACTTTCCGACGCAGAACTTGGAGAATATCTCGGATACGATATCCTCGGTGACACCTCTGCCGTCAGTCTCGGAAAGTTCGGCGAGAGCAGACTCGCAAAGGGTGCATACCGCGTCAACGGGATCGCCGTATTTCATGGAAGCGTCAGCCGCCGCCAGATACTCCTCAGCCCGTCTCAGCGTCGCCTCGTGGCGCGCAGACCAGATAACGGCGTCACGGTCAAGATCGACTGAGGTGCTGTCGTACGCCTGTGCCACGGCATCTGCCAGACTTTCAAGTCCGACGCCCGTTTCGCATGACATGTATACCGTCACGTCGTGACTGTCCGCGATAAGCTTCACGTCACATTCAGGCAAGCTCACTCCAAGGTCGCTTTTATTTATAACGGCTATCCTTGAAGTGCGGGGGTAAGACGCCATCATGCGGCGGTCACCCTCGTCAAGGGGAGCGCTGCCGTCGAAAACGCCGATAACGAGCTCAGCTGATGATAACTCCGCTTCGGCACGGCGCACGCCGATGCTTTCAACGGTATCGTCAGTCTGTCGGATACCCGCCGTATCGGCAAGCTCAAGCGTTACTCCTCCGAAGGACACCCTCTCGCGAAGCACGTCGCGGGTAGTGCCCGCAATATCCGTAACTATCGCAGACTCCACTCCCGTTATCATATTGTAAAGAGAGCTTTTGCCCGCGTTGGGTCTGCCGCAGATCACGCATTTTACGCCCTCGGACACGGCTTTGCCGCGGCGGTAGGTAGACAGCAGACGTCTTACGTCAGCAAGACTTTTTTCTATGACCCCGCCGATCTTTCTCTCACCCTCGTCACCGATATCCTCCTCGGGATAGTCGATAGCGGCGTAAAGGGCACCCATTACGGCGGTGAGGTCTCCCGTCACCTCCGATATCTTTTCGGAAAGACGGCCTCTGAGCGCGGTGGACGCAAGGCGCATCTTGTCGTCTGTATCCGCATCAAGAAGCATGCCCACAGCTTCAGCCTCGGTAAGGGTCAGCTTTCCCGCAAGGAACGCGCGGCGGGTAAATTCACCCGCCTCAGCAAGTCTTGCGCCAGCAGAAAGCACTGCCGCAAGAACGGTACGCGTAACGTATACGCCTCCGTGGCAGGAAACTTCTGCCATATCCTCTCCCGTGTAAGACGCGGGGGCGCGGAATACGGTAAGTATACCGCTGTCGATCACGTTTCCGTTTGCGTCCGTGATATTTCCGTATATAGCGCGGCGGGGAGGATAGCTGTCGATACTGCGCCCTCCCGCGGGCTTGAACATACGGGCAACTACACCGCACGTATCCTCGCCGCTTATTCTGATGACCGCAATGCCGCCCTTACCTCTCGGCGTGGACACAGCGGCTATTGTATCGCTGAATATCATTGTCAGGTTACACCTTTGTTTTTATTATTGTACAGGCACATCACGACCTTTTTTGCACGTATGGGCCGCAATTTGCCACAGTTACATCTATTGTAACATAAATCGCAGAAAAAATAAACACCGCAGAGAAAAGTTCTTGACTTTTTCCCCGCGGAAAGTGAAAAATATTTTCACCCTCACGCTCCGCATCTCATTTTTCGGCAAATTATCCGTACCGTCCGATCTATAATTATATAGATCCTCACAGAGAAAGGAGCTTTGAAAAATGGATAGTACATATACGAAAGATGGCGCGGTACCCGAAGAGGCCGTCCTTGCAGGGGGCACGGCAGAGCCAACTGCAAAGTGCGCCGAAACAGCCCTCATCCTCTCCCCCGCCGAAGAGGCAGAGCCAAAGGTAAAGGCGGCAGATGGTCACACGGAGGGGAGGAAGGGGGAAAAATTTAAGCTGATACTGATGCTCGCCGCCACTCTTCTTGCCACTCTTGCAGTCATAGTCTACGGGTATAAGATCTCCCTTTTGTCAAAAAAGCTTCCCTCTCCCCTCAGCGAGCATTTTCTCTCCGAGGTGTTTTCAGCGGGGGTCGCCTCTATCGGAGGGAATTACGCAAGAGTCCCGCTGACAAGGATCCCTCCCCAGACCGTGGAGGACGGGGACGTGCCCGGCGCATCCGAGCACCTCACCCTTCCCGAGGACAGCGCAGTCCCGCCCTCGACAGGTATATTCCCCGTCCGCGACGTTGACCTTGCCGTCACCTCCGACGATATATTCGCGCTCATCAACGAAACGCCCTATGCTCCCGACACGTTGACTCTGTACGCAGATGAGCTCACGATACCCACCCTTGATAAGCTGCACATCAAATACGGCGCCGCCTCCCCTACGGTGCTGATACTTCACACTCACGGCACCGAAAGCTATCTGGATGAGGGGGATGCGGTATACGCCGCAGACGAGAGCTTCCGTTCATACGATACCGACCAAAACGTCGTAGCCGTGGGAAAGGCAGCCGCCGCGGTATTCCGAGAAAACGGCATCGGTGTCATCCATCTTGAGACCATGTTCGACGAGAAGGACTACAACTCAGCTTATTATCTTGCCGCAGAAGAAATAAAAAAGATCGTTGCCGCGTATCCATCCGTCTCCTACGTATTCGACATACACCGCGACGCCATGATCACCTCCGACGGCGTGTGCCTTGCACCCGTTTCCCGACTCGAAGCGGACGGCGGAGACGCGGCACAGCTGATGCTTGTGGTCGGCACGGACCATGCAGGCTCGGATCACTCGGAATGGGAGGATAACTTAAGCCTTGCACTTAAGCTTCAAAGGGCGGCGCTCGCCGTAAACGGAGGGATCATGCGTCCCCTTAACCTGAGGAGCGCGTCATTCAACGAGCAGTATACGAAAGGCTCTCTCCTCGTTGAGGTAGGCGCCGCGGGCAACAGCCTTTCGGAAGCGGTCAGAGCCGTTAAAATATTTGCCGAGGCGGCGTGCGAGGTGATAAAAAACGGTCGCTGAAATCCGTCATTCGACATATCTCCGCATATTTACGTACTAAAGCCAAAAGTTCTTCAAATATATATTGACAAACGTTCTGTTTCATTGTATTATTATGTTGAAGTATATTCACAAATAATGCACGATTTTTGCATCTGTGCTGACATTTCCGTCAAAGGCAAAGATTTTGACGGATTCCCAAAACATCAAAGGCACGGCCTCACGGGGGTCTGCGCTCCTCCCTGTCAGTTGGGGACGCACCGTTATTTCAGAGGGCGTGTCTGATTCATTTTAATATTGATGTTCACACTCGGCAGTTTTTTCACGCTCTGCGTGACAAAAGCCCTTCTTCGGATGCTCCGAAGCTGTGAAATCGCAGCGACAAACACGCGCTCAGGTTTGACGTAAGACGTGTTTTGTAACAAACTCTTTGCGGGGGCTGCGATCAGCCAAGTGTGAGTTCGCGCAGAGCTGTAATACGGCGATACGCGGTCTTTTGCCGCAAAGGGGGATGCAAAAAATGATTAACAGAAAACATCTTATCGACCTCAAAAACATTACTGTCTCTTTCGACGGGGAGAAGATCCTCGACGATCTTTCGCTGTACATCCGTGACGGCGAATTCGTCACGCTTCTCGGTTCTTCCGGTTGCGGAAAGACCACCACTCTCCGTATCATTGCGGGATTCATCGATCCCGACGAGGGACAGGTATTTTTTGACGGCGAAGACATAAGTGGTGTTCCGCCTTACAAAAGAGAGGTAAACACCATTTTTCAGCGTTATGCGCTTTTTCCGCACTATAACGTGTTTGAAAACATCGCGTACGGCCTGAGAGTCAGAAAAACTCCCGAGCCCGTTATCCGTGAAAAGGTTGAAAAAATGCTGAAGATGGTAGGTCTTCAGGGATTTGAAAAGCGCAGCGTTACAAAGCTGTCAGGCGGTCAGCAGCAGAGAGTTGCCATTGCCCGCGCCCTTGTGCTTGAGCCTAAGGTTCTCCTTCTCGACGAGCCCCTTGCCGCGCTCGACCTGAAGCTCCGCAAGGATATGCAGATCGAGCTTAAAAACATTCAGAAGCAGCTTGGTATCACCTTTATCTACGTTACCCACGACCAGGAGGAGGCGCTCTCCATGTCCGACACCGTTGTGGTAATGAACAAGGGTAAGATACAGCAGATAGGTACGCCCATCGACATCTATAACGAGCCGAAGAACGCCTTCGTTGCCGACTTCATCGGCGAGAGTAATATCATCGACGGCGTGATGGACGAGGACTACCTTGCCACCTTCGCCGGCCACACCTTCAAGTGCCTTGACTCAGGCTTTGCCCCCGGCGAGGAGGTAGACGTTGTAGTACGTCCCGAGGACGTTGACATCGTGTCTCCCGAGCGCGGTATGGTACAGGGCGTCGTTACGTCCGTTACCTTCCGAGGCGTACATTTCGAGATAATCGTTGACGTATGCGGATTCAAGTGGATGATCCAGACCACAGACGAGCATCACGAGGGCGACACCGTAGGTATCTACGTTGAGCCCGATGCCATCCACATCATGAAAAAGAGCGAATACTCAGGTCTTTACGGCGATTACAGCTCCTACAGCGACGAGCTTGAGGCTCTCAGCGATCCCTTCGACGGCGAAGAGGATGACGATGCTGAAGAAGTGACGGAGGCGAGTGACGGCGAATGAAAAAAAGATCCCTCGGACAGACGCTGGTAGCCTGCCCCTACTACATATGGGCAGCGATCTTCGTTATCGTCCCCGTGTTCGTAGTTATATACTACGCTTTTTCGGATTCGTCGGGTAACTTCACCATCTCAAATATCGCAGAGCTTAAGAATTACACCGACGTATTCCTTATCTCCATCGTATATTCCCTTATAGCAACGCTTATCACCCTGATAATAGCCTATCCCTTCGCATACTTTATAAGCAGAAAGAGCCCCTCCACTCAGCGCATAATGTACATGCTCGTTATGCTCCCTCAGTGGATGAATCTGCTCATCCGTACCTATTCATGGATGAACATCCTTGAAAAGAACGGTATTATCAATAACCTTCTCATGTCGGTAGGACTTGATCCTCTCAAGATGATCGGCACCCCCGGTGCGGTTATCTTCGGTATGATCTACAACTACCTGCCCTACATGATACTCCCCATCTACACGGTAATGTCCAAGATCGACACCTCTCTCCTTGAGAGCGCGTCCGACCTTGGCTCAAACGGTATATCTACCCTCCGCCGTGTAATCCTCCCTCTCAGTATCCCCGGCGTGATCTCGGGTATCACCATGGTGTTCGTTCC
>JAFSGU010000079.1 GCA_017440665.1 Clostridia bacterium
CGTTCGTGCGGGTAATCCATATCACCGTAGGGCGGGGGTTTATCTCCCGCCGTATGGATAGTGCAAAGCGGGTGTTTTCGGCAGGAGCGAGCCCCTGCCCTACGATGTTGGATGAAGTTCATCCGTAGCCGCATGGTTGGTACGGTGCGGTGGCTTTCGGGTGACCGCAAGGGATCGTCCCTACCGTGGTTTGACGTTCTCCTCATATTTCCCGCAAGGGAAATGCTTTATGTTGCCCGAGGCAACGCTTCATGTACCGTGGTACGCTTCATGTTCTCCTCCCGAGAACGCATCATTTTATTTCTCTCCCCTACAGATGGATTTGAAGTTTGTGCGAGACATTAGATCCATTCGTAGGGGTGGATTCCATATCCACCCGTCGTAGAGACTATGCAAATCGTTCGTTTTCGGACCGTCGAGGACGTCGGTCCCTACAGATATTGGATAAAGTTTCACCCGTAGCCGCAGGTTGAGTGCGTATCGGTCATTTCCCACAGAATGGGTCCCCTTCCCTGCCGTGGTTGGTGCGGTTCATCCGCAGACGTTGCGGCTGCAAGATATGCTATGGACAAAAGAGAAACCGCGCGGCTTTTTAGGCTCGCACGGTTCCAAGTATTCATTTTAATCTGCAGTAACGTCCCAGATAAGGATGCCGTTCCGCTCCGTAATGGGGAATACCGTAGCACGGGAGCTGTCCCCGCCCCAATCGTTGGGGGAGTGTACTACAGCGTAAAGCTGACCGTCCGTGTCCTCGAATATCATACCGTGACCGCCGTCGAAGCCGATAACTCCGCCGTCGAAGAGCCACAAATCGTCGTGTGTCCATTCGCCGTCAAGCTTTCCGCTCTTGCTTCTTGACACCGCAAGGCAGTAGCCGTCCTCGTTGTTCTTGGACCACAACATGAGAAGCTCACCCTCTGCAGTAGTGTACATGAAGCAGCCCTCTGCGATACCGCCGCTTGCCCACCATGCGTCAAGTCCGCGGAAAAGCTCCACAGGCTCGGATATGAAGTGGGTAAAGTCATCCGACAGCTTCGCCGCGTAGAACGCTCCGTTCATGTCGTATGCGGTGTACTCACGGGCGTATATCATCCACGGCTGACCGTCCGCGTCAACGTACAGAGTGGCGTCGATGCAGTCGTATTCCTGAGGTGTGATCCAGCCGTCCGTTATCATCCTGAAGGGTCCCTCGGGGCTGTCCGCCTCCATGATGATACATCCGCGGTTATCGTAGTCGTTCATATCATCCTTGGGCGTATAGGTGGTAAACATATAATATTTGCCGTTATACTTATACACCTCGGGCGCCCACGGACTTTCCTTATAATCCTGAGGCTTTTCTACCACGCCCGCGATCTGTGTCCACTCACCTGTAAGAGAGGTGCTCTTATACGCCTTCCATCCGGTAACGTACATATAATACGTGCCGTTTTCCACGTAGATGAAAGGGTCGCGGGTGTTCTGATCTATCTCGTCGATGACGTTCAGATAATCGTTCGGAGTGATGCTTTTGACGGTAACGTCAAGATCTGACGGCACTGACAGCACGCCGTCCTTCACGTGCTTTGCAAGAAGCATCTCAAGTCCGTAGTTCCCGGCGAAGGGCGATGTGTATGCAAAATAAAGTGTGGTGTACTCTCCGTCGCGAACGAGCCTTGCGGCATATCCGCTGTCGGAAAGACCCTCGGTCATCTCAGCTATCACGGGGTCGGTGGGTACGTTGAATACGATGCGTGAGGTGGATGCGGCAAGGTTTGACGCAACGTATGGCTTTTCGGGTATCTCCATGTCAAACTCTGCGTCAAGTCTTCGCTTTACCAGCTTCAGCTCCTCCGTATTGTTTACACCTATAAATGAGTAGAATACGGTGTATGGCGACCGCTCTCCGTTTACGGCAACGGTAACGCCGAGCGTCTTAAGCGCGTCGTCTGCGGACTTCGTAAGTCTCAGGATGATGGTAGCGCCCTCGGCGCGGGTAGCCTTGTTTGCTGGATTGAAGTTTCCCCCATCGTCACCCTTGAAGATGCCCCATATTTGACAGGTGTATATCTGCTCTCTCGCCCAGTCCGCAATAGCGGCGTCATCGGTGAACACGGTCTCTTCAGCCGTACCGGGGAGAGTGATACCTCTGTAGTCAAGGTAACGAACGATCATTACCGCAAGCTCTGCACGGGTGATGGTCTGGGCGGGACGGACGGTGTTGTCGTCCATGCCCTTGATAAGTCCTCTCTTTACTCCCCAGCCCATAGCCTCAGAGTACCACTCATCTGTATCTCCGTCATCGAACTTTTCAAGCTGTTTTGCAAAACCTGTCTCCGTAACGCCTGTGATACGGTACAGGAGCATTACGAACTCGCTTCTGCTCATGGTTTTAAGGGGAGCGAATTTTGTTTCAGACTGTCCCTTCATAACGCCCGTTTCGTACGCCTCAACTACGGTATCGTAGTACCATGCGTCGGCTGCCACGTCGTCAAAGGGGAGCGGTGCGGCAGACGCCATCACGATAGACGTCATCGCGATCACAAGGATCACCGCTAATAGGATCAGTAATTTTTTCATTTGTATTTCTCCGAATATTTAAGGTGTACGGAAGAGAATCCTCCGTGTTTTGATTATGAGAAAACCCAAGCTAAGGATTCAAATGGAAAATCGGTTTGGGCGTTCGTTTACACCGTAGGGCGGGGGTTTATCTCCCGCCGTTTGGATAGTGCGGGGCGTACGTTCGCGGGTGGATATAGAATCCACCCCTACAACGGTTGGAGGGACAGCCGTTACCGCATGGTTTGTGTTGGGCATTGGTTTACGCATTCTCCCTCACCCGACTTCGTCGGGAGCTCCCTCACGGAAGGAGCCTAAATAAATCGTTCGTTAAGCCGTAGCCGCATTGATGGTACGAATCGAACGTTTTCGGGTCATTCGTGCATTTCGCATAGCGAATATGCTCTGACCGCCCTACAGATAGATCCGGAGTTGAACCGGTAACCACACGGGTTTGTGCAAGACATTAGATCTATTCGTAGGGGTGGATTCCATATCCACCCGTCATAGTGACAGTGCAAATCGTTCGTTTTCGGCAGGAGCGAGCCCCTGCCCTACAATATTTGTGGTGTAGCCCCATGGGTAGTGCGAAGCGTCCGTCAATCAGCTAAAACGTCCCAGATGAGCATACCGTTTCTCTCCGTGATGGGGATCACGGTGGCGCGGGAAGAGTCTCCCTTCCAGTCATTGGGAGAGTGAATGACAAGGTACATCTGTCCGTCCGTATCCGTGAATATCATGCCGTGACCGCCGTCAAAGCCTGCGGCGAACGCTGTATACAGCATAGGCTGACTGTTGTGATCCCACTCGCCGTCGAGCCTGCCGTTCGTGCTTTTGGATACAGCCACGCAGTATCCGTACTTGTCGTTGTTAGACCACAGCATAAGAAGCTCGCCATCCGCATTCGTATACATGAAGCATCCGTCAGTAACTCCGTCCCACTCCCACTTGGGATCCTTTCCGCGGAAAAGCTCCACAGGCTCGGATATGAAGTGAGTAAAGCCATCCGACAGCTTAGCCGCGCAGAAGGCTCCGTTTCCGTCATAGCAGGTGTGCTCGCGGGAGAAGATCATCCACGGCTGACCGTCCGCGTCAACGTACAGCGTACCGTCGATGCAGTCCCACTCCTCAGGCGTGATCCAGCCATCGGTTATCATCTCAAAGGGACCCTCGGGACTGTCCGCTTCCATGATGATACATCCGCGGTTGTCGAATTCGTTCAGCTTCTGCTCGGGCTTGTACGCGGTAAACATATAGTACTTGCCGTTATATTTGTAAACCTCGGGTGCGTAGGGGTTAGTCTCGTAATCCGACGGCTTTTTAACGGCATTCTTGATCTGTGTCCACTCACCTGTAAGAGAGGTTGCCTTGTACACTCTCCATCCGGTAACGTACATATAATACGTGCCGTTTTCCACGTAGATGAAGGGGTCGCGGGTATTTCTGTCTATGCTGTAGATGGTATTAAAGAAATCGTCGGGACTTTTTGTTCCCTTGATGTCAAGATCCGCGGGGATCGCAAATACTCCGTCCTTTACGTAGGTGGCAAGCAGGTACTCCACGGCATAGGTCCCGGCAAAGGGGGACGTGTATGCAAAGAGCACCTTTACGTGCTCACCCTCTCTTACCACCTTTACAGCGTACGAATCCGCACCCATGCTTTTCTTCATCTCGTCGATCTCGGGATATCCCTCCACGTTGAACACGAACTGAAGATTATATGAAGCCACGGAGTCCGCTCTGAACGGCTTTGTGGAGAAGGTCATGTCAAGCTCTTTTTGTATTCTGTCCTGAGTAAAGGTCACATCCTCCTGATTTCCGCCCGAGCCGAAATTGAATATGATATCAAAATCCGACTTCTCGCCCGTGCGGCAGAGAACGATGCCCAAGTTCTCGATCACCTCGTCTGCGGACTTCGTAAGTCTCAGGATGATGGTAGCGCCCTCGGCGCGGGTAGCCTTGTTTGCGGGGTTGAAGTTGCCTGCATCGTCACCCTTGAAGATGCCCCATATTTGACAGGTGTATATCTGCTCTCTCGCCCAATCGGCGATTTTTGCGTCATCGGTGAAGGTTACTTCATCCGCCGCGTCGGGCAGGGTGATGCCTCTGTAGGAGAGGTAACGCACGATCATCACCGCAAGCTCGGCACGGGTGACGGTCTGTGCGGGGCGGACGGTGTTGTCGTCCATGCCCTTGATAAGTCCTCTCTTGACGCCCCAGCCCATGGCCTCGGAGTACCACTCATCTGTTTCACCGTCGGCAAACTTTTTAAGCTCATCTGCAAAGCCCGTTTCTGTGACACCCGTGATACGGTACAGAAGCATTACGAACTCGCTTCTGCTCATGGTCACCATGGGTGCGAATTTTGTCTCCGACTGTCCCTTCATAACGCCCGTTTCATACGCCTCAACTACGGTATCGTAGTACCATGCGTCGGCTGCCACGTCGTCAAAGGGTATCTCAGCGGCGTATGCGTACACTGCAAATGCGGTGGCTGTCATAAGGAGCACCGCCAGTATTTTAATAATATTTTTCATGAAATTTCTCCGGAATATCGTATTCAGCGCGGAGATCCCCCCCGCGCTGAATGCTGTTTATGTCATTAGTTTTCGAATCTGTAGATCTCGCCGGTCTTAGCGGAGGTGTAGATACCCTCGAGAATTCTCGTTACAACGTATGCCTGCTCGGGAAGCACGCAGGGATCGGTATCGTTAATGATAGCGTTGTACCACTGTCTTGCCTCGCGGGTAGCAGAGTCCTCGTTTCCGCCGCCGTCGTAGAATGCAACACCGCCGGAGTTAAGGTTGGGGGAGTAGTCATACTGACGTCCCTGACGGATGCCGTTGATGCGTACTCTGTCCTCGATCTTCTGTCCGCCTGCCTTGGTACCGCAGAGGATGGTGGAAGCCTCGACTGTGTCAAGCATGTTGATAGCCCAGGAGGACTCAACGGAAATGGTAGCGCCGTTTTCCATTACAACGTAGCCGAAGGCACTGTCCTCAACTGTGAACTTCTCGGGATCCCAGTCACCGAATGCGTTAGCGGTCTCAGTCTGATCGTTGAGCTTGTGGTAAACGGAGCCTACGCAGTACTTGGGCTTATAGTTGTCCATGATCCAGAGGGTCATGTCGAGCGCGTGTGTACCGATATCGATAAGGGGACCGCCGCCCTGCTCCTTCTCGTCAAGGAATACGCCCCATGTGGGAACGGCACGGCGACGAAGAGCGATAGCTCTTGCGTAGTAGATGTCACCGAACGTACCTTCCTCTGCTTCACGCTTCAGGTACCGGTTAGCGTTTGTCTGGCGGGACTGATAGCCGATGGTAAGCTTCTTGCCTGTACGACGTGCCGCCTCAAGCATCTTGAGAGCCTCCTCGGAGTTGATAGCCATGGGTTTCTCGCACATAACGTGCTTGCCTGCCTCAAGGGCGTCAACGGTGATAAAGCTGTGGGCTCTGTTAGGTGTACATACGTGAACCACGTCGATGGTCTCGTCTGCGAGAAGCTCGCGGTAATCCTCGTAAACCTTGGAGTCCTCGGTACCGTAGTCGCGCTTAGCCTCTTCCGCTCTTTCGATGATGATATCGCAGAACGCTACCATTTCACATACGTCAAGGTTTCTGAGAGCGGGCATATGCTTTCCGTTCGCAATGCCTCCGCATCCGATAATACCGACCTTAAGCTTTTTTCCTTCGCACATGATGATGTCTCCTGTTTTCTTAAAAATTATTCTGCCGCGTTTTTTCGCGTTATTTTCGTTTCATCCGTGACACGTACTGTTTTTTATAAAAACCCGTCACGTGAAAGCAAAGAGGGGGAATGATGCGCTCATTCCCCCTTTGGTTATAACTTTTAATTGTAAGATCAGAATCTGTAGATATCGCCTGTCTTGGAAGATGTGTAGATACCCTCGAGGATCTGAGTTACGCAGTAAGCCTGCTCGGGAAGAACGCAAGGATCCTTGTCGTCAAGGATAGCGCGGATCCACTGTCTTGCTTCCTTAGTTCCGTCGCTGTCATTGCTGCCGCCGTCGTAGAATGCAACACCGCCGGAGTTGAGGTTGGGAGCGTAGTCGTACTGACGACCCTGACGGATACCGTTGATACGGCAGCCACCGATAAGGTCTCCACCACCCTTGGTACCGCAGACCATAGTAGTAGCCTCGATGGTGTCGAGCATGTTGATAGCCCAAGAGGACTCAACGGAGATAGTTGCGCCGTTCTCCATTACTACGAAACCGAATGCACAGTCTTCAACTGTGAACTTTTCGGGATCCCAGTCACCGAATGCGTTAGCAGTCTCGGTCTGGTCGTTGAGCTTGTGGTAAACGGAACCTACACAGTACTTGGGCTTGTAGTTGTCCATTGTCCAGAGGGAGAGGTCCAGCGCGTGTGTACCGATATCGATGAGGGGACCGCCGCCCTGCTCATACTCGTTGAGGAACACGCCCCATGTGGGAACTGCACGACGGCGAAGAGCAATTGCTCTTGCGTAGTAGATGTCACCGAATGTGCCTGCGAGTGCCTCGTTCTTCAGGTACTGAGCGTCGTTTCTCTGACGGTTCTGGTAACCGATTGTGAGCTTCTTACCTGTACGCTTAGCAGCGTCGATCATCTTGAGAGCCTCAACGGAGTTGATAGCCATGGGCTTCTCGCACATTACGTGCTTGCCTGCCTCAAGAGCGTCAACAGTGATAAAGCTGTGTGCTCTGTTAGGAGTACATACGTGAACAACGTCGATAGTCTTGTCCTCGAGCATCTCCTTGTAATCTACGTAAACCTTAGCGTCGGGAGTACCGTACTCCTTAGCTGCCTTCTCTGCTCTCTCGATGATGAGGTCACAGAAAGCTACCATCTCAGCTTCCTTTACGTTCTTAAGTCCGGGCATGTGCTTGCCGTTAGCGATACCGCCGCAGCCGATAATACCAACTCTAACTTTTTCCATTTTTTAGTCCTGCCTTTCTCTTGTCCCGCCTATGTAAAATAAGGCGCGGGTGTGACTTTATATTGTCAAGTTAATAATACCATATTTACACCTGATTTGCAAGGGGTATGGGTGAAAAATTGAAAAATGAAAATGTAAAAATGAAAATTGGGTTTGGGATTTTGTTCGCACTTCGCAAAGCGAACGTGCTGCAGCCGCGCGGGTAGTGAGAGACGGAATATTCATCAGCGGGCGACCGACGCATTTCGCATAGTGACTATGCTATCGCGCCTATAGATAGTACACAAAACCACGGTTATAATTATGTATACTATGCGAATTTACAGATACCTGTTTTTGTGATAAAATATATTTAAATGATAAAGAAAGGTGTGAGTCCGGTGGGATGTGTTATATTTTCTCGTGTTGTACATATTTGTATAATATTCTTTTAGGGAGGAAATAATTATGAAATTCAAACATATTATAGCAGTGTCATTATGCTTGACACTTTTAACTGCTCTCGCATGTCCAAGCTTTTCTGACGATGAAATCACCCTTGACATTACCGAAACCATACAACTCCCAACAGAAGATAACGCTTCACCCGATACAATCTATGATTATGCTATGAGTGGCGTATGGTTTCCTTACAGATTGAGAGGTGGAATAGAGAACAGAATGTATTACGTAGGAGTATCATCTGCACAGTATGTAAATGCTTCACACAATGCAATTACTGCTTGGAACAACATTTGCGAACCGACTGCCAATTATGATGGAGACTTTGAGTTTACAGAAACAACCAATCTGAGCAATGCATCCATTCGTTTTTGGGCAGAAGATGAAGAATGGGTAACATGGAAAGGACAAACCAGATTTATTATGCCTGATGGAACAGTTATTGTTTATGATGATGAAGACCCAAACAATAATATAACCGAAGATTGGATCAAAGCCTCCTGTGTTTACAACACATGGCATGTTAGAAATGATCCTGAAGGAACACACCTACCGTCAATAGCATGTCATGAGGTTGGCCATGCAGTCGGGCTCGCACATAGAACTATTAGCGATGATTACGTTTCTGTTTTGCAAAAATGGGGACGTCAGGCTTTAACTCCCACCGCGCTTGATGGATTAACTTTAAGTATTCGTTATTCAACAACCAACATTGAGCTTAATAAACTTTCTGACGAAACCGAGTGTGCGGAATAATTACCAAATAAACCTTAAAGAGGCGAGCGTATGAAGAAGATTTTTTTGTTTATTTCCATAGTGTTACTTTTATCAATTCTTGTAGGATGTGCTCCTACAAACGTGTCGGATGAAAGCATCGCTTCGTCACAAGATACTGTCGATACCACTCCCGAAACGGAAACAGAATCCATCGACATTTTCGCGGACGTTGAGCCTGCAGAGGTACCGGAACTTCCTGAGGAACTGTTCTTTCAGCCCCTTGATTACAGCAGAGGAGAAGATGCAATCTACGAATACGGAGAACAGCCCCGTACACTTAAGGAGCTTTGTAATTTCAAGTGGGTAGGCTACATCCTTCTCTGCGACGTTGTCAGTGACATTGACGAATATGCTCAATACGAAAACAGAGATGCCGCTTATTCAGATCTAAGAGTGGTTCGTGTAATAAAAGGCGACTGTGAGGCGGGCGATATGTTTACCGTTAAGGAAAGCGGCACCAGAAGAAGCGACGGATATGACATAACTCCGGACGGCATTCCCTTGATCAGAAAAAACATGCGTATGTTACTGTTTTTGATGCCATCCGATGCAGGAACTCCACCTGAATTTACGAAAGAAGGCTACACGTTCTCGGGGCTGGGCGCGGCACCGTATTTAGCAAAAATATATATTGATGAAAACAACATAGCATATCCTGCGGCATCCTACATAGGAGCTGTACGTGATTATCCCGTTTGGGAGTGTCTTGAAGACTTTAAGGAACCCACCCCTCTCGAAAAGCTGTTAACAGTGCTTGACAGCTATGTTAAATAAAACATATAGGTACTGACATCAGCTGTCAGTACCTTTTTATATGACGGGGTGTAATACCGCCGCCTTGTTCGTGCGGGGACGTTGGTTTCGGACGTGACACGGTGCACGCCCCTACCGTGGTTTGGTTTGTTCACGTGGCAATATCCGTGGAGACGGGATGATACGAAAGACTTATATACGACATCACCACACGAAAGGTACCATTTTGCAAAACTTTCGTTTAAACATTTATTGACAACATCCCCTGCTCTGTGATATAATCCTTTATATAATGCATAAATGTTTGTACTTACATATAAGTACCTATTCAGAAAGGAAATTTCACAATGAAATGGACATCTCTTAACGATCTGAGAGAAAAATACCTTTCCTTCTTTGAGTCGAAAGGTCACCTCAGACTTCCTTCATATCCTCTTATTCCTCAGGGCGACAAGTCACTTCTTCTTATCAACTCCGGTATGGCACCCATGAAGAAGTTTTTTACGGGTGAGGTAGAGCCTCCCCGCCGCCGTGTTACCACCTGTCAGAAGTGTATCCGTACACCTGATATTGACAGAGTAGGTATCACCGCTCGCCATGGCACATACTTTGAAATGCTCGGTAACTTCTCCTTCGGAGACTATTTTAAGAGAGAGGCTATCCACTGGTCTTGGGAGTTCCTCACAGAGACTCTTGAAATTCCCGCAGACCTTCTCTACCCCTCCGTTTACGAGCACGACGACGAGGCTTTCGCTATCTGGCGCGATGAGATCGGCGTACCCGAGAATCACATCAAGAAGCTCGGTAAGGCTGACAACTTCTGGGAGCACGGTACAGGTCCCTGCGGCCCCTGCTCCGAGATCTATTTCGACCGCGGCATCAAGTACGGCTGCGGCTCTCCCGACTGCGGCCCCGGCTGTGACTGCGACCGCTTCATGGAGATCTGGAACAACGTATTCACTCAGTTCGACAACGACGGCATGGGCAACTACACCGAGCTTGAGCAGAAGAACATCGACACCGGTATGGGCCTTGAAAGACTCGCTTGCGTAATGCAGGGCGTTGACAATATGTTCGAGGTAGACAGCATCCGCCGCATCCTGGACCGCGTATGTGAGATCGCAGGCAAGACCTACGGTGA
>JAFSGU010000080.1 GCA_017440665.1 Clostridia bacterium
CACTGAGCAAAGTGGAGGCTCTGACCTGAAGATGTAACGTAGATGCACTTATCGAAGTCGTAAGTGTTCTTACGGTATACAGCCGCAGCAATGTCACGGGTAGGATAAAGAGTAGAGCCGTCACGCTTCAGGATGAGGCAAGGAGGCATTCCATACTCTTCAAGGTCAACGATGGACGCACCGTCATCAAGCTTAAGAAGATCCATTTCACGCATCTTCTCGATCTGAGGCGCCATCTTGTCTGAGTAGAAGCTTTCACCGTTATAGCTGTCAAATGTGATACCCAGCTGATCGTAGGTAACAGCGTATTCCTTGAAGCTGACGTCGATAAACCACTTCCAAAGAGCGATATTCTCTGGATCGTGATCCTCAAGCTTTTTGAATTCTGCTCTTGCTTCGTCATTGAGAGAAGGATCCTTCTCTGCTTCCTCATGGAACTTAACGTAAAGCTCAACAAGCGCATCGATACCTTCTCTTTCGACCTTTTCACGGTCGCCCCAACGCTTGAAAGCAACGATCTGCTTACCGTTCTGAGTACCCCAGTCTCCAAGGTGGTTGATACCTACACAGTCGTAACCCTCGAACTGATGAAGGAGCTTAAGGGAGTGACCGATAACTGTAGTACCAAGGTGACCGATGTGGAAGGGCTTTGAAATATTGGGAGAGGAGTAGTCGAGAACAACAGTCTTACCTTCACCCTTACCGGAAGAACCGTACTTTTCGCCCGCTGTTTCAACTGTCTCTACAACTTTCATCATAGCGGTACTTGAAAGCTTGAAGTTAAGGTATCCGCCTACTGCCGCAACGGACTCGAAGGCCTCGTCTGACACAGCGCCTGCAAGCTCGGATGCGATCTTGGGAGGAGCCGCGCGGAGCGTTCTGCTCAGCTTAAAGCAAGGGAATGCAAGGTGACCCATGGATTCATCCGGAGGATACTCCAGCATATCTGCGAAATCGCTTGCTGTCATATCACTGTTGTTCCAAATATTAGAAACGGCTTCCGCGATAAGCGCGCCCGCCGTAAGTTTCAGTTTCTGCATTTGTTTTTCCTGCCTAAATTATTTAAGTTTGTCAGCATTTCCCCCCGATATTCGGTAAAATGCCGTCATTTTAAAAAGGGGACAAAACCCGCCGTAGAGGAGCTTACCGAAAGCAAGCTCCTCTACCGTGATCTGTTTCAATAATTATTATTTCTTCTCGCAAGCTCTCTTCTGATTCTGAGCATCAAGAATAGAGTGGATCTTCTGAGTGGGATTGAGAAGAGTACCGATAGACTTGTTCTGATTGAGAGTATCGATAAGGAGAGCAACGTACTTGCACATATTTACCTCAGCATACCACTCCTTGTCAAGAAGTCCGTCAGGATGATAGATAAGGTTGGTGGTAAAGCACTTGTCGAAGATACCGTCCTTGTAAGCCTTGTCGAATACCTCGAAACCGTTTACGAAAAGACCGAAGGTTACGAAGAAGAATACACGCTTCGCACCCTTTTCCTTAAGCTGCTTTGCAACGTCGATGATAGAGTCACCGGAAGCGATCATATCGTCGATTACGATAGCGTCCTTACCTCTGATATCGCGGCCGAGGTACTCGTGAGCCTCGATGGGGTTTCTGCCGTCGATAATAACGGAGTAGTTACGTCTCTTGTAGAACATACCGAGCTCAAGTCCGAGTACGGAAGCATAATACATGGTTCTGGACATCGCACCCTCGTCGGGAGAGATGATAACGGTATCGTCGTGATCAAGAGAAATGTCGGGAATGTTACGAACGAGTGCCTTGAGCATCTGATATGTAGGACGGATGTTATCAAAGCCTGTGAGAGGAATAGCATTCTGTACTCTGGGGTCATGAGCGTCAAATGTGATGATATTGGAAACGCCCATCTGAACAAGCTCCTGAAGCGCGAGAGCACAGTCAAGGGACTCTCTGGAGCTTCTCTTATGCTGCCTGCCCTCGTAAAGCATGGGCATGATAACTGTGATGCGGTTAGCCTTACCGCCGATAGCGGCGATAATACGCTTGAGATCCTGATAGTGATCGTCGGGACTCATGGGAACCTCACGACCGAACATCTTGTAGGTTACACCGTGATTGAAGCAGTCGGAAATGATATAAACGTCACGTCCGCGCATCGTTGTATGAAGAAGACCCTTTGCCTCACCGGAACCGAATCTGGGGCACTCTGCGTTGATAACGAAGGACTCGTCGTCATCGTGATTTCTCCACTGCTTGAGATAATACTCAACCTGATCAACGAACTGGTCGCAACCCTTCATTCCTATTACACTAAGCTCACCGTATAAACTGTCTCTCATTTTAGATACCCTTCCTTATCTTAGTTTGAGTTATGTCTTGTTGTATTATACTGTTTTAATTAAACTTTCACAGCTCTACGCCGCGGAGGATCCTTGCCTCAGCCTCAGCACACCAGAGTCCGCCGTTAGCCTTGCATGCAGCGTCAAGGTCGCGGTAGAGATCACCAAGCTCTGTACCTGCAAACTCCTCAGCCTTGGAAGCAAAGTCCTCGATAGCTGTCATGGGCATTTCGATGTGTGTGTATACGAGCTTCTTTGCACCCTTGATCTTGGGAAGATTAAGAGTTGTCTCAGCGCAGGAATCAAGACCGCCCACGTGTGTGATCATACCGGAAGGATCGAGCATCTTCTGCTCCATCATTGCGATGGATTCCTTCATATCGTCTGTGTTACCGCCGCTGGTACCAACGATATGAGTTGCGCCGTAATGTACGTTATAGAAATTGAACATTGCGGAGAATTCTGTGTTTGTGGGGCCTGCGAAGAAGTTGAGACATCCGTCGCGTCCGAGGATAGCGTCACCCTGCTCAACAACGCTCTTAACGGGAGCATATACGAATACGTCGTTGTAGCCCGCACCGCCTGTAAGGCTTCTGAGGTACTCAACGGGATTTTCCATAGCAGCTGTGTTAACGTACATGAGCTTAACACCCATCTTCTCAGCCTCAGCAACGGTTACGATCTCAGCAGCTCTTGCAAGTCTTGCGTCGTCGATATCGGTTACAACAAGGAGTGAGGGACGTCTGTCGCAGTGGATAGCGTAGTCAACAGCACCGAGACCCATGGGACCTGCACCTGCGAGGATAGCAGCCATACCGCCCTCGGTGATACCCATATCGTGTACGTAGCATCCGGGCTTTGTGTGATAGTTAGCGTGGTAACCGCCAACGATACAGCTCATAGGCTCTGCAAGGCTTCCGTAGAAGTAAGCGTCACCCTTGTAAGGAAGGAGGCATCCGCACTCCATGCACTCGTTGGGAAGGATGATGTAAGTCGCAGCACCGCCGCAGTATGCGTAGGAATAACCGGGAGCCTCAAGTGAGCCCTTGTAGTTAAATGCGGGCTGGATTACGAACTTGTCGCCTGCCTTGAAATCATTCTGCCACTTTGCGCCGACCTCAACGATCTTACCGCAGAACTCGTGGCCGATGATGACGGGATTATTTTCAACGTCGTCGGGAACTCTCTTATGGTCGCTTCCCTGAGAAGCTGCCTTGTAAGAAGACATACAAATGCTGTCGGATACAACACAAGCAAGGATCTCATCGTCCTTGATCGCGGGAAGCTCAAACTCTTCAAGTCTGAGATCCATCTTACCGTAAAGTCTTACTGCCTTGGTATTCATAATATTACCGTACCTTTCGATTGTTATTGTTTATATATAAATTTAATTTTTAAACTTATCAAACAGACGTCTGAGTCTCGCGGCGTTTTTTCCCGCATCGGGATTTTCACGGGGAGTGAGGGATATTATAATTCCATCCTCATCGATCTCTCCGTAAAACGCATCGCCTTCCTTGGAATGACAAGGTAAAAGTGAGGCTGACGTCTCATAGGAATTGCCCTCACTGTCAGTAAGGAGCGCAAATCTTCCCTCCTCGATCCTGTCTAGGATAAGCTGAAGCTTCATCGTCTCTTAGGCTCAGTAAAGCCGATCTTGCGGCGAACCTTGGACATTGTGCGGTAAGCATTGCGCCATGCTTCCTCTGCACCGTTCGCCATAACGTCCTCAAGATATGCCTTGTCAGCCATAAGGCGCGCAAACTCAGCCTGAACGGGAGCAAGTGCATCGGCACAAGCTTCACCTACAGCAAGCTTGAAGTCACCGTAGCCGCGGCCTGCAAATTCAGCCTCGATCTCAGCGTCAGTCTTACCTGTGAACGCAGAGTAGATGGTCATAAGGTTGGACACGCCTTCCTTATCGGGAGCGCGGCGTACCTCACAGCCTGAGTCTGTAACGGCTCTCTTAAACTTCTTTATGATGGTATCCTTGGGGTCAAGGATACGAACAACAGCGTTCTCGTTCTCGTCGGACTTGGACATCTTCTTTGAAGGCTCTGCAAGAGACATGATACGCGCGGTAGTCTGAGGGATATAGGGCTCGGGGATAACGAAGGTGTCACCGTAGATGGCGTTAAATCTTGCGGCAACGTCGCGGGTCAGCTCAAGGTGCTGCTTCTGGTCGCTACCGATGGGGACAAGCTCAGTCTGATAAAGGAGAATGTCTGCAACCATAAGTGAGGGATAGGTGAAAAGACCTGCGTTGATGTTGTCGGCGTTCTTCTGGGACTTGTCCTTGAACTGGGTCATACGGGACAGCTCACCGAACATGGTGTAGCAGTCAAGTATCCATCCAAGCTCGGCGTGAGCTGATACGTGGCTCTGTACGAAAAGTGTATTCTTTGCGGGGTCAAGACCGCACGCCATATAGAGAGCAAGTGTCTCATAGGTTCTGCGTCTGAGGTCCGCAGGATTCTGTCTTACAGTGATGGCATGCTCGTCAACTACGCAATAGTAGCACTTGTACTCATCGGAGAATGCCGAAAAATTCTTGATCGCACCCAGATAGTTGCCGAGGGTGAGGACACCCGAGGGCTGTACACCTGAGAAAACGACTTTTTTATCTTTAAACATACTTTGGAGTGCCTTTCCGTGTACATAAATTTAACAAATACATATACATCAAAATTATACAATAAACACCGCCCTTTTGTCAATGGGAAAGGCGACAAAACACGGACAAATATAGCGGAGAAAATGTACACTTCGGCAAATAGGAATGATTTTTTGCATTTTTTTCGATTTCTATTTGATTTTTAAGTGATTTGTGGTACAATAAAATTAAAGACAGCTACAAAAGGAGGTATCCCGTGAAAACACTTGAAGAACTTAAAACAGCTTGTGAAAACTGCACCGCATGTCCTCTCCACAGTACGAGAACAAACTGTGTTTTCGGAGACGGTAATCCTAATGCACGCCTTATGTTCGTGGGTGAAGCCCCCGGTGAAAAGGAGGACCTGAGCGGTATTCCCTTCGTCGGTGCCGCGGGACAGCTGCTTGACCTTTATCTTGACGCGGTTGGTATAGACAGACGTGACGTATATATCGCGAACATACTGAAATGTCGTCCGCCGAGAAACCGTGATCCCCTTCCGGAGGAGCAGGACGCATGCATGGTACACCTGCGCGAGCAGGTAAAAATGATCCGTCCGAAGATGATCGTTTGTCTCGGAAGGATATCTGCCATGAGGCTTATCTCCCCCGATTACAGAATAACGAAGGAGCACGGACAGATCGTGAAAAAAGGCTCTTTCCTGATGACTGCCGTTTATCATCCGTCGGCACTTCTCCGTGACCCTTCAAAAAAGGAAGCCATGTATATCGACATGAAAAATATCAAATCTACTCTCGAAAGTCTTGAGTGATTCCTGCCGTTTTCCGCTTAATGCGGAAAACGGCTTTTATGTATGCGACTGTCGAAAAAGCAGAGGCTTTGGATGGCGGGACGTATTTTACAAACACCGAAATCCTGCTTTCCTGCAATTTCGCTAAAAAATTAGGCGCCGAAAAATGTGCGTGTACACATTTCTTGGCGCTATTTTTCTATATTAAACTTTTAAGCACTATTGCACGGCATTCGTCGTGTATGATATCGCGCTCAACAAAGGGCACCTTCTCACCGCATATAAGCTGATAAGTTTCGTGTCCTTTACCTGCGAAAAGTACGATATCACCCACCTCCGCCATATTCACAGCGTGTCTTACCGCATCGTTTCTGTCAACGATGACTTCATGGGGTACGCTCTTGTCAAGGTATGAAAGTATCTCGTCGGTGATGGCCTCGGGTGCCTCGTAGTCGGGGTTATCACTTGTAATGATAACGTAGTCTGCCAGAGCAGATGCCGCTTCCGCAAGCTCACGGCGACGGCCTTTTGTTCTGCCTCCCACAGAGCCGAATACGCATATAAGGCGTGAGGGAGAATACTCGCGGAGGACTGTAAGCGCGCTTGTAAGGCTCATACCGTTATGAGCATAGTCAACTATAAAGGTTCTTCCTGGAAGAGAGTCTACCACCTCGAATCTGCCTCCCACAGGCGTCTTTGCGAGAATATCCGCGGCACGCCTTACGTCAACACCGTAGCTGAGGCATACTGCCATAGCGGCAAGTCCGTTATACGCGCTGAAAAGACCGGGCGTACGCATGAGGACGTCGTAAGTCTCACCCGAGTTAACGCAGTCAAAGCGTATACCGAGGAAGCTGTCGTCTCTGTATCTTTCAACGTCCGAGCCGTACAGATCAGACGCGGGATCGTTCATTGAGAAGGTCACAACGGGACAGCTTACACCTTCAGTCATGAAAGATGCATATTCGTCATCGCTGTTGACAACTGCCAATTTGCAGCTATAGTCGGTAAAGAGCTTTTTCTTGGCGCATCTGTATTCTTCAAGAGAAGAATGCTCGCCCTCGCCTATATGGTCTACGCCAAGATTGGTAAATACGCAAACGTCGAAATCTATTCCCTGCACTCTGTTGTGCTCAAGCGCTTGGCTTGACACCTCGATCACGGCATGGGTAACGTGCTCACGCACCATCGTTGCAAAATAATGCTGCATCTCACGGCTTTCGGGAGTTGTGTTGACGGTCTCGGTATGCTTGCCGTTGATTATAACACCGTTTGAGCCTATGTACGCACAGGGGATACCGCTGTTTTCAAGAATAGACTGAACCAGCAGAGCCGTGGTGGTCTTGCCCTTGGTACCGGTTATACCGATTATGCGGAGCTTCTTTGCGGGATATCCGTAGAAGGTCTGGGAGATAGACGCAAGTGCGCTTCTAGTGTCGGGGGTTGCCGCCTGAAAAGCGTCAGCGGGCAAATCAAGAGGACGCTCGCAGAGAAATGCTCTGCAGCCCTTATCATATGCCATTCTTGCAAAATCATGTCCGTCAGCCTTGGCTCCCGGCAGACATACGAAAAGCTCTCCCGGATTTACCTTACGGGAGTTATATTCGATCCTATCTACGGAGACCTTCCCTGCGTTTCCGCTGAGAACGGTATAATCTATAGCTTCAAAAAGCTTTGACAGTATCATATATATTCAGTCTGCCTTTCTGTAAAAATGGAGTAATAAGCTTATACGTAGAAATCCTCTGTAAAGCCAACGGGCTCGTGATCAAACAACGTTATTGCACGGAAAGCAAGTGTTTCGAGAGAATCAACAAAACGTGTGTCCTCGGGGAACTGACGCTTTAACACGGACAGCTCGGTGCATCCGAGGATGGCACAGGTACAGCCCTCGGCAAACAGCTTATCCGCAACAGCGTAAAGCTTTTCGGGGGGAGGTACCACACCACGCTTAACGTCACCGTAAATGATGTCGGTGATAACGCTCTGTCCTACCTTATCGGGCACAGCCCACTCAAGGCCCGCTCTTTCAAACTCTGCCTGATATGCGCCTGAGCTCACAGTACCTTCGGTAGCAAGGATAGCCGCCTTTTTATGTCCGTTTCTTGCGATATGGGCGACCGTCTCTGTTATGATACTGGGGACGGGTACGTTTACACTGCGTCTGACCTCTTCGATAAAGTGGTGTGCGGTGTTGCATGGGATAACGATGGCGTCGGCACCGTACTGCTCAAGAAGCTTTGCGTCCTCTACCATAAAAGGCACGGGATCGCGGTCGCTTCTGCCGAGTATGTATGCCGTTCTGTCAGGAGTAGTAGCACGGCTTGAAAGAATGATGTCAATATGATCCTGATCGCAGGACGCCTTCGTATGATTTGTGATCAGCTCGTAAAAATACGCGCTGGAGAGAGGACCGAGTCCTCCGAGGATACCGAGTATCTTTCGGTTTTCGCCTACCTTATGCATTTTTCTGAGCCTTTCCTTTGCTTTAAACTTACGTGTCTTTTTACTTTGACTTAGGATAATACATCTTATATTTCTTCTTCTGACGGCGAAGCTGCTCTGCCGCGCAGATAAATCTCATGGGGTTACCCTTGAAGTCTGCGGGATACCAAACGGAGGAAGCTTCAAGACCTTTCTTTGCAAGGTCCTTAGCGGTAGCCACAAGGTCACGGTCTTCCGTATACTTATAAGCTACGCTTTTCGGCACGTGGTGCCAGAAGAATTTCTTTTCAACGGTCTCAAAGCTGTCTCCGTCATCGTTATACACTTCGGCGGCAAGACGGGCGATATTCAGTCCGCTTGAGGTCACGTAGAAGTTGCTTCTTCCCTGTCTGAGGTTTATCTCAAACACGCGGAAATCGTCCTTCGTACCCTCGCGAAGCTTGATGTCAAAGTTGGAAAATCCGGTATATCCCATATCCTCAAGCATAGCCTTAAGCTTTTCGGCAAGGGGGAATTCGGATACGGGCTCTGTCACGATAGCGGCGTGGTTACCCAGTCCCTTGGGAGTATGCTCTTCGAGCATGGTGTGACCGAGGCACATGGCGCGCACCTTACCGCGGCTGTCGGAGAAAGCGGTAAACACTCTCATCTGAGAGTCGCCACCGTCGATCATCTCCTGAAGGATTATTCTGTTATCGTATCCCGACGCATATATCTCCGCGATGATCTCTGCAGATCGCTCGGGACTGTCGGATGTGTAGACCTTGTTCATACCGTCAAAAGGATACTTCCAGTATGTAACACTGCATGAGGGCTTGATGATGATGGGGTACTTGAAGCCAAGATTTTCTTCAGTCAGCTCCTCTGCGGGAGTAGCTTTCTCAACAACTACCGTATCGGGATAAGGAATACCGTACTTTTCGCATATCTCGTAAAACTCCGCCTTCTTGGAAATGACAGGCTGAAGAGAGGAATCCGGGTAAGGAATGATAAACTCGGGAAGCTTATCACGGCAGCGTGCCGCAAGGGTCGCGTAATCGTCTGTACAGCCGAAAAGCACCAGCTTTTCACCCTTGTGTTCCTCGGCGAACTTCTTCATAGTACGAAGCATGGTCTCTTCGTTGTCGATATCGGGGATCTGAGTAAAGTTTATGATCTTGGAATACTTGGTTGCAGATACTGCGTATCTTCCGAATGCATGGGAGACAACGCCGTACTGCTGGTGAAACGCTCTTGCAACGTTGTAGCAGTTAAGGTCTGCGCCAAGTAATACGGGAGTTATTTTTTCAGCCATTGTTTTGACCGTTCCTTTTCATAATATATGTGTGCTTAAACGACTTTATCGTTACGTGCATCAGCCGATAAACTGCTTGTGCCATGTGAGGAATGTGAACGCTGTCCATATCTTACGACCGTTGTTCATTCTTCCCTCCTTGTGATCGTCAAGAAGCTTGCAAAGACCGTCAACATTGAAGTATTCAGCAGCTACGTCGGATGTGAATGCTTCCTTAACGATGCCGTAATACTTATCCTCACGGAGCCATTCTCTGATCGGCACGGGAAAGCCCTTCTTGGGTCGCTTTACCCATTCCTCGGGGAGAGTCTTAGCGGATGCACTGCGAAGCACCGCTTTGGTCTGCTCACCGTTTATCTTGTAGTCCACGGGTATCCTGCCTGCTTCCTCCATGACACGTCTGTCAAGATAAGGTACTCTCAGCTCAAGGGAATGAGCCATGCTCATCTTGTCAGCCTTGAGAAGGATATCTCCGGGGAGCCAAAGGTTCATGTCAAGGTACTGCTTCTTTTCAACCTCGGAAAGTCCCTTTGCTCTCTCGTATACGGGAGCTGTGATGTCTCTTACAGAGGGACCCTTCTTATACTTTTCGGTGAGTATATCAAGCGCATCCTTCTCGGGATATACGAGCGCCTGACCGATGAAGTAATCCTCGGGAACGCCGCTTCCCTTTATTATGAAGTCGTGACCCTTGAAGTAAGGAAGGCCTGCGGCAATCTTTGCAGCGGCACGTCTGATGCCGCCGGGAAGCTTTTTATACTTCGCCATCATGGGAGTAGTGTCATACCACTCATAACCCGCATAGATCTCGTCTGCGCCCTCACCTGACAGAACGACCGTAACGTGCTCGGAGGCAAGCTGAGCGAGGAAATAAAGCGGAACGGAGGAGGGGTTTGACTGAGGCTCATCCATGTGATACTGAATGGTGGGGAATGCATTGAAGCACTCCTCTGCAGACAGGTGACGGATGTAGTTATTGACACCTAAGATATCGGAAAGCTCCTTTGCCTCGTTGGTCTCGTCAAAGTTCTTTGACTTAAAGCCGACGGAGAAGGTATTCTCGGGCATAAGAGCCGCCGTAATGTAGCTGGAGTCGATACCGCCTGAGAGGAACGAGCCTACCTTAACGTCGCTGATACGGTGGGCCGCTACGGACTCACGTACTCTTGCGTCGATCATTTCAGCCCACTCGTCGTAGGTGAGGATATCCTTCTTTGTGAAATCAACGTCCCAGTAACGCTTGGTGGTGAGAACACCGTCGCGGTAAGTGAAGCTGTGCGCGGCGGGAAGCTTGAATGTATTTTTGAAGAATGTTTCCTCCATGGCTGAGTACTGGAACGTAAGGTAAGGTCTCAGCGCGTTAGGGTTTACCTCAGGCTTGAAATGAGGATGCTCAAGGAAGCTCTTGATCTCAGAACCGAAAATGAGGCTTCCCTCGGGTGTTTTTGTGTAATAGAAGGGCTTTATACCAAAGGGGTCGCGGGCACCGAAGAGAGTCTTTGACTTTTTGTCAAACACTACGAATGCAAACATGCCGCGAAGCTTCTCTGCGATCTTCTCGCCCCACTCCTCGTAGCCGTGTACGATGGTCTCGGTGTCACAGCGGGTCTTGAAAACGTGTCCCTTTGCGATGAGCTCGTCGCGGAGCTCCATAAAATTATATATCTCGCCGTTGAAAACTATAACAACGCTTCCGTCCTCGTTATACA
>JAFSGU010000081.1 GCA_017440665.1 Clostridia bacterium
AAAAGCTTTGATCGACCTTTCTCGAAAGGTCGCGGTTTTTTAAGGCAGCGCCTTAAATCGCCCTCCGCAGAGGGCGAAATCCCCCTATTCGTCCCAAAAGCGGCGCGCACGCCGCGCATCCCCTTTTACTAACAGTTTAAACTTTGTGTAATTTGACAAACCCTGCGATAGAATACAGGGTTTGTCAGTAGTCTGAGACGCTCTCTTTCGAGAACGTCTCTTTTGATAATTTTACTTATTCCTTGCCATATCGTCACGGCCGCGGGCGCTCTTAGCACCGGGAGTGATCTCGCCTGCCTTGGTGAGGGCGATCTTTGTAAGGGTAGGACCTACAAGCTCGTAGATAAGCACTGAGAAAAGAACGATGTTTCTGATGACTGCACCGTCAGCACCAAGCGCCTGCTGCGCGATAACGGACATACCGAGGGCAACGCCTGCCTGAGGCAGAAGTGTTATACCGAGGTACTTCACGATATTCTTGTCACAGCCCACAGCCTTGGAGCTCCAAAGAGAACCGTAATACTTACCTGCGGAACGGGCGAGTATGTATACAACGCCTGCGGCAATGATAGCTAAATCGCCAATGACGGCAAAGTCAAGCTCAGCACCGCTGAATACAAAGAAAAGTACGTAAAGGGGAGCTGTCCAACGGTCGGTTCTGTCCATAAGCTCCTCGGAAACGTCACATACGTTGCAGAATACAGTACCAAGCATCATGCAGGTGAGAAGAGAAGAGAATCCGCAATGAACGGGACCGATGTTGAAGTGAAGCTTAGTGCAGGCAACGGTCAGAAGCACGAACGTGATAGCGATGGACATACGTTTGCTTCGTGAGTGGAACAACTTCTCAATAAGGTTGAAGATGAGACCCATAACAAAACCGAGAGCGAGAGAAAGAGTTACCTCAATAATAGGCTCGGCGATAACGGAGAGAATATCCACGTGACCGCTTGTGAGAGATTTTGCGATACCGAAGGAAATAGCAAAAATCACGAGACCCACTGCGTCATCAAGCGCAACGATGGGGAGAAGGATATCTGTAAGAGGACCCTTTGCCTTGTACTGACGTACTACCATCAGCGTTGCCGCGGGAGCAGTAGCAGATGCGATAGCACCCAGCGTGATAGCCGCGGGGAGTGAAAGAATATCGGGGGCGATAAAATGGAACGCGATGAGAGCCGCGTCAACGAGAAGTGTTGCGGCAACTGCCTGAATGATACCGATAACGGTAGCCTGCTTGCCGTTCTTTTTGAGCTGAGCAATACGGAACTCGTTACCGATGGCGAATGCGATAAAGCCCATTGCAACGTCGGAGATGATACCGAGGTCAGTTACCTGCTCAAGGGTGTTGAATCCGAGGCCTGCCACGCCCAGTCTGCCGAGGCAGAAGGGACCGATAAGAATTCCCGCTATAAGATAAGCCGTAACTGCGGGGAGACCAAGCACCTTGACTACACGGGACATAAGAAGACCCGCAAGGAGTGCAATTGACAAAATAAAAAGTGTTTCCATAATCTTCTTCCTTCTTAACTTAGCATATTACAGTGATGTTTCGGGACATTCTGCAAGAGCCGCGCCTATAACCGTTCCGAAACGGGAATTTGCGGGTATGGAGAAATTCATGTCGAACATCCTGTTGAGCGTGTTGAAAATAGGCTCAGCCTGAGCAACACTTGAAAGATTGCCCGTCAGAATGATATCCTTGATACCGCAACCGCGGGCTGCAAAGATAGATATCATACCGATTGTCTCAAACACCATGTTGATGATACCGAGGGCAATATCCTCCTTAGTTGCAAGGTCGCTTACGTTACCGAAGTTTGATGCGGTGGTGGTGTCGGTAAAGTTTGGGATGTTGTTTCCGCTGATGATGTCACCGATGCGCAGGTCTACCTTGTCGAGTGAGCCGCCCTTTGCAAGCTCCTCGATGTGAGTGACGGTGTCCATGTCAAGCATACGCTTGGAAAGACCGACGAGAGTACCTCCGCCCACACCCGTGCCTCCAAGGTACTGAGGCTCCTTGCCGGACTCGGCAAAAACGAGGGCAGTGCCCGTACCCAGGCTGGCGATAAGTGCTCTCTCCAGACCCGACAGGTAAAGTCCGCCAAGGCCTATTGCCTTAAACTCCTCGATCTTGTAGCAGTCAAGACCGTAGAGAGGTTTCGTTATAAATGACGAGCCTGCACCCGTGATCATTACGCGCTCAACGTCGCTGAGGGAAAGATCGTTCTCGTCAAGAAATCTTCCGAACGCGCCGAAGGTGGCGGTGATAGGGTCGGTAGCACGGACGAACAGCGGCTCGATGAGTTTCTTTTCTTCAGTGGAGTAGTCAAAACCCACGATCTTGGTGGTGCTTCCGCCAACGTCAATTCCTATTACTGTGTTTTTCATGCGTTATCGTACCTTTCTTTGGATCATTGTCGTTTCCTTGAAATATACGTATGACTAAAGCATCAACCGATGGTGTAGGTCGTGCCTTCCTTGGTATCCTTAAGAGTTACGCCCTTGGCTGTAAGCTCGCCGCGGATCTCGTCTGCTCTTGCGTAATTCTTCTCGCGCTTTGCAGCGGCTCTTTCCTCGATCATAGCCTCGATCCAAGCAACGAGCTCTGCGTCAGCTCCGCCTGCGGGGTTTTCCTCGGGCGCGTTACGCTTTTCCTCAGCCTTTTCGATAAGAGAGAGGGAGAGTACACGGTCAAAGTCTGCGATAAGCGCAAGCTTTGTAGCACCGTTTACGTTTGCCTTAAGCACGTCGTAAAGGGCGGTTACCGCAAGGGAAGTGTTAAGGTCGTTGTCAAGAGCCTCGGTGAAGCCCTTCTTCAGGTTCTCAAACGCCTCAGCGTCGACTTCACCCTCGTTCTTGATGGATGCGATCCTGTCGATAAGCTTCTTGAAAGCGACAGCCGCGTTGTCAAGACCTTCGTAGGAGAATACGAGAGACTTTCTGTAGTGGGACTGGAGGCAGAAGAAGCGGTATACGAGGGGATCGTAGCCCTTGCTCTCAAGGAGAGATACGGTCAGAAATTCGCCCGTAGACTTGCTCATCTTACCTGAATTAGTGTTAAGGTGGAGAATGTGGAACCAATGGGGGCACCACTTGTGTCCCAGGTAAGCCTCGCTCTGTGCGATCTCGTTGGTGTGGTGGGGAAATGCGTTATCAATACCGCCGCAGTGGAGGTCAAGGTACTCGCCGTTGTGCTTTAAGCTGATAGCGGAGCACTCGATATGCCAACCGGGGTAACCTACGCCCCAGGGGCTGTCCCACTTAAGCTCCTGATCCTCAAACTTGGACTTGGTGAACCAGAGAACGAAGTCGGACTTGTTGCGCTTTGCGGTGTCTTCCTCAACGCCCTCGCGCACACCTACCTCAAGGTCCTCTGCGTCGTGCTTATTGAATACGTAGTATTCGGGAAGTTTGGAGGTGTCGAAGTACACGTTACCCTCAGCCACGTATGCGTAACCCTTTGCAAGCAGACCTTCCACCATTTCGATGAATTCGGGGATGCAGGAGGTAGCGGGCTCGACTACGTCGGGAGTACGGATGTTCAGCTTTGCACAGTCTGAGAAAAACGCGTCTGTATAGAACTGAGCGATCTCCATTACCGTCTTCTTCTCGCGGCGGGCGCCCTTGAGCATCTTGTCCTCGCCCGTGTCGGCGTCGCTGGAAAGGTGACCTACGTCGGTGATATTCATAACTCTCTTTACGTCGTAGCCGTCGTAACGGAGGTACTTGTCAAGTACATCCTCCATGATGTATGAACGGAGGTTTCCGATGTGTGCGAAGTGATATACGGTAGGACCGCAGGTATACATATTGCACACTCCGGGGGTATGGGTGACGAAATCGTCCTTGGTTCTTGTAAGTGTATTATAAAGCTTCATATATTTTCTTCCTTTCTTATTTGCATGGGGTCATATAACGTCCGCGGCGGCAGACTGTGTTTCCCGTGTCCGCGGAAGCTTTATGAGTGCTATTATTGACGTTAAGTGAAATACTGCACTTACGCCCAATATTATTAAAGTTGCGCCGCCTCCCTCGGGATAGTCGAAGCACGCCACCACGTTAAAGCATACGTGGGAGACGATACAGGGGAGAGCAGAGCGGTATTTCTCGAAGATCAGTGCAAGACACAGACCGAACACTGCGGTGTACACTGCGGATATCACGCTGGGGTGCGCAAATGAAAAGAGCAGGGCGGATATTACGCAGGCTACCGCAGGGTGTACGGAGCGTCTCAGCCTTGTCATCACGAGACCGCGGTACACTACCTCCTCTAAGATGCCGGTGAACAGAGCAACGGTCACTACGGTTAGGAGGATGTTTCCGTCACCGTCAAGCAGTGCGTAGGCGTCGTTGTGGGCTTCAAGGAGGCTGTCGGGCCACGGAATGACGCCGATCACAAACGAATACAGATAATTTGCGGATACACCGAACAGCGCCGACACGGCGAGTACGGGAAGGGAGCATTTGCCGATACCTGTCTCGCGGAGCACGTTCTTTTTTCGGATGAGAAAGAATACAGTCAGCAGTACGGCAAACAGCACGTAACCTGCAAGGGTTATGAGGTTTGATATGTCGGTGGTAAGTATCTTTGTCAGATAATCGGGGTCCTCGGGGTCAAGGTAGATGATGGCAAGCGGAATGATCGCGGCAAACGCCACGGCGTAGTTTACTGCCGTGAAAAACGCGGTATACAGCCACGCCTTCAGTATGGAGAGGGGTGTCTTCTCCTTCTTTTCCGGAGGGGATACCTTTTCAAAGACGGTGCCGCCGCAGCTTTCGCAGAAGTCTGGATACTCATCCGAAAACATCCTGCCGCATGACGTACATTTTTTCATGCTTCAGGCGTCCTCGCTCTCTGCCATATTCTCCGCTTCACGGACGATGAGACCCTCCAGCTCGTCGAGACGACGCTTGATGCGGGAAAGCTCGTCGGACATAGGGTCGGGGATGTGTACCTGGTCAAGGTCAACGGGGTCTGCAACGCGGACTCCTTTTTTGACTACTACCTTTGCGGGAACGCCCACAGCGGTGCAGTTTTCGGGAACGTCTGAGAGAACTACCGCGCCTGCGGCGATCTTTGAGTTGTCGCCTACGGTGAAGGAGCCGAGAAGCTTGGCGCCTGAGCCCACCATTACGTTGTTGCCGAGGGTGGGGTGACGCTTACCCGTTTCCTTACCCGTACCGCCCAGAGTTACGCCCTGATATATGGTACAGTTGTCGCCGATGATGGTGGTCTCACCGATGACCACTCCGCTTCCGTGGTCGATAAACAGACCGCGTCCGATAGTGGCACCCGGGTGGATCTCGATACCCGTCAGGAACTTTGCGCCCTGAGATATCATTCTTGCAAAATATGTGTAGCCCTTTCCGTGGAGCTTGTGAGCGGCACGGTAGAGAAGCAGAGCGTGAAGACCCGAGTAAAGAGTCAACACCTCGAAACGGCTCTTAGCCGCAGGGTCACGCTGGCAGATGGCGTCGATATCCTCGCGGATCTCGGTGATCATTCTTGAGATGGCACAAGCGCCCTTGCAGTTCTTTCTGTATTTATCGTAATTGGGTCCCTTCTTCTTTATGGGATCCTTGAGAGTTACTTTTATCTTTATCATAGGAGCCTCCTGCGTGGAAAATAAAATAACACCTGCCTCAAAAAACAGAGGCGGTGTCCGCGGTTCCACTCTAATTTATAACTTATCGCCTTAACGCGGCATACGCCCGACCTGCGGGAGAGCTCACGGGCGCACAGCAGGCTTTGCAGGTCCCCTATCTCAGCATACAAGGGGCTCTCTTTACGAGCAAGGTAGCCTTTTCTTCCCGATCACGGCTCAGGTATTGTATATAATAATATATGAACAAATACACATTCAGTATACTACAAAGTCCTTGATTTGTAAACTGTTTTTTTCAAAAAAAGAAAAAATATTTTTCCTTTTTCCGTCTGCGCGGTATGTATAAATGTGAAAGACGTGTCAATAATAAAAGCGATGGCTGAAAATTAGCAGGAAAGGAAGATAAGTTATGACTAAAAAGAAAAATACAATGAAGCAGGTGCTGTCCTGTGTGATCCTGCTTCTCATTGCGGGTGCGGTTTTTATTGCCGTGTCCTTCGGTGCGGGAAGACGTGCAGGCATGAGAGGGGAGGATACCTTACCGCCTCTTGACACCTTTGAAGTTCCGGATGACTTGACAGCCCCCGCAGAGAGCGAAAGCACACCGGTCAGCACGGAGGCGCTTCATACGGAGCCCCGTGAAAGCAGTGCCGCATCCGTTACGGTTGATGAGATCATCTTCGTCATTCCCTGTGACGGCGGAGTGTTGTCTGCAGCAAGCCTTACAGTACCCGTATATTCCATGACCATGAACGATCACCGTACACATACGGGAGTTGATATTGCGGCACCCGTGGGAAGTCCCGTAGTGTCCTGCGCCGACGGTGTGGTGACGGGTGTTTTTGAGGACCCCATGATGGGAGTTACCGTGGAGGTGGACCACGGAGGAGAGGTCACGTCCGTTTATAAGAATCTGTCCCCTGAAACACTTTCCGACGTTACAGTCGGAGTCACCGTTTCAGCAGGAGACGTTATCGGCGCCGTAGGAAACACCGCCCTTATCGAATGTGAGGAAGAGGCACATCTCCATTTTGAGCTGAAGGTTAACGGAGAGCACGTTGACCCCGCAGAGTATATCGAGATGGCGAGCATCTCCGAGTCCTTCGAGGGGTAAGCGTTTTGAGCAGGAGGGCGTCCTGCCACCAACGCTTTGCACCGTCCGTGCGGCTACGTGTGAAACGAATGTCTTAACAAGCCTTCTCCGACGGAGAAGGTGGCACCGACAGGTGACGGATGAGGAGAAAACCAACGCTTTGCACCGTCCGTGCGGCTACGGGTGAAACGAACGTCTTAACAAGCCTTCTCCGGCGGAGAAGGTGGCACCGACAGGTGGCGGATGAGGAGAAAACCAACGCTTTACACTGCCCGTGCGGCTACGTGTGAAACGAACGTCTTAACAAGCCTTCTCCGGCGGAGAAGGTGGCACCGACAGGTGGCGGATGAGGAGAAAACCAACGCTTTGCACCGTCCGTGCGGCTACGTGTGAAACGAACGTCTTAACAAGCCTTCTCCTCGGAGAAGGTGGCACCGACAGGTGACGGATGAGGAGAAAACCAACGCTCCGCACCGCCCGTGCGGCTACGGGTGAACATCCCCCCCAACAATTCGCCCGCGGCGAATTATTTCATATTCCGCCGTGCGGAATACTTCACCGTGCCGCAGGTACTTCGCCGGATGAAAAACAAATTCCCCCGTGTCGGCTGACACGGGGGATAATTGCTTTATTCGGTCTGTCCCGCAAAGAGATAGTAGGTGCAAAGCTTGTAGAATTCCTCGGCAACGTACCAGCGCTTGATCTGGTAGTCGGGATCTGTAAACACCTTGATCGCGTGGCTTCCGTTATCCTCAAGCAGAATATGCTTCTCGCAGAATATGGACGCGGAGGCGCTTTCCTCACATATTTCGGGGTATTCCGCCAATCTCTGCGCCAGAAGCTCCGCGTCGACGGAAACGTCGTATCCGTTAAGCTCGGCGAAGTCGCGAAGCAGACGGGCAAGCTGAGTTATCGTTATCGTTGCGTTAAGCTCGGGAGCGAAGAGTTCGGGGTCAAGAAGTCCCGTCTCATACGCCCAAACCGCAGAGCCCTCATACTGACGAACGCTGACGTTGAAGGGAATATCATCGATCGTGAGCGTCATCTGGGGGCAACCCGCGATCCTGTATGCTACGTTAAGTACCTCCTCAACGGAAGCGGGAGTCTTTGTTCCGAACTTGTCCTCGGCAATGGGATCCATGTACTTGCCGTTAAGCATGAAGTATATGGATGACTGCTTCATAATACCGACGTCGCTGTACTGGATGGTGATGTTGTCGATAGCCTGAGAGGTGGACTCTCTGTCATACACGAATGTGTAGTAGTTGTTGTTGAGAATGTCAACGCTGACGTTGAACTTCTTGCTTACCTCGGCGTAAAGCTTTTCTGCGGCGATTCGTCCCTCCGTGGAGTTGTCGTCAAGGGTGAACTTGATGGACGCCGCGTCGTAGCGGATGCCCTCGGAGACGAAGCTTCCGTCGGCAATGATGGCTGTGTGCTGAGTGCCCGGTGCGAGAGCGTCCTCGCCTGCAAGAAGACGGGAGTCGTATGTCACACCGAGAAGGTTAAGCACTGTGGGAAGGATATCCTCGCTGGAGCAGTAGGACGATACCTTAACGGGCTCCATGCCGGGAACGTAACAGATAAATCCGTTGCGCATCTTTTCGAATACGTTGGTGATGGGACGCTCCGCAAGCTCGCTGTATTCCTCGTCGGTAAGACCGTAGGGGAAGTGGTCTGTGGTGAGGACTATCATGGTCTTGTCGGCAATTCCTGCATCCTCAAGGGTCTCCATGAGGTAGGTGAGCGCACGCTCAAGCTCAAGGTGGCATGCGATATATCCCTTAACGATGTCGCTCTTTTCGATATCCCCGACCAGATCCCAGTTTTTAACGACCATTGCGTTTTCGTTGTTATAGGCGTAGTGTCCGCTGAAGGTCATGTAATACGCCGCAAACTGCTTGCCGCTGTAAGCGTAGTCCTTAACGGACTGCACCATCATGTCGTAGTCGGATGAGGGCCATGTGATATCGATGTCAAGTCCGCTGTTTGCCGCGGTGAAATCGTATCCCATGTTGGGATGAGTGTAGTTACGGTAGTAGAACTCAGCCACGTAGTTGTGGTAAGCCTTGGCGATACCGCCCATATCACGGAAAACGTTTCCGTAGCAGTAGGGCAGATAGTTGGATGCGGATATGCTGAAGCTGGAGTCGGTCTTCGTACGGGTCAGGTCGGGGAAGAGACCCATGCAGAAGGTGTACTCGCCGTTTGTCGTGGTGTTGGGGAATGTGCTGTAGAAGTTCTCGAATACAAATCCGTTATTTATCAGCTTATAAAGAGTTGGCGTGTATTCGGGGGAGATGCATTCGGGTGAAAATGCTTCGGCACAGATCGCCACAAGATTATATCCCTCGGCAATACCCGTGTACTGATGCTTAAGGGTAGCGGGCATAGTGGAGAGGGCGGCTGTCAGCGCACGCAGATCCTCGTTGTCTCCCGCCTTTTCGTACAGAGCTTTAAAGTCCACGGCAGGATCAACGTTGTATTTCTCAGCGTCGTATACTGCGTCGCTCAGCTCCTCCACCACAACCACTTCTTCCTCGGGGAATATCATGCAGCGAAGCTCCTGAGCCATCGTCATGATAAGACCGAAGCAGTTTACGCTGGTGTCTGTGGAGGTATCGCTGCTTGTGAACATGCTGTAAAGGGAAGGAGTACCGTTGAAGAAGGCAGCCATGGTACCGACGGCTCCGCCGATGATCAGCACGCACATGATAAGGGGGAAGATCATCTTCAGCACCTTGCAGGGGCGTGAGAACACGGGGCGGTATCTGATCATCGCAAAGATGAGCACAGCCAGGGGAATGAGGAACGCAATGACCATCAGTATGGCTTCCTTGATACCGTTCACCATGTTGCCCGTAAAGTTTGTTACTGCCTGAGCGCCAAGACCTACGGCCGACAGCGGGGCAAAGCCCTTGAATATCTGGTAGTATACGAGCTGGACCTCAAAGGCTACGGTGAAGAGCACGGTGAAGAGCACCGCGATTATTCTGTTTACTCTTGCAGGGAAGACACATGAAAGGAACGACGCGGCAAATCCGATGCCTGCGGCGAATACCAGCGTCCATATAAAATTGGGAGAGAAGGTATGATATGCATATAAATGCATGGAAGTTTCAAAAGCACAGAGCGTGAGGGGGAAGAACAGGAATCTTAGCTTTGATAAAAACGGCAGTAGCTTTTTTTCTGCAGCTGTTATTTTCATATCATTATCACCTGAATAATCCTTGTACTGTATGTAGTAGTCGTATACTTTTCCGCATTAGGCAAGGAAAAGCGTGACACAATAACGAGTCGTTTGTCGTCAATGTACCGTAATGGTACAATTACTTACAGTACATTATAACACATATAAAGGATTTTGTCAAATGCGACTTCGCAGTATATATGATGATTATGTAAATATTGCGTAAAGACTAACACTTTTGACAGCCTGCGCGTTAAATTTAGAAAATGCTGTTGAATTTTTCCACGTAATAATGTATAATAAAAGGGTATAAGTGCCTTTGTATATTTTTTGAAAAAGGAGAGTGTTCTAATTTTGAATAAAGATTCAAATGCAGGCAGAAAAAAGAAGCCGCACGGCAAGATTTTTCAAAGCATAAAGAACAGCGCCATAATATCGGGACTTGACCGTCTCTGTATCAAGGTGTACGAGCTCTTGTGCAGCGGAGCTTTTGCAAGACTTTTCGGTGCCCGAGGGACTGAGGATCCGCGAAAGGGAAAACCGAAGGAAGTCTCAAGGGATTCGCTTCTGTCGCGTACCTGCGAAAAGATATCTGCAAAGATCGAAACGTCGGGTATCGTAAACTGCGTAAATAATGCGGCATATGCAATAAAAGGTCTCAGGTGCCGTGTCATCGGAACGTATCTGTTCGCATTCGCGGCGTTTACCGCGGTGGTCGCAGTACTTTCCATGTTCATAAAAGGAAACGTGGCTTCCGTTTATGCGTGCATCTCGTCAGGGATAACTGCTGTGACGATGGCTGTCGCGGGAATTCCCTTTGCAATGTCGGGCGGAACGGTTTCTGACGTTGTCGCAAATTCAAAGACGATCGGTTTTCTTGTTAAAATACTCGGATTTAATCCCGCCAAGCTGTGGTCCGAGGAGGTTAGAGGACGCCACCTGACAGCATTGATCTTAGGTGCGATATCGGGTCTTCTTACCGTAGTGATCGAGCCGGTGCTCATATTTGCACTGCTTATCGGTATAGCGTTCATATATATCGTGCTGACAGTGCCCGAGTTCGGTGTTGTCACGATCGCATTCTTCATGCCCTTCCTTCCTACAATGGTGCTTGCCGGACTTGCTGCCTTCGTGTGCGTTGCATTCGCCGTTAAGCTTATCCGCGGCAAGCGCGTGCTTGACTTCGGACGCATCGATCTCTTCGTTTTGGCTTTTGCCGTGACGACAGGTCTTGCGGGTATCGTATCCATGTCGACGGGATCCATTATGCCTGCTCTCCTTTTCGTATGTCTGATATCGGTATATTTTATGGTGTCCTGCTGTATCAGAAGTGCAGAGTGGATACAACGTATAATCTTAGCTACAGTTACTTCCGCCATGATAGTTTCCCTTTACGGTATCGTTCAGTATGCATTCGGTACATTCGGAGCAAACGCATGGCTTGACTCCGACCTGTTTGAAGGTATCGCCGGACGTGCGGTAGCGACTCTTGAAAACCCCAACATGCTGGGAGAGTACCTTGTACTTATTCTTCCCATGGCGCTTGCACTCTTCCTTGTAAAGGACGGGGGCAACAAGAAGTACAGCTTCATGTGTACCGCTACGATGGCAATGTGTCTGCTTTTGACTTGGAGCCGAGGCGCATGGCTGGGATTCATATTCGCCATTGTCGTTTTCCTTATCATCTGGTCAAAGCGATCCATGTGGATCTTCGCCGCAGGTATAATATCCCTGCCCGTGCTTCCGTTTATTCTTCCCGATTCCATCATCAACCGATTTACAAGTATCGGTAACATGGCAGACAGCTCCACGTCTTACAGAGTAAGCATTTGGAGAGGTGCCGTTCACATGCTACGGGACAATTTCTTCAGCGGTATCGGCGTAGGCGAGTCTGCCTGGTACAAGGTATATCCCGATTATACGCTCCCGGGTATTGAGGCAGCTCCTCATTCACATAATCTTTTCATACAGATCGCCCTTGAACAGGGAATATTCGGACTTATAGTATTTCTCATAATACTTTTCCTTCTTGTAAGAATAAGCTTTAATCTTTTTGCACGTATGACCAAGAAGAGCGACAGCATAACCGAGGTGTACAGATATAACACCCGCCTTATGATCGCAGGCCCTCTTTGCGGACTTGCAGGCGTGCTTCTTCAGGGACTTACGGATTACTCGTGGTACAACTACAGAGTATATCTCATATTCTGGCTGGTGCTTGGTCTTATCCCCGCTCTCGTGAAGAGCTCTGACCGTGAAACGTCGGTTGGCAGAGAAGAAGGGCAGAACAGCGCGGAATTTGCCTCTGTGGATATAAAGCTTAAAAGCGACGAATAAAACGGTATTCAGAAAGGAATTTAATAATATGTCAGAAAAGAAGTTCAGATTCAATATTATTGACGCTGTGATCGTTCTCGTGTTGATCGCGGCGGTTGCAGTACTGGGATACGTGTTTATCATAAGCGATGATACCGAGGTCAAGGGCGAGACCCATACCGTTGAGTACGTGATCGAGGTCACTTCCCTTAACTCCATGTTCACAGACTCGGTTCATGAAGGTGACCACGTTACCTTCGAAAAAGACCGCGATCTTGACATCGGCGTGGTATGCGCTCCCCCCGAGGTAAAGACAAGCATTAAGACCGGATTTGACGCAGAAAAGGAAGAAGAGGTATACGCTGAGGCTGAGGGCCTTATCGATATGATCATCACCTTCCGTGCCACCGCGGTAGAGACCGAGTGGGGCTACTGTATCGACGACGAGGCTTATATAGCCGTTAATAATTCCAACGATTTTATCATCGGCGACCTTCGCTGTGTAGGTGTTTGCACTAACGTGACCGTTATAGACTGACGGACAAATTTAAGTTTCTGCCTCAATGTACTATGACGCGGTGACTGCGCAGGTGCAGAAGCCGCATAGAAAGGAATAGTAATTATTATGGATTTTATTACTGACGGCCGCTTCATGTTTGCCTTAGCGGCGTTTATATGTTCAATTCTTTTGGCATTTGCTTTTACTCCCATAGTCAGAGTTCTTGCGTTCAAGATAGGTGCTATCGACGTTCCTAAGGATAACAGACGTATGCACAAGAAGCCGATCCCCCGTATAGGCGGACTTGCTATCTTCCTCGGAAGCGCTATTACCTGCCTCTTCTTCTGCAACGTTGACCTGAGACTCTGCCTCGTGTTGCTGGGCGCTCTCTGTATCGTTGTTCTCGGAATGCTGGACGATATCAAGAACATCAACGCTTTCGTGAAACTCATTTTCCAGCTTGCTATTTCCGCTATCCCCGTTATCGGCGGTGTTCGTATTCAGTATTTCCACATCGGAGACAATTACGTTTTCCTTGGCCTGTGGGCGATCCCCGTTACCATCATCTGGATGGTGGCTCTCATGAACGCGATCAATCTGATCGACGGTCTTGACGGTCTTTCCTGCGGAGTATCCACCATATCCGCCATTTCCATCCTTGCGGTTATCATCATTCAGGGCGGCGAGTTCCACTCAGCGCTTCTGACACTCATACTTATCGGTGCGTGCCTCGGATACCTGCCTTATAACAAGAACCCTGCCCGTATCTTTATGGGAGACACAGGCTCGCTGTTCCTTGGTTATTCGCTTTCTCTCATTTCCATCGAGGGAATGTTCAAGATGCATACAGTCATTTCCATGATCGTGCCGCTGATCATTTTCGCGCTTCCTCTTGCGGATACTATATTTGCTATCGTAAGAAGAGTTTTGGCAGGCAAGAGCCCCTTCTCTGCAGACCGCGGTCATCTGCATCACAGATTTATCGACATGGGCTTCACTCAGAAGGAGACTGTTAAGATCCTTTACGCTATATGCGGTATTCTCGGCCTGGTTGCGGTATTCATGTGTGACAAGATGTTCACCGATAACGCAATTCCCCGTTCTATCGCGATAACGGTTCTTGCTCTGGTGATCTTCGTTATGTACGTTCAGATACTTAAGAATCCCGAAAACAGAGTTAATACCGGTCTTGTAGACGAGCAGGCAGTCGTAGAGGCAGAACAGAAAAAGCAGGCTGCTGCAGAAGAAAAGACAGAGAACAAGTGAGACAAGAAAGGATCTATATATGGAAAATAATACTGCTAAGAAAAAGTTTAACGCTGTAGACGTCGTAATAGTGTTACTGCTCGTTCTGTGCCTTGCAGCAGTTGCGCTCAGATTTGTGGTTGCACAGAATACCCCCGACCCTTATACAGACCCCGACATCCCCACACAGAAGTACTATCTCAACTACCTTACCCGCGATCACAGATATTCCGTTGCGCAGTATCTTGAAGAGGGTACCGAATTCCGTTTCTACGATACGAATAAACCCTTCGGCGTTACCACGGGCAACGTAGAGGTATTTGATGCAACAAAGTGGTACTACAACAGCCGCGGTGAGTACATCAGTACCACCAACTATGCTACAGATGAGATCGCGGGCAGATGCGATATCCAGGGAACGCTCCTTGTTGAAGGAAAGTATTCCGATGAGGGCGTATTCGTAATCGAAGAGTCCGAAAAGGTAAATATCGCTCTTAACAAGCCCTTCCTCCTCAGAAGCCACAAAATGATCGTCAGCGTGGTGATCACCGACATTATTCCCGCGGAATAAGCATAACGGATATACGATACAGAATAACAAAAGGACAGAGCCGGTCTCTGTCCTTTTTGTTTGACAGCTCATACTTTTCCCCCTTATCAATTGTATAAAATTCTTATTGACAACCTGCCTTGTTGTAATTATAATTATTAGGTAAGGCATTTTGCCGTAACTAATAAAGAGAGAATAATAATGACAGATAAAAGAATCGTTACACTGCAGGATATATCCTGCTTCGGAAAGTGCTCGCTGACTGTGGCGCTTCCCGTAATATCAGCTATGGGGATCAGCTGCTCGGTAATTCCCACGGCGGTGCTTTCCACCCACACGGGAGGCTTTGAGAACTTTACCTTCAAGGATCTTACGGACGAGATCCCTAAGATATCAGACCATTGGCATGAGACCGGACTCAAATTCGACGGTATCTATACGGGATACTTAGGCAGTGAGAGACAGATCGCAATGGTGCTTGACTTCATCGCCCGCTTCGGAAAAAACGCAATAAAATTCGTAGACCCCGCCATGGCGGACGACGGACGCCTCTATACGGGATTTGACAGCGATTTCGTCGGAGCCATGCGCTCCCTCTGCGCAGTAGCAGACGTGGTGGTTCCCAACGTTACCGAGGCGTCCATGCTCCTCGGTGTGGAATACAGACACCGCGGTGAGCACGACGAGGAATACATAAAGTCCCTCCTTCGCGGTATGTGCGGCCTTGGCGCGCCCGTCGCCGTTATCACAGGAGTGTCATACGACGGTACCTCTCAGGGAAGCGTGTCATACGACAGCACCACGGGAATATACGAAAGCTACTTCAGGGAGCAGATACCGCGCCAGTCCCACGGTACGGGAGACGTGTTTGCGTCCTCCTTCTTCGGTGCACTGATGCTTGGCAGAACGCTGAGGGACGCCATGAAGATAGCGGTGGATTTCACCATCGGCTCCATCAAGGCAACGGAGGGAGACCCCACACACTGGTTCGGCGTCAAGTTCGAGCAGTGTATCCCCGGACTTATCGAAAGTATAAAATAATATAGTCAAAAGTCACATAAATCAAGGCAAAAGTCTTGAATTTATGTGGCTTTTGTGTTATACTGTTTGCAAGGCAAACAGAATGAATTGCCTGTCGGCATGACAAACAGAATGAATTGCCTGGCGGCATGAATTGAAATATAGCATTTCATGAATTGAGTCCGCGGACTCATGAATTGCACTGCGGTGCATTGGATAATCCCAATGGAGCGTAGCGAGAAATCATGGCGTGAGCCAATTCACGGTGGAACACCAATTCACGGCGACAGCCAAATCATGACAGCATAGCTGCCAAAACAGCCCCGAGCTGCGAGTATTTTCTCAGGTGAGGCGCATCATCAAACAGAACGTACGTCACGTAGGTGAGCCGTGCGCGTTGATGCGCACCCCTGCGTGATCTTTGTTTTCGGGAGAAGGAGGACGGTATGGAAAAAAGAGTAGCCATAATCGGCGTGATCGTGGAAAAGGGCGGAGACGTTGAAAGATTAAACGAGCTATTACACGAGTACGGCGAATATATAATCGGACGAATGGGCATCCCCTACAGAGAGAGGGGAATAAACGTGATAAGCGTGGCGATCGACGCGCCTCAGGACGTCATCAGCGCCCTTGGCGGAAAGATAGGCAGACTTTGCGGCATCAGCTCCAAGACCGTGTACAGCGCCGCATGAGAAGCTTTCAGCATATCGTAAACAGCCTCCGCCGAGGCGAGGGCGTCACAGATGATGAGCTTGTCCTGTTGCTTGAGGGAAGCTGTGAGAGCGACGCATATCTTACCTCTCAGGCGCGTGAGGTGTGCGACGGGGTCTACGGACGGGAAGTGTACCTCCGCGGGCTGATCGAGATATCAAGCTATTGCAAGAACGACTGCTACTATTGCGGCATCAGACGGAGCAATAAGTCGGCACAGAGGTACAGACTTACCCCCGACGAGATAGTAGGGACGGCGCGCGCGGGATACGCCGCAGGCTTTCGTACCTTCGTCTTACAGGGGGGCGAGGACCCGTACTTTACCGATGAGGTGGTGGAGGAAGTCGTCCGCCGTATCAAGGATGACTGCGCTGGATGTGCCGTTACCCTGTCCCTCGGCGAGAGGAGCCGTGAGAGCTACGCACGACTGAAGGCGGCGGGAGCGGACAGATATCTTCTCCGTCACGAAACTGCGTGCGAAAAGCATTACGAAAAGCTCCATCCGGAAAGCATGAAGCTGACTGAAAGAATGGACTGCCTGAGAAGCTTGAAGGACTTAGGCTATCAGACGGGATGCGGCTTTATGGTAGGCTCGCCCTATCAGACCTTGGAAAACGTCGTCTCCGACCTGAGGTTTATAGAGAGCTTCCGCCCCCATATGGTGGGCATCGGTCCGTTTATCCCCCACCGCGACACACCCTTCCGCGACAAAGGGGCGGGAAGCGTACCACTTACGGTCAGGTGCCTTGCTATAGTAAGGCTTATGCTGCCGCGGGTGCTTTTGCCCGCCACCACAGCTCTCGGAAGCGTAGGCACGGGAGGACGGGTGATGGGCCTCCTTGCAGGAGGAAACGTTGTGATGCCGAATCTGTCACCTCCGCAGGTGAGAGAAAAATATTCCCTTTACGACGGAAAAGTCTCCGCAGGAGCGGAAAGCGCAGAGGGAATTGCAGCCTTAAGGCGTGAGCTTGAGGGTGCAGGCTTTAAACTGTCCTTTGAAGTGGGACACAGTAAGATGTAACTGATGTAATTATGAATAAACAGGAAGGTTCAAATTATGTATAACCCTAAATCACTTAAAGCGGAAGAATTTATCTCACACGATGAGATAATGGATACTCTCAGCTATGCTGAGGAAAACAAAGCAAATATGCCCCTTATCCGTGAGATACTTGATAAGGCGGCAAAGAGGGGCGGACTTGACCACAGAGAAGCGTCCGTGCTTCTCGCCTGCGAGGACGAGGCTGTTTTAGCTGAGCTTTACGCCCTTGCCAAGCAGATAAAAAAGGATTTTTACGGCAACCGCATCGTAATGTTCGCGCCCCTCTATCTTTCAAACTACTGCATCAACGGATGCGTATACTGCCCCTACCACCGTCAGAATAAGTCTATTCCCAGACGCAAGCTGACTCAGGATGAGGTGCGCGCCGAGGTCATCGCCCTACAGGATATGGGTCACAAGAGACTTGCCATCGAGGCGGGAGAGGACCCCAAGAACAACCCCATCGAATACATACTGGAGTGCATCGACACCATATATTCCGTCAAGCACAAGAACGGCGCTATCCGCAGAGTAAACGTAAATATCGCGGCTACCACCGTTGAAAACTACAGACGTCTTAAGGATGCGGGTATCGGCACATACATCCTCTTCCAGGAGACCTACCATAAGGAAAGCTACGAAAAGCTCCATCCCACGGGTCCCAAGCACGATTACTGCTATCACACGGAGGCAATGGACAGAGCAATGGAGGGCGGCATCGACGACGTAGGTCTTGGCGTGCTCTTCGGACTTGAGCTGTACAAATACGAGCTGTGCGGACTTCTCATGCACGCGGAACATCTTGAAGCGGCTCACGGCGTAGGTCCCCACACCATCAGTATGCCCCGCATCAAGAGAGCGGACGATATCGATCCCGATCAGTTCGACAACGGTATCGACGACGACACCTTTGCAAAGCTGTGCGCCATCATCCGCGTAGCCGTGCCTTATACCGGTATGATAATCTCTACCCGCGAAAGTCAGGATGTGCGCCGCAGACTTCTTGAGCTTGGCGTGTCTCAGATCAGCGGAGCATCCCGTACGTCTGTGGGCGGTTATACCGAGGATGAGCGTCCCACCGATACAGAGCAGTTTGACGTTTCCGACCAGCGTACCCTTGACGAGGTTGTGCATTGGCTGATGGAGGACGGCTTTATCCCCTCCTTCTGCACAGCCTGCTACAGAGAGGGAAGAACGGGCGACCGCTTTATGACTCTGCTTAAGGCGGGTAAGATCCACGACTGCTGTCACCCCAACGCTCTTATCACCCTTAAGGAATTTGCCACCGATTACGGAAGCGAGGATACACGCAGACTTGCCGACGAAATGATCGAGCGTGAGCTTCAAAATATCCCCACTGAAAAGATTCGCGAGATATGCAAGCGTCATCTTAATGATATTGAGGACGGTAAGCGGGATTTCCGCTTCTGATGGAGAGTTAAAATGAAACGTTTTTTGAAATTATCCGTACTCTGTGCGGTGTTGCTAATATGCCTGACCTCGTGTACGGTTAACTGGTTTGGCGAGACCCGCGAGGCGCCATGGTGGACGATCGCGATTCCCGTTGTTATCGTTAGTATCATTTCATATTATATCATTTACACCCGTACCTACGTTTGTCCCTACTGCGGCTTTGAGTTCAAGCCTAAATGGTACGAGCTTTCAGCGCTTGTCCACATGGGACGCGCGAGAATTATGAAATGTCCCGCCTGCGGCAAGCGCGGTTACTGTAAGCGCAAGAAGTGACAGCGGAGCGAAAGGATCACTTATGGCAGAAATGAATCAGACCCCCTCCTCCGAGAGGGTACATATAGGGGTTTTCGGCAGACGCAACGCGGGAAAATCCTCACTGGTAAATGCACTTACGGGGCAGGAGATATCCGTGGTATCCCCCGTTGCGGGTACTACCACAGACCCTGTTTCCAAGGCTATGGAGATACTGCCCATAGGCCCCGTGCTGATAATCGATACCCCCGGTATCGATGACGAGGGTGAGCTTGGCGAGATGCGTGTCCGTACCACCATGCGGATACTCAATAAATGTGACGGTGCCTTACTGGTGGTGGACGCCGCCCGAGGTTTTTCAACATCCGACAGGGAGACATTGGAGCTTATAAAGCGCCGCGGCATCCCCGTAATAACCGTTTTTAACAAAAGCGACGTAGCTTCTGCCCGTGACGCTGAGTGTGACGTATACGTCAGCGCCGCCACGGGAGAAGGTGTGGAAAAGCTTCGTGAGCTTATGGCAAAGCGCTTCAAGGCGTCCTCCGAAGAAAAGCGGATAATCGGCGACAGACTTTCCGCCGGCGACACGGTGGTGCTTGTCACTCCCATCGACGCATCCGCTCCGAAGGGAAGGCTCATTCTTCCCCAGGTGCAGACCATACGCGATATTCTGGACTCCCACGCTATGGTGTACACCGTACAGCCGGAGGAGCTTCCGTCGGCGCTCGCCAACTTAAAAACACCGCCGAGAGCGGTGATAGTAGACAGCCAGGTGTTCGGAAAGGTTAAGGATACGGTGCCCGAGGAGATACCGCTGTGCTCCTTCTCCATACTTATGGCGGCGTATAAAGGTATACTTGCAGGCGCGGTTGAAGGCGTTGCCGCCATTGAAAAACTGCGCGACGGGGCGAATATACTTGTGTCAGAGGGATGTACACATCACAGACAGTGCGAGGACATCGGTACGGTCAAGATCCCCGCTATGATCCGCCGCCACACGGGTAAGTCTGACTTGAACTTCCATTTCACCTCGGGCGGAGGATTTCCCGAAAGCCTTGACGGATACGATCTTGTCATCCATTGCGGAGGCTGTATGTTAAACGAAAGGGAAATGCGTTATCGCGGAAAATGCGCCGCGGACGAGGGCGTACCCTTTACCAATTACGGTATCGCTCTTGCATATATGAACGGCATTTTGAAGCGAAGCCTTTCGTTTTTCCCTGAGCTTTTGGAAAAGTTAAAATGAAAACTGCCCTCTCCGCGATAGCCGCAGAGAGGGCAATTGTTTTACTGTTCAATTGGCAGATACGCCATTACAGCTTCGTAAAGACCAAGTCCATTTTCCATGTCGTATATACTCAGGTCGAGAGCGCCCGTCTCGTAATATGATTTACGGTTTACCTTGTAAGCGCATCTTTTGTCATTATGCAGGGTGATGCTCCTGTAGCACTCACCTCCGTATTCGTTGAAAAATACTATGCTGACGCGGCTGTCATACGATCCCGCTGTGGTCATTCTCGTGTACGAGAGGGTAATACCGTTTATCATATCAACGATATCGGAGATCTCGTCAGCATCCGATACAGTGGTGCTTTCCCACGTATTGCAGTCCTGAATTACTATTGAGTCAATAACGCTTTTGTCCATCGTGTCGAAGGCTGTTACTGAATATTCAGCCTCGCGGGGAGCTTCGGTCTGCGCTTCTGTGCCGCTGTTGACTTGTTCTCCATCAGGTGCCGCGACAGGAGCACACGCACAAAGCAAGATGAGTATAAGTACAGTTGAGAGCATTGCGAAAATAAGCCTTGTTTTCATATTGAATACCTCCTTTACGGGTATAAAAATAAGATAACGCAGAGGACCTGCACGATCCCTGCGTCGGACTTA
>JAFSGU010000082.1 GCA_017440665.1 Clostridia bacterium
CTGGCGAAGCACATTTAGCTGTTCCGCAGGAACAATTTAGCGTGCGAAGCACATTTAGCTGTTCCGCAGGAACAATTTAGCTGGCGAAGCACATTTAGCTGTTCCGCAGGAACAATTTAGCGTGCGAAGCACATTTAGCTGACCGAAGGTCAATTTAGCTCGCGAAGCACATTTAGCTGACCGAAGGTCAATTTAGCTCGCGAAGCGCACGTACCACGTCGGCGTACATGTAAAGCGAGCCGAGAGCAAACACGGGAGCGTCTTTTTCACGGGCGTCAGCAAGGGCAGCGGCTATCGCGCTGTCAAAATCCCCATGGGGGACTGAGGGCACGCCTGCCGCAGAAAATTCCTCTGCAAGGGTTTCCGCCTTCATGGCGCGGGGATTTGAGGGAGTCACCGTATGTACGCATGACGCCACCTCTGCAAGGGCACCCGTCATCATACCGTGATCCTTGTCCTCCATAACGCCCATGAGAAGCACTGGCTTCTTTCTGCCGAAATACTTCTTTATATTACAGATGACCGTCGCGATCCCCTGAGGGTTGTGAGCACCGTCGAATATGACGATGGGATCTTTGGAAAGCATTTCAAAGCGCGCGGGCCAGCGCACCTCGGAAAGTCCCATTTTTCTCGGGTGATTGTGGACGGTGATACCCATATCGGTCATCACGTCGCACACCTTAAGCGCCAGCATTGCGTTCTTAAGCTGATGCTCACCGAGAAGCGCAAGGTTATACTTCTTCGTGTTTTTATAAACGAACTCGCTTCCCGCAAGGGTGGAGCACCAGAATGACATATCGTCCATATTCACGCGGTGAACGGGCGCGTCCATCTTTGCCGCATAGTCTTCGATAACCGCGCGTGCCTCCTCGGGCATCTCGCCCGGGACCACGGGGCATCCCTTTTTGATGATACCGCTTTTTTCGTACGCGATCTTTTCTACGGTGTCGCCCAGCACGGAGGTATGGTCAAGTGCGATGCCCGTGATAACGGACACCACAGGGTCTTCGATAACGTTGGTGGAGTCAAGTCTGCCGCCAAGGCCCGTTTCAAGCACAACGTACTTGCACTCTTCCCTCTTGAAAAACTCGAATGCGATAGCGGTCAGAAGTTCAAACTCGGTGGGCTTGTCTTCCATCTGCTCGGCAAAGGACTTAACGTACTCGGTGACTTCGCCGAGAGCCTCATCGGAGATGTTCTCGCCGTTTACTCTTATTCTCTCGTTAAACTCCAGCACGTAGGGAGATGTAAAAAGTCCCGTTTTGAAATCGTTGTATTTCAAAATTTCCGCAAGCATGGCGCAGGTGGATCCCTTTCCGTTGGTTCCCGCCACGTGGATAAAACGCTGTCCCTTCTGAGGGTCGCCCATGAGAGCGAGCAGTTTTCTTATTCTCTCAAGTCCGGGCCTGCTTCCCATCCAGCTTACTGAATGTATATAGCTTACAGCTTCCTTTCCTGTCATAATAACCTCCTGTATATTATCGTTGTTTTTCTTCTTATTTACGCACAAAGCGCCTCAGCTCATCCGTCAGCTTCAGCACCACGGGGACGAGCAACACGTTCAGCGGGATAAGCAGAGCATATTCCACAAGTCTGTACAGCGCCCAGCCTACGTAGCTTTTTGAGCCGTAGAGCATACTTACCCAATAGGTATTGACCGCAAGCCCAATAACAAGATTATTGAAAAGGGACGGCAGTATCACGTTGGGGAAGAGAGATATCTTCTTCCACCTTACAATCGCCCTCTCACCGTCTTCCGCCTTATAGAGGAAAAGTCCCCACACCGCGCCCATTACAGCCGCGCTGACGGTAAAGCCGGGGTGATAGGTACCGATGGGAAACAGCAATGCTCCGACCAAGTCAGCCAATGCGTATACCACAGCGGCGGGCACGGGTCCGAAAAGGGACGCCGCCACCACGATGGGCACAAAGGCAAAGCCGATCTTCAGCCCTGCGGTATTGATAGAGCAAAAGCGGTTCAGCACCACCTCAAGGGCAACGAGAAACGCCATATAGGTCAGTTCTCTTACGTAATTATTCCGTTTCATAAACAAAACCTCCCGAAAACGTCGGCAGCGGACAATAACGTGTGAGGGCATACCTCCCCCTATATCCGCTAAAACATTCACGAGAGTGATTTCGTTTTGTCACAGCGGGATGCAGTAAGTACACCGCAGTGCCACCGCACTTTCGTCCGCAGGACAACTCCCCGTTCCCGCGGCACTTGACGCATACTTACCTACTCTGTCGAGTTATTGTTTTTTCTGCCTTGTATATAATAATATTGAAGACTTTTACATAGCGTCGGGATCGAGCCCGCTCATCATCATCAGCTTGCGGTTAAATTCCTCCGCGGTGTTGTAACCCATCTTCTTCTGTCTGTGGTTCATCGCCGCGATCTCGATGATGACGGCAAGGTTTCTTCCGGGACGGACTGGCACAACGATGGACGGGATCTTAACGCCCATGATATCCGTGTACTCGTTGTCAAGTCCGAATCTGTCGTACATCTTACCCTCTTCCCAAGGCTCAAGGTTGATGATTAGGTCGACCTTTTCCGTTGCCTTTACGGAACCCATACCGAAGATACGTCTTACGTCAACGATACCGATACCGCGAAGCTCGATATAATACTTGATAAGGTCGGGCGCCGCGCCGAGGATAGTCTTATTTGACACCTTGCGAAGCTCCACTGCGTCGTCTGCGATGAAGCGGTGACCTCTCTTGATAAGCTCGATCGCAGTCTCACTCTTACCTACTCCGCTGTCGCCAAGGATAAGCGTACCCTCGCCGTATACCTCAACGAATACGCCGTGGCGTGTGATCTGAGGCGCAAGCTGTACGTTCAGGAAGGAGATGAGCGCCGCGATGAATTCACTTGTGTTCGCTTCAGTGGCGAGAAGAGGCACCGAAAAATACTCTGCGATCTCAAGGCACACCTCGGAAGGCTTGTTGCCGTGAGCATATATCACGGCGGCAGGCTTACGGCTGAATAAAGCGGTCAGCTTATCACGCTTTGTTTCCTCGTCAAACCTTGCCATATAAAGGCACTCGGCGTTACCCACGATTTGGATACGCTTCTCGTCAAACTCGTCGAAAAATCCGGCAAGGCGCAGACCGGGACGGAATATCTCCGTGGAGACGATACTGATATTCGCAGGATCGTCGGGCACGCACACGACCTCAAGCTTACACTCATCGATTATTCTCTGAAGACTGACTCTTCCTCTTGATTCAACCATACCGTAACACCGTCCTTATATATAATGTAGTTTTTTTGTAATGGGGCGAAGGCTTACGCCTCGTCGTCCTCCTCGGACACCTTCAGCATGATGGCACATTCCATTCTGTGACGGAACAGCTTACAGCCGTATTCGTAAACGCCGCCGATATCGCCCGTTGCGTGGTATGCGTTTGCGGCGCATCCGCCCGAGCAGTAGAACTTTGCCCAGCAGTCGGCACATTCGGGATGAGCATACACGTTGCATCCCTTGAACTTCTCGCAAAGCTCGGGACGCTTGATACCGTCGAATACGCTACCGATGGAGTATTCGGGATCGTTTACAAACTGGTGGCAGGGGAAAAGCTCACCCGTGGGGGTAACTGCCATATACTCACTGCCCGAGCCGCATCCCGCAATTCTCTTGTGGATGCAGGGACCTCTCTCAAGGTCGATCATGTAGTGATAGAACGTGATGGGCTTACCCTCGCGTCTGAGTCGGATCATCTCGCGGGCAAGTCTGTCATACTGCTCAAAGAGCACGGGAAGATCCTCTTCCGTCAGCGCGTAGGGATCGCTGGGAGGACATACGACAGGCTCCATGCTAAGCTCATTAAAGCCAAGAGATGCCATGTGGAGCACGTCCTCGGAAAAATCGGTATTGCTGTGGGTATAGGTACCGCGCATGTAGTATCCCTCGCCGCCGCGGCTGTCTACAAGACGCTTGAATTTCGGGATAATGCGCTCGTAGCTTCCGCGTCCGGCATAGTCGCGTCTGAAGCGGTCGTGTACCTCGGGTCTGCCGTCAAGGCTGAGGACCACGTTGTGCATCTCGCGGTTAGCGAAATCGATCACGTCATCGTCGATGAGCATACCGTTGGTGGTAAGGGTGAAGCGGAAATTCTTTCCCGCCGCCTCCTCGATGCTTCTGGCATAAGCGACGGTCTTTTTGACAACGTCCCAGTTCATAAGGGGCTCGCCGCCGAAGAAGTCCACCTCAAGGTTACGTCTGTCGCCGGAATGCTCCACAAGGAAGTCGATGGCGCGGCAGGCGGTCTCATATGACATGAGTGCTTCCTTGCCGTGGTATTTACCCTGGCTTGCGAAGCAGTAGGTGCAGTTTAAGTTACAGGTGTGTGCAACGTGGAGGCAAAGCGCCTTGATAACGTCGCCGCCCTTTTCCATTGGCTTTAAGTCCTCGAAGGTGTCCTCGGAGAAGAGGTTGCCCGCCTCTCTCAGCTCCTCCACGTCGGAGAGACACTCGGTCACGTCCTCCTCTGTGACGCCGTGCGCGGAGGTGACAGCGGCGATGATACTTTCCTTCGTCTCGCCTGCGTCTACCATGCCGATCACGTCGTAAGCCACCTCATCAACGCTGTAGACAGAGCCGCTGTTGGGGTCAAGCACGATATTGTAGTTATTATTTTTAAAGCGGTGGATCATATATACCTCGTAAGTTACAGTAAAAAGTGAAAACCGCTGTCTGCGCTCGAGGCTGCAGGCAGCGGTAAGACATAGCGATTAGCCTCTCTTGCTCTCGCACTTCTGGTTTGCTACACCGCAAGAGGTCTTGCAAGCAGACTGGCAGGAAGTCTGGCATTCACCGCAACCGCCGCACTTTGCGCTCGCCTTGAGATCACGTGTCTTGATAGTCTTGATTCTCTTCATGGTTATAATCCTTTCTGAATAGAGAATTCTTTCTTACTCAAAAATTATACCACACACCGCCCGCAATGTCAATAAATATAACGAAAGATATTATCACAAACTTTCAGAGAATGCAAAAAACGGCGAAAAATATTTTCATTTTTTTGAAATTTGCTATTGACAAACAGAGGAAAGCGTGGTATTATATTAAGGCATTCAATATGAGTGACCTTGCGGGTGTAGTTCAATGGTAGAATCCCAGCCTTCCAAGCTGGTCGTGTGGGTTCGATTCCCATCACCCGCTCCAGTACCTTTAGCTCAGTCGGATAGAGCAACTGCCTTCTAAGCAGTAGGTCGAGGGTTCGAATCCCCC
>JAFSGU010000083.1 GCA_017440665.1 Clostridia bacterium
CAAGGGAAATGCTTCATGTTGCCCGCGGCACGCTTCATGTTCTTCTGCGAAGAACGCTTCATTTTCCACCCCTGCCCTACGGCGTCGGTTAGGGAACGTCCGTTCGCAGCCATATGGTTGGTGCTAAGCGTTCGTTTTCGGGCGGATATAGAATCCGCACCCTGCCTCGGATCGTTCGTTCTTCATATTTCCCGCAAGGGAAATGCTTCATGTTGCCCGCGGCGCGCTTCATGTTCTTCTGCGAAGAACGCTTCATTTTCCACCCCTGCCGCGGTTGGGGGCGGACGTTCACCCGCATCTGCCTGCACGGACGATTGACATTTTCCCCGATTTATGATATAGTTGAGCTGTAAGACTGACTACTATATAAATATGTAAATAAAACGTTATATTTTACAGAGAAAGGAACATTCGTTATGAAAAACATAGCCGACGTTGACAGCAATTTTAAGATCAAAACGTCCATACAGCAGGAGGGCATCCGCTTCTTCGACCCGAGGCTGGCTCCCTTCAGCATACACGGCGTAAAATACGAGGACGGCAGATACAGACGAATGCCCTACGGCGTAGCATCTACCGTCAGCGAGAGCGTGGAGTACCTTCACTCAAACACCGCAGGCGGCAGAGTGAGATTCAGGACCGACAGCCCCTACGTTGCGATCAGTGCACGTCTTGCAAACGTTTGCAAGATGGCGAGCTTTGCGCTCACAGGCTCTGCCTCCTTTGATATTTATGCAAAGGGCGAGCGCGGCGTCACCTACATAAATTCCTTCTGCCCCTTCTTTGAGATGAAGGACGGATACGACAGCATCATATATCTGGGCTCCTCTGCCATGAGGGATATTACCGTGAATTTCCCGCTGTACACCGCGGTCGAAAGCCTCTACGTCGGTATCGACGAGAACGCCGCGCTGCTTGAATGCACGCCCTATCTTGACACACCTCCCATCGTGTACTACGGCTCGTCCATCACTCAGGGCGGATGTGCATCCCGCCCCGGTAACTCATACGAGAGCCTTATCTCTCGCCGCTTCAACAGGGATTTTATCAATCTCGGTTTTTCCGGTAGTGCCAAGGCGGAGCCTGAGATCGCAGAATACGTAAAAAGCCTTGATATGTCTGTGTTTGTTTACGATTACGATCATAACGCACACTCTGTGGATTATCTGTGCGAGACTCATGAGAGGATGTTTAAAACGGTGCGAAGCGCTCATCCCGATCTGCCCGTTATCATGATGTCCCGTCCCGTGTATGACCCCAATGACGATGAGAAGGCACGCATTGAAGTCATCCGCGAAACATACCAAAACGCCCTTGACGCAGGGGACACCAACGTTTATCTTATCGAGGGCAGAGAGCTGATGGCGCTTGCCCGCGACGAGGGTCTTGTGGACGCCTGCCACCCCAACGATCTTGGCTTTGCATCCATGGCGGCAGCCATCATCCCTGTGATGGAAAAGATATTCGCCAAGGCTGAATAATAAAACATAAACACGCATAAACATACAAGAGTCCCTGCACCGTCCATAGGACGGTGCAGGGCGCAGAGATTTGATATGGACAAGATAAAATACTACGCGGAAGAATTTAACAGATACGACGAGGAGACCATCAGAAACGACGTCGACAACGCCCATGCGGAAGAGTGGATGAGGCGTGAGGTGCCGTATTTCGAGTGTCCCGATGCTGATATTGAGAGAGCATACTACTTCCGCTTCTGGACGTACAGAAAGCATATCAAGACCACAAGCGACGGTGTGGTCATCACCGAATTTCTGCCGAAAGTCGGCTGGAGCGGTGAGCACAACACCATAAACGCCGCCGTCGGACATCACCTGTACGAGGGCAGATGGCTGAGACACGCAGAGCGGTATCTTGACGACTATATTAAATTCTTCGTCTCCAAGTCCGAGAGAAACCACTCCTACAGCGCATGGTTAATCGATGCGGTGTATAAATATGCAGAGCTGCGCGGAAGCTTTGACTTTGGAGAGGATTTTTTGGAGCATCTTGACAGATACTACCGCAAGTGGGAGGACACCCACGCACTCCCCGACGGAAGCTTCTGGTCGGTGGACGACCGTGACGCCATGGAGTGCTCCGTCAGCGGCACCGACGAAAAGCATAAAATGAAAAGGGGCGTGCGCCCCACCCTCAACAGCTATATGTGCGCGGACGCCGCGGCGATAGCAGAGTTTGCAAGGTATTACGGGGACTCCGACTTGGAGAAAAAGTATCGGGAGAAGCATGAACTTTTGAAAAAGTTCATTAACGAAAAGCTTTTCGAGGACGGATTTTACCGCGCATACCATTACTATGATGACGAGAATCCACTGGACGTGACGAATAAAAAAGGAACGTCTCCCCGTGAGCTTATCGGATATATCCCCTTTATGTTTGATATTCCCGACGCGGGCAGAGAAGAGTGCTTTGACCTGCTTTTGCGGGATGACGGCTTCTTCTCGGAGTACGGACTTACCACCGTAGAAAGATCGAATGAACGGTATTTGTACGAGATCGACCATTGCTGCCTCTGGAACGGATACGTGTGGCCCTTTGCCACCTCGCAGACGCTGACTGCCCTTATAAACGTTGCCCGCCGTACGGGTGAGAAAAAATACAAGGATATGTTCTGCACGCTGATTTCTCAGTACGCACGTATGCACAAGAGAGTGCGCGAGGACGGGGTTGAGATCTCGTGGATAGACGAGGTCATGGACCCCCGTGACGGCGACTGGTACAGCAGGACCTGGCTGAAAGGCAGGGGCTGGCCCGACCATTACGAAAGAGGCAAGGACTATAACCATTCCACCTTCTGTGACCTTGTTTTGTCGGGCATCTGCGGAGTTTCCGCATCTGACGGAGAGGTTAAGGTAGAACCGATAATCCCCGAGGCATGGGAATATCTCCGCCTTACTGGAGTTGTAGTCTGTGGAAGGGAATACGATATCATATACGATAAATTCGGCACGAAATACGGTGAGGGACGAGGTCTCACCGTAAGAGAGATAAAGTATAGCTAAGGAGCGGAAAAGTGGGTAAGACATTTGAAAAATACGTTTTCTCCGAGAGATGCTGTGAGCTTAAGGCAGGCGTCGACTCGAGAAACGATATATTCAGAATAGCCGAGGGTAAGTTTACCAAGCGTCCCGACGACGGTAAGCGCCCCTTTGAGGATATGTTTGAAAAGCACACGGACGAAGCGTATATCGTCACCTTCGCCCGAGGCATCGTTGAGTCTTGGATGGTGAGCGAGCCGGTCATCGAGCCTCGCGAGATACTTCTCGGCATCCCCCGTCCTCACAGAGCGATACACGAGCATTTCAGCTGCGGACTTTACTGCGACACGGAGCCGTGTGACTATGACGAAAGGCTCGCCGACCTTGCTCCCCGTATGTTCCCCATGGACTACAGCTACGTCAGCGATGAGGGTGTGCGTCTTATGGGACGTGAGGCATATACTGCGGCGGAGAGCTGCGGACTTTGGGGCACTGGATATTTAGGACATACGGTGCCGGGCTTTGAAAAGCTCCTTCGGGTGGGTATCGGCGGCATCGTCCGTGAGATAGACGAGTCTATGGAAAGAGTAGACCCAACGGATACCAAGAAGGTAAGCTTTTTGACAGCTTGCCGTATTATAATGACGGGTCTGTCAGACTGGATCCTTTTCTACGCCGATGCGGCGGAGAAAAAGGCAGATGCCGCAGAAAGCGAGCGCGACAGAGCGGAGCTTTTGGCTGCCGCGGAAAACGCAAGACGGGTCGCGTGGGACGTGCCCACCAATATGTACGAGGCGGCACAGCTCACTTGGTTCTACGCACTTTGGGACACGGTGGACAGCATGGGACGTGTGGACCGGTATCTCTATCCCTTCTACAAGGGAAGCGAGGACGACGATTACGTCTGCGCCATTATGATGAAGTTCTGGGAGCATGGCGTACACTGCGTCACGGTGGGCGGCGTGACCCCCGAGGGGGAGGACGCCACAAACGAGCTGTCATATCTGCTTTTACAGATCCTTCGCACCATACACTGCGTACATCCGAGAATGTCGGTGAGAGTCCATGATAAGATGGATCCTGCTCTTCTCGACCTTGCGGTGACCATGTGGAGCGAGGGCTTCAGCGATCCCACCGTTGTCAGCGACAAAACGGTGATATCCGCGCTCACCGCGGCAGGGGCAAAGATCGAGGACGCGAGAGATTATACCATACTGGGCTGTCAGGAGATCGAGATACCGGGCAAGAGCAACTTCGGCTGCGAGGACGGTACCTTCAGCCTTGCAAAGGCGCTTGAGCTGACGCTGAATCACGGATGCGACAGACTGTCGGGAGTGCGTATCGCGCCGGACTATGGCTCTGTCTGTGACTTCAAAGGCTTTGACGAGCTGTGGGATGCGTACGTTAAAACGGTAGTGTACTTAACGGAGATATTTATAAAGCTGTGCAGCCGCGCGGTGTACCTCAGACACGTGAACGTGTCAAAGCTTGTGAAGGCGTGTACAACGGACTCCTGTATAGAACGCGCCCTTGACATGGATGACGGAGGCACGGTATACAATTACGGCGTTATCGAAACTGCGGGAAGCGCCGCGGCGGCTGATGCGCTTTACGCTGTGAAAACTCTCGTTTTTGAAGAAGGGAAAATAGCTCCCCATACCCTTGAAGCGGCGCTTACGGCAAATTTCGAGGGATATGAGGAGGTAAGACGTATGCTCTTTGAGGCTCCCAAGTTCGGCAACGGACACGAGGGAGTGGACAAGATGGCGAGAGACGTGCTTGAAATGTTCTGGAGCGAGATCGGAAAATACAAAACTCCCCGAGGGGATATTTACACAGGCGCCTGCGCTCTCCTTACGGGAGGCAACCACATGGGAGACAAAACATGGGCGCTCCCCGACGGAAACTTTGCAGGCTCGCCCCTCGGAAACACCATCGGTCCACGCACAGGCTCTGCGCGAAGCGGACTTACGTCCATGCTCCGCTCCGTGGCGTCACTTCCCCTTGATAAGGGATTCGGTGGCTCAGCCTGCAACGTGCTGATCCCCCGTGACATGATGGACACGGAGGAAAAAAGGGACAAGATCTCAGGCGTTATCAGAGCCTATCTTGAGGGAGGCGGACAGATGGCGCAGATCACCACGGCGACCCTTAAGGATATGCTTGACGCACGGGAGAATCCCGACCGCCACCGCGACCTTTTCGTTCGTGTGGGAGGCTACAGCGCAAGATTTGTGGTCCTTGGCGATTATCAGCAGGAGATAATCGACAGATATTCCATGTACGGCGAGTGAGGAAACGTGATACACCTACGTAGGGACGAAGAATGAATCGCCCCTACCGTGTTTGGTTAAATTCTATAGAAACATTCTACAAGGCAACATATAAAACGATTGTGACAATTAGCCTTCCCCAGAGGGGGAAGGTGGCATCACGCCGAAGGCGGGATGACGGATGAGGTGTCCATACAAAAAGGAGAAAATATGGGGAAATATATGAGCCGTGATGTAATATGGTTGGGAATTTTGACTGTCATATGTTCCATCGCGGTTACTGTTGGAGCAGTTTTTGCCTATTACATGTCAAATAATGTTTGGTCGATGCTGTTAATCATTGGCGGAGGTATGCTTTTTGTCATTTTTTTCACCTGCTGTATAGCGGAAATGAGCCGAACATTGTTTATAAATGGAGAAAAAATCATTCTCCCGAGAGGTACAGAAAAAAACGGTAATACAACTTTTAGAAAAACTGTTGTGAGACTGGATGAGATCACATCCATTGAAAGCACACTGTACAAGGGGGACGGAATAATTTCAAAGGATTGTCGTTTCCATACGTTGAAATTGAAAAACGGAACCAAAGTGGCCTTTACATTATACGCATATGGAAAAAGAGCAGAAAAAGAGATTATAGAGATACTGCGGAACTCTATAAACAGATAATTGTAATATAGCGCGGTTTTGCCCGAACGAAAACGGGCGACCGATGCACTTCGCGAAGTGAATGTGCTGTCGCCTCAACAAATGAGCGGGTGAACGCCCACCATTGTTGGTGCTCCACTCCGTCCGAATACATAATTACATCAAAATAACCCTCCGATTTCGTCGGAGGGTTATTTGCTCTGTATATTTATCTTGATGATGCGGGGATGGTGGGCTTTCCGCCGAAGCTGTCGTAAAAGGGGGTATCGTGGTCGTTCTCGTACTTCTTAAGATCCTCTTCATTATGGAAGTCGGGAATGTCATAGGGGATGCATCCGTTAAGGATACTTCTGTGTCCGAGGATGGCAACGGATGACATGGTGGTGGCACGGTATACGTCGAACACAGGCTCCTTGATACCGCGGATAGCGTCAAAACAGTCGCGTACGGCTATAAAGTCGCTTCCCTCGTGGCTGGCAACCTTGATCTTTTCCTCGTCGGGGTCGTTCCAGACTGCCTTGTAAGTGTTGTGCTCCTCAAGCCCTTCGGGAACAAAAGCTTTGGAATAGTGTAGTGCAACGTGACGCTCGGAACCGCGTACGGTCTCCATTTGTCCCTTGTCACAGCAGATACGCCATCCGCTGCAGTCACCGCCGAAGCCTGAACATCCCGTTACGCGGAATACGCTGTCGTCATCGTTGAGAGTTGTGATGATAGCCGCGCGATCCCTGACGTCGGGGCCGAACATATCGTCTCCCTCGGGATAGTATACGGGCATAGCGGATACCTTCTTGGGGGTAGCGCCCGTGATGTACATAAGGGGACCGATGGAGTGGGTGATGTAATAGGTGCGGGGAGTATGGTTTCTCCAGTGCTCGTGGTACTTTCTCATGTAGTTGGTCTCATTTGCGGGACCGTTCTTTGCAATGGAGTGGTTGTACTCACCCTCACAGTACAAGGCCTTGCCGAGTGTACCGTTTTTGTATACTCTCGCAATCTCCTGCGTGTCAACGTTGTAGGGATAGTTTTCGAGCATCTGGTACAGCGCGGAGCTCTTCTGCTGCGCGCGAACGAGAGCTACAGCCTCAGCCATGGTAACGTTGCTGAGACACTCGCTGATAACGTTGATGCCAAGCTCAAGAGCCTTGATGGCGCAAGCGGCGTGCTCGTTGAAGAAGTTTGCAATGAACACCACGTCAAGACCGGGGTGGTGGATGAACTCATCGAAATCGGTGTAAACGCCCGTGTCCTCACCGTACATCTCCTTGAGACCGAAAAGCTGATCCTCGCGCTTTTCGCAGAATGCAACGATCTTTCCGCCGTTGTTTATGGAATTACCGACGAAAGCTCCGCCGCGGCCGAGACCGAATATTCCAACGCGCAATTCTTTCATAATTGTACCTCCGTGTTTTGTAGTCCGAGTTGCTTCTGTGGTCATTATATCACAGGGTATAATCAAATACAAGTAGGACAGGGAAAACAGAACTAAAAAATTCACCTCTCATGCTGTGACAACTTGACAATGGGGCGCGGTTATGGTAAAATTTATTTATGAAATATTACGCAAAAGTATGGAGGAAAAAATGGATAATTTCAAGAAATACATCAAAGACGTCTACCTTGACGGGATCACTCTGAAGCTTACTATGACCAAGGACAGAGTGGTCGAGCTGTCCGAGTACGAGCTGACGGAGGACGGGGACAAGTACGTTCTGAACTTTGTCTGCGAGCCTAAGGCTCATCTTGACCACTTCAAAATGGAGGTCAGATTTGCCGGCAGCACCGCCATCTTCTCCCTTGACGGAGCTGTGGAAAACGAGATCCTTTCCGTGTGGTCCTTTAACGCGGAAAAATCCGTTTCCTGCGACTTTACGCGTAACGTAAAGCCCGATGACATCCTTGCCATCAAGCATCCTTACCTCAGCCCCTTCTGGACCTACCCTACCTTTAAAAAGGCGTTTTCTGAGCTTGATATCGAAACTCAGAACCTTATCGTCCGCGAGGGCGAGCGTCATATCCACATCCTCCCCCTCTGCAGCGGTAACTTCAGATGCGAGTTTGACGGAGAGGGAATGCACGTGACCCCCGGCACTGCAGGCGTGCGTCAGCTCCGCGGTGATATCCTTGCGCTTACCGTGGCGGATGATCCCTACACGGCAGTAAAGGCGAACTACAAAAACGCAAGAGCGGACGGCGCGATCTCCGTGCCTCTCAAGGAGGAAAGAGAACTTCCCGAAATGTTTGCGGGCTTCGGCTGGTGTACGTGGGACTCCTTCCGTCACGACGTGACTGCAGAGAAGATATACCGCAAGCTTGACGAGTTCAAGGAAAAGAATATCCCCGTCAAGTGGGTAATGATCGACGACGGCTGGAGCACACGCGACGGCTGGTATCTCTGCGACTTTGCAGTTGACCCCGTGAAGTTCCCCGACGGACTGGGTGCTTGCATCAAGAGAATGAAGAGCGAATACGGCGTTGAATACGTTGGCGTATGGCACGCATTCAACGGATATTGGATGGGTGTCAAGGAGGGAAGCGTCCTCCATCGTGCTCAGGCGCACAACCTGTTCCTCGGCCCCTGCGGATACTACATTCCCGCGCTTGAAGAGGAAAAGGCGTTTGATTTCTGGAACACATGGCACACTTATCTTGTGGAAAACGGCGTAGACTTCCTTAAGGTGGACAACCAGAGCTGTACCGGTCACCTTATGATGGGCGTGATGCCCACTCCCGAGGCGGCGAGAATAGCTCACCGCGCCATGGAGAGATCCATTGTGAAGAACTTCGACGGCAGAGTTATCAACTGTATGGGTATGGATATGGAGAACGTATTTGCCCGTGAGTTTACGGCTCTTTCAAGAAACAGCGACGACTTCTTTCCCGCAAAGGAGCGCGGCTTTATCGATCACCTTCTCATGAACGCCTATAACGCCATCTGGCACGGTGAGATGTACTACTGCGACTACGATATGTGGTGGTCACGCCATGAGTCTGCGGTGCAGAGCGGTGTGCTCCGTGCCATCAGCGGCTCACCCATCTACGTCAGCGACGAGATCGGCGGCTCCGACCCCGACTACATCATGCCCACCATCGGTGACGACGGCTACGTAATGCTCCTGGACGGCGCGGCAGCTCCCACTTTTGACTGTATGTACACCGACTGCCGTACTTCAGGCACTCTTATGAAGGTATGGAACAGAAGCGGCGAGAATTTTGCCGTAGCGCTGTTCAACGTGGACGACGGCATCGTGGCTGACACATTCAGCCTTTCCACAGTTCCCGGAATCGATAAGGATGCGGATTACGTTGCGTACGAATATTTTTCAAAGAAGTATTACCGCCTTACAACTAAAGACAGCGTTGACATTTCTCTCGCTCCCGATGACACCGCAGTATTCTCCATCTATCCCGTACAGCGCGACGGTGAGGGTGAATACGTAATGCTCGGTAATTGCGACAAGTACGTTCCCATTGCCGACAAGAATAAGACAAGACGCAATCTTGCAGAAATATTTTAATAAATAAAAAGAGACCCTGTGCCATGCACGGGGTCTTGGCGTAACGTGGTATCTGTGGTGTGTAGCAAGAAAACGCCACTCACCGTACGGTACGGATGTAGCGACGTTCTACCAACCTATGTAGTGAATGGCGCCTTCGACATCCCGAAAATGAACATCGTCACCCTACAAAAGATCCCCCATACGGAGGCAAATATGAAAACTAAAATAAAACAGCTCTCAAGCCTTGAAAAGCTCCGCCCGTGGGAATGGACGGACGCTCCCGAATTTAATAAAAAATCTGTTATGCGCGGCGAGTATTTTTCATATCAGGTATGCATAAGCGCAGATATGAAGGCGGACCTTGACGTGACGGTGGACTCCCCCGTCCGCGACTGGCTTACGCTTTACGCGGTGAAAAACAATATCGTTGATTTTCCCACCTACGACTGGGCGGACGGCGACTATATCACGAAAACGCCTACGATAATGCCCGATATGCTGATGCCTCTTGAAAGTGAGAGGTGGAGACTTCGCTGTGCTATGGAGACCGTCTCCATGTGGGTCAGCGTAAAGGTGCCTGCGGATGCGCAATGCGGAGAGTTCCCCATCTCCTTCCGCTTTGTTTCCGAGGAGGGGGACAGGGAAGCGGACCTTTCCTGCACCTTCACACTTGAAGTAAGAGAAGAGGTGTGCCCCGAGCAAAAGCTGATCTTTACCCAGTGGTTCCACACGGACTGCATTGCGGACGCCCACCACGTACCCGTGTACAGCGAGGAGCATTGGAAGCTCATCGACAAATACATGGCACTTGCCGCCGACCTTGGTATCAACATGATACTTACCCCCATCGTGACGCCTCCCCTTGACACAGCGGTAGGTACCACACGCCCCTGCGTTCAGCTTGTGAAGATAAAGTGTGAAAACGGAAACTACACCTTCGACTACACCCTTCTTGACAGATGGGTAGAGCTTGCCCTGAAGAACGGAATGAAGTATTTTGAGATGGCGCATCTGTTCTCACAGTGGGGCATCAAGTATCCCGCCAATATCGTGGTGGAGGAGGATGGACGGGAATACTACAAATTCGGCTGGAATTCGGACACCGCTTCGGGCGAGTACGCAGAATTCTTAGGTGAGTTTCTCCCGTCGCTGATAGAGCACCTGAAAAAGCTTGGCATCAAGGACAGATGTTATTTCCACGTATCCGACGAGCCGACGGCGGCTTCTATAGAAGAGTATAAATATGCACACGACGTCATCACGAAATATATCGACGGATGTCCCACAATGGACGCTCTTTCGGACTACGAGTTTTACGAGAGGGGACTTGTGAACACTCCCGTTACCGCGCTGTCCCACCTTGAAAGCTTCCTCTGCCACCACGTGGAAAATCAGTGGGCGTATTACTTCTGCGGTGAGGCGCATCTTGTCAGCAACCGATTCCTTGCAATGCCCTCCTACAGAAACCGTATCATCGGTCTGCAAATGTATAAATATAACATCAAGGGATTCTTGCAGTGGGGATATAATTTCTACTACAGTCAGGAATCCGTAAAAAAGATCGACCCGTATTACACCACCTCTGCAGATAAAGCATTCCCGTCGGGAGATCCGTTTTCCGTGTATCCTGTGGAAAACGGAGCGGTGCCGTCTCTGCGTGCCCTTGTATTCAAGGAGGCGCTGAACGATATCTCCGTCTGCATGAAGCTGGAGGAGTATATCGGCAGAGAAGCCGTGGTTAAAATGATAGACGACCGTGCGGGCATGAACGTGACGTTCAAGGAATATCCGCGCCGCGCGGACTATATTTTGGACCTTATAGGCGAGATGGAAGAGATGATAGAAGGCTTTGAGAAAAACTGAACAAGACTTTAACTTTGTATTTCAAATGTTTTAAGGCGTAATAGTCCGAAGCATTTCTCAAATACATCAAAAACATATACTCATTTATTTTTCAGTATAAAAGCAATCATATTGCCATTTTATAGGATTTTCATATATGTACTTAGAAATCTTATCATAATCACTTTTATCACGTATTATGTGATCGTGAAACGACCTTTGCCAAATTGCTACACCGATCTTTTTGGAAACATAACGTTTCATCTGTCCTACTGCTGTTGAAATGCTTGTAGGGGAGGATATCATCCTCCCGCCATCATGCGGAATAAATAATATCATATGAACATGATTCGGCATGATGACATATTGTAGCAGTTCAATATGAGAATAACGTTCAGGAATTGATTTGATTGCTTCATCGGTAATTTTCCCTATGGTAGATAGCCCCACGCTGTCAAACGGGAGGATGATATCCTCCCCTACAAAATTGGGTTGATCGTTGTCCCAAAATATACTTCTTCTGTCTTTCGTGCATATCGTGATAAAATATGCACCGCAAGAACTGTAATCATAATTATCCAAACGGTTGTGTTTTCGTGTTGGCAATTTGTTTTCCATTTCATCACCCATTAAATTATAACACAAAATCTGCAGAGGAACAATCTCTTTGCAGAAATTTGTAAAACAACGTCAAAACAGCAGTCACCCTATGGCGTGATGTCCTTAACGGACATTACGCCAACGAAATAAATCCCCTAAAGGATTTGTGAAATATCCTACGGATATGAAATATTGCTTCGCAATGTGAAATACGCTGCGGCGTATAGGGATTTATTTCATTTCACATTCGGGAGCAATCACGAATATTTCACAATTCTCAAAGAGAATTATTTCACGTTTTGCGTTAGCAAAATATTTCATTAAAAAGAAAAGAGAAGGAACGACCAATCGGTTGAACCTTCTCTTTTTCTGTTGTAGATGTGTTTGGGCTACCGTCCAAATGCATTTGTGCACACAAATGCGATGCTGGTTCTTTTCGGCAGAAAAGATAGGAAAAAACGTGTTTCCTATAATTCTCCGTTAAGAACAACGCTCTATCGGATGACTGCTGTTCTGTCAGTCAAGTATGTACGCTCTCATATTTGCCACGCCCTGGTTAGCAAATTCATAGTAGTGGGGATGGTTCTCGTCCATCCAGATGTCGATGATGTTTCCTTTGACCGCGCCGCCCGTGTCTGCGGCTATCTTTACGCCCATGTCGTAATAGTCGCTCATAACGTAAACGTATGTTCCAAGGGGGATCACCGAAGGGTCGACAGCCATTACGCTGTTGCTTGTGGGAAGCCCCGATGCGGTGTTGCCGTGGATGTTGTAGTACGTCGCTCTTACGTCCATGTAATAGGAGTAAGAATACGAACTGCCGTCGGATGCGTATACAGTACCGCCCACGCCGTAGTAATCTACCTGATTCTGAGGATACTGAGAAACGTATTCATATTCAAAATTACGCTCGATCTCTGCACCGTTGACGTACTGTACCGTGTACACCTTTTCACGTGAGCCGTAAACTCCGGGAGTGACGGTGCGGGTCGTACCGCGGGGGACCGTCTGCACCTCTACGGTGTCCACTTCAAAGGGAATAGCCTCGCTGACGGTTACTGTCTCGTAGGTTACGCTGTCGATCATGATCCAGCTCTCACCCTCGATCATCTCGTCAGGTGATACTGTAGGTCTGTCCGTCTCTCTGAGAGTATAGCCTGCGTTGTAAAGGATCTCTCCGAGAGTTGCGGGGGCAGTCAGACAGGTGATAGCCTCTCTGTCGTAGAATCCGATGGTCACGTAGAACTGAGGTACGGTGTCCTCGGGATCGATCTGCACGGGTTCGTCATCGCTTTGGAGCGCGGAAGTATCGGAGGATGCTTCACCGTCTGCGGTGTCGGCAGAGCTGTCGTCCTCCACGACGGTCTCGGCAGCATCGCTGTCCTCTGCCTCAGGCTCGTCGGTGTCCGCCGCCTCTCCCTTAGTGTCGGATACGTCGGGAAGATCTGCGTCAAACGCGCCGCCCGAAAGATCTGCGGATATCATGTTGTCACCTGACGGTGCCGTTGAAAGGATCTCAAAGTCGACAGACTTTGCACCACCCTCGCTTGATGCGGCGTATACCGCAAGAGGGATGGTTATACTGAAGAAAAGACAAACTGCCATGCATGCGACTACTGCCTTTCTGTAGCGGTAGAGCCATGCCAGCACTCTTATGTAAAGGGGGGCTTTTCTTTTTCTGCGCGCCGAAGTGCCTCTGTTCTGCACACTGTTGTTGATGTAAGGAACTGAACCCGTTCTGCTGTTTCTCTGAGCGGACGCGGGACGTGCCGTGCCTGAATTACTTCTCTGCGCGGGAATGGATGCAGTCTGAGAATTTTGCGTGCGGCGGAATTCTGCAGTACGCTCCCCGTTTATACGGCGGAACTGTTCGGTATTGCCTCCGGGATTTACGCCGGGTCTTACTGCAGTCTGCGTACGTGTGTCGCTGTATGCCCTCTTTCTCTGATCTGCCATGCTGTTGCGCTCCGACTGTCGGTTGCCGCTCTGCACTGAGGAAAACTGACGTGTCTCTGCGCTGTTTTTTTGATTATCTCGTCGATACAAGAATACACCTTCTCGCCCTTAGGCGATTCCTTTCCTCCGACTCCAAAACAGCGTTTTTTCATCGGATAATGAGTGTTTTACCGCTTTAAAAAGCTTAAAACGGTAATAACTTTTGAGGAATTTCGCTTGTCAATGCAAGTATAGTATAGAACTTATAAAGGCAAAACCAATTTATTATAACACACAGATCACCAAAAATCAATAGTGATATTCTCTATTAATCACGGCTCACGTCCTCCCTTTTCGTTGTTTTTTGCCTATTTCCGGCGAAAAAACTCCTGATTCCTGCCAAAATGAGCAGGATGCCGAATAACATACGAAGGGTGTTTTCATCGATCATCCCCCTTAAATTGCCTCCGAAAAGGGTGCCGACGGTGCCGAGAAGAGCGCATGGAATGATAAATTTCAGCGGAAGGCGCTTGCTTTTAACGTGAAAGGGAAGGGCTGCCGCCGCGGCGGACAGAAAAAACAGAAGATTTATGCATTGCGCCGTGCTTTGCGCCATACTTCTGACGGACGTCAGCCAGATCACGTACAGTCCGCCTCCGCCGATACCCGTCCCCGCAAGGACAGCCGTCACAAGTGCCGCCGCCATGTCAAGTAAGCTCATGCTGACCTCCGTTAAAAAATCATCCGGGCTCCCGCGTATATCACGAGCGCGGAAAATACCCTTTCAAGTATAACGGGCTTCACCCTTGAGGAAAGGTATGCTCCGGCAAGTCCTCCCGCCGCCGACGGGATGGCAAGCCTCAGTATAAATGGTAGGGTCATGTCCCACGCGGCGGCGTAGGTGGTAAAGGAAATAAGGGATATTGGCAGTATGACAGCCATGGCTGACGGAAAGGCACTGCCCTTGTCCGTCATACCCCTCTTTTCAAGATATTTGAAAAAATAGGTAAATATGATACCTCCGCCCGTGCCGAGAAGTCCGTTTACAGCCCCTCCTGCAAGAGCTGTGCCCAGAAGCACCGCAGATAACAATACTTTATTCATGAGAGATGAACCTCGGTCATGGGGAAAATGCACCATTATTTTCAAAACACTTGAAAAATCATACAAAATCTGCTAAAATGTATGATGAGGCGGAGTTTCTGCACGGCAAGTACCGCGCACGGAACGTACCTCTCAGGCTTTATAAATATAGTAACCGATTTTAATATTTATATACAGACATAGCTCAGGATTGGAGAAATAATGGCAGATAACAAGAAAAAAAACAGTACGGCTAAGCCTCAGGGCAAGAGTTCTGCTAAAGGTAGCGGTGCCTCTGCCGGCAAGGGTACGGGCAAGAGCACATCCAAAGGGACCGTAAAGCCGGCTCCCCGAGAAAAAAAGGCTGCTGCAGTACAGCATGAAGACGATATGAAGGTCAAGAGCCTTCGCGGTGATACGAACTCCTTTTGGATTCAGCTTACGCCATATATCATAGGCGTGTTGTCGGTTTTCGTTGGCGTTTGCATATACGCGGGCGGCAACGCGGGCATCGTTGGCGGATGGATAAGAAGCCTTCTTTTGGGACTCAGCGGTGCCGTAGCTTACGTATTCCCCGTGCTTCTTCTCATGGCGGCGGTCAAGTACAGCCGCGACAGAGCGGACGGCGTCGTGGTGTCAAGAAACGTGATGGTGGGTGTGATATGCATACTGCTGTCCGTGCTTTTCCATATATTCATGGCAGGTCCCGCCACGTTCAACCCCGTAGACCATTGGAAAACGGCAAACGAGGGCAAAGGCGGCGGTGTACTTGGCGGTATGCTCGGACACCTGATGATGTGTGCCTTTGATAAGGCAGGCTCGCTCGTGCTCATCTTTTCCGTGATGTTCATTCTTGTGCTGTACGTGTTCGGCATAACCCCCCGCGGACTGTGGATATACGTCAGATACAAGGCGAAGGTGTCCCGCGAACGTAAGGCTGAGCAGGATGCAAAGAGATTGGATGACCGCAGGCGTATCGACGAGGAGCGTGAGAAATATCTCAGAGACCGCGAAGCGGAAAGAGAGCTCAGACGTGCGGAAGCCGCAGAGGATGTGGAATATTCCGAGCCCCGAAGATATAGAATTAAAAAGAACCGTGCGTTCATCCCCGATATTCCCATCGATGGCGAGGACGAGGCTGAGGCTGTGCCTGCTGCTTCTGCCGAGGCAGAGTCTCCCGAGGAGATAGACGAGAGAATATTCGACGAGGCTATGCGCCGTACAAAAGCGAGACGTGCCGCAGAAGAAAAGGCTTCCGCTGACAGCGCAGACCCCGACGAGACAGAATTGGGAGAGATCCCCGATCAGCTTCCTCTCACCGAGATCAGCGATGGAGAGGACGAGGTGAAGGAGACCGTGACTCCCGTTGCGGACGTTGCCGCCGAAAAGGCTGACTCCGACAAGTCGGAGAGAGTCGATCTTAAGAAGATATTCGTAAATCCCGAGGACGCGGAGCTTCTCGACAGACTTGCGGATGCGTATCTTAACGGAGACACCGAGGCGCTCAAGTCGGGAAGTGAGGAGACCGAGGACGATCTTACCATCACCCGCGTGGGACTGGGAGACGTGACTGATGTCGCAGACGAAGCACCCGCACCTCCCGTAAAGCAGTACGAATTCCCCGATATCAATATCCTCACAGAGGACACCTCAGTGAGAGACGAGAATATTAAAGAGGAGCTTCACGCAAATGCGGTAAAGCTGGTTGAGACCCTGAAGAGCTTTAACGTAAAGACGAAGATCGAGAACGTGTCCCGCGGACCTACGATCACACGCTACGAGCTTCTTCCCGAGGCGGGTATCCGTGTCCGCTCCATACTCAACCTTGTTGATGACATCGCCCTCAACCTTGCAACGACGGGCGTTCGTATCGAGGCTCCCATCCCCGGCAAGCCTGCCGTAGGTATCGAGGTGCCCAACAAGAACCGTGCCACCGTACATCTGCGTACTCTCATCGAGGACGAGAGATTTGCGAATGCACAGTCAAGTCTTCTCTGCGCCCTCGGTAAGGACGTAGGCGGCGAGAACGTATATCTTGACATTGCGAAAATGCCCCACCTGCTTATCGCGGGTGCCACGGGTATGGGTAAGTCGGTGTGCATTAACAGCCTTATCGTCAGCCTTCTCTATAACGCTGACCCCGATGAGGTAAAGCTGATACTTATCGACCCCAAAAAGGTAGAGCTTAACGTGTACAACGGTCTGCCTCACCTTCTCGTTCCCGTTGTGAGCGACCCCAAAAAGGCGGCGGGCTCCCTTTCATGGGCAGTTTCCGAAATGGAAAGACGATTCGGACTTATCGAGTCCGTTGGCGTACGTGACATAAACGCGTACAACAGGGTGACCGCAAACGATCCCGCTCACGAGTTTATGCCTTATATCGTCATCATAATCGACGAGCTTGCCGACCTTATGATGACTGCTCCCGATGACGTTGAGGAATCCGTATGCCGACTGATGCAGAAGGCGAGAGCCGCAGGTATGCACGTTATCATCGGTACTCAGAGACCCTCCGTTGACGTTATCACGGGTCTTATCAAGGCGAATATTCCTTCACGTATCGCGTGTACCGTTGCGTCTCAGGTAGACTCCCGTACCATCATCGACAGAGCGGGCGCGGAAAGCCTTATCGGACGCGGTGATATGCTGTACCTGCCCGTTGGTGCGTCAAAGCCCATCAGAGTACAGGGCGCATACGTATCCGAGGATGACGTTGAAGAGGTAGTCACCTTCATCAAGACAGCCAATGCCGAGACCAAGGTGGAATATTCAAACGAGGTCATCGATCAGATCGAAAAGGCGGCGGCAATGTGCGGCGCACCCAAGAAGGGCGGCGGCACGGTAACTTCGGGCGATGCGTCGGGCGAGGACGATCCCATGCTGAGACAGGCGCTTGAGCTTGCGGTAAACAGCGGTAAGATATCCACCTCCCTTATCCAGAGAAGACTTTCTCTCGGCTACGGCAGAGCGGCTAAGCTTATCGACAAGATGGAGCAGATGGGTTACGTAAGTCCTCCCGAAGGACAAAAGCCCCGTGACGTGCTCATCACTAAGGAACAGTTTATGGAAATGGTCCTTAAAGAGGACGGAGATATAGTATAAAGCTTTGCGGCGTGTGAATTGACCGCAGAAAAACAGGGGAATAATGGATGCGGACGATTCCACCCATCCGTTATATCCCGAAAGTCAGGAGATTATTATGGTATATGTGATCTTAGCAGACGGATTTGAAGAGATCGAGGCACTCACCCCCGTTGACGTTCTGAGACGTGCGGGAATAGAGGTGACCACGGTCGGCATCTCCGGAAAGACGGCAACGGGCGCGCACGGTATCCGTGTGGAATGTGACGTGACGGCTGACGGGGCGGGGGATATCTCAAAGGCGGAAGCACTCGTTTTCCCCGGCGGAATGCCCGGCGCTTCCAATATCGACGGATATCCCGAAACTGACGGATGGATAGCATCCGTGCTTGCCGGCGGCGGATACGTTGCCGCTATATGCGCCTCTCCCATGATCCTCGGAAAGCGCGGATATCTGGCGGGCCGCAGTGCGGTGTGCGTCCCCGGCTTTGAAGAATATCTTGTAGGTGCATCCGTGGTGAAGGGTGCCGACGCAGTACGTGACGGCAAGTTCATCACTTCCCGCTGTATGGGAACGGCGTTCCCCTTCGCCCTTGAGATAGTTGAAGCTCTCAGAGGGCGTGAGGTAAGAGACGCAACCGAAAAGGCAGTTCTTGCACTGTAAGTATACGTGGCGCCGCGGGGCGGTCACGGTTTCAGATAAAACACAGGCTAAATGGAGGTTAGTATGAATTCTATAAAAAAAGAGAAAGACGAGCTTCGCGCAAAATATCTTGCCGCACGCCGTGAAATGGATGAGAGCGTAAGACGTGAGCGTGATGCGGCTGTTTGCAAGTCCGCGGTGGGACTTATGAGCTTCCGTTACGCCGAATACGTGCTGCTTTATGCCGCAAAGGATTGCGAGATCTGCGTTGACGAGATCGCAAAAGAAGCGTGGGCACGCGGCAAAAAAGTTGCTTTCCCCCGCTGTGACAAGGCTACACACACTATGAAGTACCATATCGTAAGCTCACTTGACGAGCTTTCCGTGGACTCATACGGTATCGAGGAGCCTGCGGAGGATGCGCCTGTGTACGACCCTTCATTGGACGTGGGAAGCGCGGTGTGCTTCGTGCCCGGACTTCTTTACGATAAGTCAGGCTTCAGGCTCGGCTACGGCAAGGGCTTTTACGACAGATATCTTTCCCGGTTTGCGGGAAGCAAGATAGGCGTTGTGTACAGCGACTATATCATGGACAGCGTACCTCGCGGAAGATTTGACGTGACCGTTGACGTTCTTCTCACCGAAAAGGGCGTCAAGCAGGTGAAATAATAAGTATTCAGAATCTAAAAAACGCCGAAAGGCGGAGGAGACTAAAATATTATGAAGTTTAAGGCGACATCCGCCGCACCGTTATTGATCATGGCGGTGTTTCTGCTGACGGCGGTGTTCAATTTCCTGCCGGCGGAGTCTATCGGTGCCGAGTCTGACCCATATCTTGCGGCGGTGATAATACAGCTCGTTATATTCGCCCTGCCGTCACTTTTGTTCTGCACTCTGAGAGGGAACAGCTACGTTCAGACGCTGAGGATCCGACTGCCCCGTCCTTCCTCGATCATACTTATGCTGTGCTCCGTGGTGCTTCTTTGCTGCGGAGGCGGTGCTATCGACTATCTTATGACGACTGCGTTCCCGAGTCTTGCAGAAGAAGGCTCTGTGATGTCATATGCAGGCTTTGCCATGAATTCAGGCTTCTTTGACGGGCTTTATTTGGTAGTAGCCTTGGCGGTGCTTCCTGCAGTTACGGAGGAGTTTTTATTCCGTGGGATAGTCCTTTCCGAATATAGTACGGTGGGCATTGCCTGCTCGGTAGTACTCAGCTCTGCCATGTTCTCGATGTGTCACTTCAGCTTTTTGCATCTGCCGTCATACTTTTTCTGCGGTATCGTGCTTGCTTGTCTGACCTACGCAACCAGAAGCATCGTAGCTCCTATGATAGTACATACCTTGTATAACGTGGTCGTCCTGTTCTTCGGGGATTACGTCGTGCGTCTTGCAGAGAAGAATAATATCAGCGGTATACTGTTCGTAATAGTTGCCGTGGCTGTCGCACTGATCGCCGGAGCGATGGCGGCATTTGAGGCTTCGTCTATTTACAGAGGATATGCAGACGACAACGTGGAGTCAGACTACGTTCCTAAAAAGAAAACGGGCGTGGTGCAGTCTCTTGCAATGTCTCTGCTGTCCCCGTTCTTCCTTCTTTTGACGGTGCTTTATATCGTTTTGACTATACTTGTCTGACGACGCAGCCGTTTACCTTTCACAAAGACGTGAATTTCAGCCCCGCGTTGATGCTTCGGTGTCAGGCGGGAGAAAGGAATTTTAAGTAATGGAAAACCGTAACCAAGATAATAACGGAAGGGTCAACCTTCCGAAGGATAATCCCGTAAAGGAGGTGGGCTCCGCAAACGGAATTCCTCCCCGCCGTGAAGGTGTGCCGAACAGAGCAGTACCTCCTCAGAGAAGGGTTCCCGAGGAAATGGACGCGGAACGCACGCGCATCACCTCGACAGGACCTGCGAAGCAGGAAAGACCTGCACCTGCGAAGGAAACAGGGAACGGCGACGCACAGGATGCCACAAAGGTGTTGCCCAACGTAAACGATGCCACAAGAGTATTGGACTCCCAGAAAAACGATGATACTATTACTGCCGATGCTGTAAAGACCGATGACGTAGTATTGAAGTCAAGACAGAGTAAAAGCAAAAAGGCGAAAAAGCGTTCCGACAAAAAACAAGGTGCAAAGAAAAACGAAGACAGCGAAGGCGGAAACACCGTGATGAGCCTGGTCAAATGCATGGCGTATATCACGGGAGTATTCGTGATAGCCATACTTCTGTCCGTTGCCATCATCTTCTGCGCAAACGACATCTACGGCTTCGTGAAGTCCGAGGAGCCGGTTGAGATAACCATCCCCGAGGACGCAACTGTCAAGGACGTTGCCCGTATACTTCACGACAACAAGATCATCAAATACGAGTGGCTCTTTAAGCTTAAGGAAGGCTCCTTCAGCGGAAAGTTTGCCGCAGGCACATATTCCGTGTCTCCCGAGTCAAGCTACGACGATCTTATCTATACCCTCCGCGAGAAGCCCCCGACGGGTATCTCATGGGTCACCATTCCCGAGGGCTTTACAACGGACGAGATCATAGATCTGCTTGTTGAAAAGGGGATCGGTAAGAAGGAAAAGTACGTTGACGTTATCAACAATTACGAATTTGACTATTGGTTCGTGGAAGCTCTCGGAGAGGACTGGGACCGCGACGGCAGAATATACCGCCTTGACGGATACCTTTTCCCCGACACCTATCAGTTCTATAACGCTTCTACGGAAGAGGCGGTCATCAAAAAGCTTCTCACCAGATTTAATCAGGTATTTACCGAAAGCTATAAGCTGAGAGCGGAGGAGCTTGGATATACCGTTGACCAGATACTCAATATCGCGGCTCTCATCGAGAAGGAAGCGGGTACTGCCGCCGACTTCGGCAACGTTTCCTCTGTTTTCCACAACAGACTGAAGGATCCCGCAAACTATCCCCGCCTTGAAAGTGACGCGACGATCGCATATGCGATCCAGCACGAGACGGGTGTCAGACCCAATCTTACAGGTGAAGACATCGACAATAACGATTCTCCCTATAACTCTTACAAGGTAAACGGACTTGTGCCGGGACCCATAGCAAATCCCAGTAACAGTGCGATACTTGCCGCACTCAATCCCAGCGCGACGGATTATTATTTCTTCGTTTCCTCGGACACGGAGACTATTTTCTCAAGAAATATCTATGAGCATCAGGCGGCGCTGGACCGTATCGTAGCAGAGCGCGGACAGAACGCAGGCGAATGATAAACAAAGAGCGCAACTCCACATGGAGGTGCGCTCAGACCGCTGACAAAGGTTTCTCGCTGCCGGAATGTACAAAAGCTTTGATCGATCCTTTTAGCACATTCGCTACGCGAAGTGCGAAAGGTCGCGGTTTTTACTACTTGGCGATGCCAAGTAGGGCAGAGCCCGCACTTCGCCTTGGCGAATGTGCTATCGCCCTCCGCAGAGGGCGAAATCCCCTTATTCGTCCAAAAAGCGGTCCGTAACAAGCTTTGCTTGTTAACGCACTTCGCGTAAGCGCGAATGTGCTGTAGACACGCGCATCCCCTTAAATTAATGATTTAATCTTTGTGTAATTTGACAAACCCTGTGTTTTTGCACAGGGTTTGTCAGTAAACAGACGGGCAGAGGAATATCTCCTCTGCCCGTCTGCTGTTTTTATTATCGTAGGATCTGTCTTGGGAATAAATTATTGATCATTATCTCCGCCTTCATCATCCGATGCCTTGTGCTTCATTTCATTTTTGATATCGGACTTAAGACGGCGTTTGCGGCAGTACATTGCAAACATCTTGTTGAACTCCGCACCGCACAGAAGGATTATCATACAGAAGTACAGCCAGAATATGAGAAGGATGATGGCTGTAAGGCTTCCGTATATGTAAGAAGCGTTTGAGAATAAGAGAGTGTAAAAGGAATAGAAATACGAGAAGAGAAGCCATCCTGCGGCGGCGACCAGTGCACCGGGGATGTGGTCGCGTATCCTCTTGCCGGGGAAGTTGCCCCGTCTGCCCACCGTACAGTACAGCAGACTGAAAAAGAGGGCGAGGACTATGAAGAATACGATGTTTCTGTAGCGGAGCAGACCTTCGAAGCTCTCGAATATCTTGAAGTATCCGATGAGCATATTGAATATCTGCTCACCGAAAAGGAGCACCGTAACGATGGCGATAATGAGAACGATAAATACAGCCGTGTAGCCGAAGGATACCAGCACTGTATAGAAATAGTTTTTGTGATTCGGCGTTTTGTATACCGTGGCAACACCTGCCCGCACTGCATTGATACCGCGTGAGGCGGACCAGAAGGAAAATACCGCTGTAAGGGAGATAAGCTCCATGCCGGGACGCGCGATCATCTCGTCGATGATGGACATATAAAGGTCTCTTGCACCGCCGGGAATGTTCGCCGCGAAGGATATCATAACGTCATAGAATCTGTCGGGAATGATATACTTGCTGAGGGTGAAGAGAAGCATTATAAACGGAATTACCGAAATTATTATAAACAGCGTGGCTTGGGCGGCGTAAACGGTAACACGGTCTTCTGTCGTTATGGAGAAAACGCGCAGTATTCGGTTGTATGCCGTCCTGAATGATATGACGCGTGACTTCTTGTTATCCATAGTACCCTTGTTTGAAGACGTGTCTTCGCGATGCGTTGACTCATGATTTGCAAAAAAGCACAGTTTTCGCACCGAAATTTCCTGTCGTGTCACTTGAGTTAAAGAGAGATATCTGCTATAATATAGTATCACTACCTTATATTTTATCACTAAAACGACGGTTTGTCAAACAAATTATTGATTTTAGGCAAAAAATGATTTGATCGGAATACGTTTTGCGGCAAATGCCTTATATTCGGCGCCCATTTCTCCCGAAAAACGTACGGATGCCAAAAGAGAGGTCACAATGTTTTATATAGGATGCCACCTGTCGGTTACGGGCGGATATGCGGAGATGGGACGCCGCGCCCTGTCCATCGGAGCTACCACCTTTCAGTTTTTTACAAAGAATCCCCGCGGCCGCTCAAGCGGAAGCTTTCCGTCTTCGGAGGATACGGCTGAGCTTATACGAATATTGAACGACAACGGAATGCACGCCCCCCTTGCCCACGCTCCGTATATTTACAACCCATCTTCAAAGGACGAAAAAATAAGAGAATACACCGCTGAGGCGATGGGCGAGGAGCTTCGCTTTCTCGAAAACATTCCCGGTGCCATGTACAACTTCCATCCCGGATGTCACGTGGGTCAGGGAGCAGGTGCGGGTATAAAGTACATTTCCGACATGCTCTCCCGTATCATGTGGCGGGGCATGACCACGAAGGTACTGCTTGAGACCATGGCGGGTAAGGGTACGGAGCTTGGCCGCAATTTTGAAGAGCTGGCAGCCATAATCGACGCGGTGGACGGGTCGGTCAGAGACAGCGTCGGCGTGTGCCTTGACACCTGTCACGTACACGACGGCGGATACCCCATAGCAGAGGACCCCGCAGGGGTACTTGAAGAATTCGACCGCGTCATAGGCCTTGACCGTCTGTGTGCGGTACACATGAACGACAGCATGAACCAAGTGGGAGCAAAAAAAGACAGACACGCACGTATCGGCGAGGGTCATATCCCCGTGTCCGCCATGGAGGCGCTGATAAACCATCCCGCCTTAAGGGACGTGCCGTTCTACCTTGAAACGCCCTGCGACCTTGACGGATATGCCGGGGAGATCGCTCTGCTGAAAAGCCTCAGAAGGGAGGCGTAATATGGAGTATAAGGGATACGAGCCCATAGTGGGGCTTGAGCTTCACGTGGAGCTGAAAACCGAATTGAAAGCGTTCTGTACGTGCTCTGCCGAGTTCGGCGGTGAGATAAACACGAAATGCTGCCCCGTATGCCTCGGAAAGGGCGGGGTCCCCGTGTTTAACACGGAGGCACACGAGAGGGGTATCGCGGCGGCGCTTGCCCTGGGATGCAAGGTTGCTGAAACGTCGTATTTCGACAGAAAGCATTACGTCTCCCGTGACCTTCCCAAAGGGTACCAGATAACCCAGTATTACACTCCCCTGGCGCAAAACGGAAGCGTTACCGTTTGTGTGAACGGAGAAGAAAAGACTGTAGCAGTTGAGCGTATACAGCTGGAGGAGGACGCGGGAAGGATCGTCCGCCGCGGAGACGGAGAGGTAATAGATTTCAACAGATGCGGCATCCCGCTGATAGAGATAATCACCGCCCCATGTATCCGAAGCGGAGATGAGGCCGAGGCGGTGGTGGAAGAGATAAGGCGCCGTCTGCTTTTTGCGGGAGTTTCCGACTGTAAGATGAACGAAGGCTCTCTCAGATGCGACGTCAATGTGTCGGTGCGGCCTGTCGGAAGCGACGCTTTCGGTGCCCGTTGCGAGATCAAAAACATAGGCTCGGTTGACGGCGTGGGACGTGCCATCGCCCACGAGACGGAAAGACAGACGGAACTGCTCCTTCAGGGCGGCACCGTGGCTGTGGAAACAAGACGCTTCGATGAAAAAAGCGGTACTACCGTCAGAATGAGAGACAAAGAAACTGCGGCAGACTACGGCTACGTAAGGGAACGTGACCTTCCGCCCCTCGTCACGGACGGTGAGACTGTGGAGCGAGTCCGTCTCGCTATGCCTGCGTCGTACGCAGTACGGGAGAAGCTCCTTTTGACAGCGGGCGTGTCGGAGCAGAATACTTCGGTGATTCTTTCTTCCGTGGAAAGCGCGGATTATTTCGGGAGGGTCATGGAACAGGACGTTCCCGTGCCCGGTGCGGCAAATCTGTTCGTGTCGGAAGTGTATCCCTCGTGGGACAGCCGTCCGGATGAGGAGGCCTTTGCACAGTGCGTAAAGCTTTTCGCTTCGGGAGAGGTGACCGTTGTATCGGTACGCGAGCTTATAAAGCTGTCTGCAGAGACGGGCGGGTCCCCGCGCGCCATTGCTGAAAAACGGGGAATGCTCACCATACGCGACGAAGAGGTGATCGCGTCTCTCGTGAGGGAGGCGGCAGAGGCATGTACGGGGGCCGTAGAGGACGTGCGCCGCGGAAAGGACGCCGCCAAAAAGGTGCTGGTGGGGTACGTTATGAGACACTCACGGGGCAGAGCAGATCCCGCATCGGTAAACAAAGCGGTGGATAGATATTTTGAAAAGTAAGATATGCAAGGGGTGTCGCATTTAGCGCCGAACAAAAGACACGAGGAAATTAATTGTCAAAGCCTCGGAGGAGAGCGCAAGTGAATAGCCATTAAAGTGGAAATCCGCCGATTTTTTTCGGCGGATTTCTCCATTTTATGTGTCTTTTTAGCCGCGATTTTGCTCTCTACCGTACCGAGTAACAGGGCGAGAACAAAATCACGACTTCTGCATCTAAATAGGGC
>JAFSGU010000084.1 GCA_017440665.1 Clostridia bacterium
ACACTAACAGAAGGGATTTGTGAAGTTTTATGGGGTATCCGACGGGGAATCTTCATATTATATAATATGAAACAGGCATGAACGCTTTGGTGAGGTTTTCGGGATCATACAGGTAAAACAAAAAAAGTCTGCTGCATTTTATTGCGGCAGACTTTTTAAGTGTCAGGTTAAGCTGAATAAGTTAAACTTAGCCGATCTTAGCGCTGTTAACCTTAACGCCGGGGCCCATTGTGGAAGCTACGGTGCAGCTCTTGATGTACTGACCCTTAGCAGCAGCGGGCTTAGCCTTGATGATAGCGCTCATGAGAGTTTCGAAGTTTTCGAGAAGCTTCTCTGCACCGAAGGAAGCCTTACCGATGGGGCAGTGGATGATGTTGGTCTTGTCGAGACGGTACTCGATCTTACCTGCCTTAGCCTCTGTAACAGCCTTAGCAACATCCATAGTAACTGTACCTGCCTTGGGGTTAGGCATAAGACCCTTAGGACCGAGAACACGACCGAGACGACCGATAGTAGCCATCATGTCGGGAGTTGCGATAACAACGTCGAAGTCAAACCAGTTTTCCTTGGTGATCTTCTCAACGAGATCAACGTCACCTACGTACTCAGCGCCTGCTTCCTTAGCAGCGGTAGCGCGGTCGCCCTTAGCGAATACGAGAACCTTAACGGACTTACCTGTACCGTTGGGGAGAACGATAGCACCACGAACCTGCTGGTCAGCGTGACGGGAGTCAACACCGAGACGAACGTGAAGCTCAACTGTCTCGTCAAACTTAGCCTTGGAAGTCTGGCAAACGAGTGCGAGAGCCTCCTCGGGATCATACATCTTGTTCTTTTCGATCAGCTTTACGCTGTCAATATATTTCTTGCTCATCTTCGAATTCCTCCTTAGTCCTCAACAACGATACCCATAGAACGTGCGGTACCTGCGATCATGCTCATAGCAGCCTCGATGGAGCCTGCGTTGAGGTCCTTCATCTTGGTCTCAGCGATCTGGCGAACCTGCTCCTTGGTAACCTTAGCTACCTTTGTCTTGTTGGGAACAGCGGATGCGCTCTCAATGCCGCAAGCCTTCTTAAGAAGAACGGGTGCGGGAGGAGTCTTAGTGATGAAAGAGAAGGAACGGTCAGCGTAGATTGTGATAACTACGGGGATGATAAGACCGATGTCGTTCTTGGTTCTCTCGTTAAATTCCTTGGTGAAGTTGATGATGGTTACACCGTACTGACCAAGTGCGGGACCTACAGGAGGCTGAGGAGTAGCCTTACCTGCGGGAAGCTGAAGCTTAACATAGCCGATAATTTTCTTTGCCATTGCAAAATACCTCCATATGTGGTTTATGACGGGAGACTAAAAAATTTTCTCCCTCCCACTTGTGTGCATTCGGGCGCACACGTGACCCTTTTACCGAAAAACTCAGTTTTCGGCAGCCTTGCGTACCAGCTTCTTTTCGAGTCTGATAGGCATGTCTTTACCAACTGTAGAAACCGTAACCGTAACCTCGTCTACGTCGGAATGGATCTCCGTAAGCTTTCCTGAGAAGCCTTCGAAAGGACCGTCGATGATAGTGACGGTATCTCCAAGCTCAATGAGGGAAACCTCGGTAACCTTGTTTTCCTCGGATATAAGCGCCGCAACCTCTTCGTCCGAAAGGGGAACGGGTTTACTTCCGGGGCCAACGAAGCCTGTAACACCGCGTATATTTCTTACAACGTGCCAGCTTTCGTCAGTCATGACCATCTTGATAAGCACGTATGCGGGGAAGATCTTGCTTTCGATCTCCTTTTCCTTACCGCCGTCTGCCTCGACAATGGTCTCCGTGGGAATGTAGATCTCGGAGATAAGATGTCCGAGCTTTCTGTTCTCCACGATCTTTTCCAGATTCATTTTTACTTTGTTTTCGTATCCGGAATAGGTGTGCGCCACGTACCAGCGCAGACCTTCGTTCATCTCGTTGATATCACTCATGGATTATCACCAGATAAGTCTGTTCAGACCGATGATAGTACCCTCAAGCAGGTAATCCACAACACCGATCGCAGCACTGATAAGAACAACACAAACGATTACGATGAGAGTGTTCTTGCGAACAGACTCAGCACTCGCCCAGGATACCTTCTTCGCTTCTGTACGAAGAGCTCTGAACCATGCGCCGATTCTGGAAAATACAGACGGACGGTCAGATTTTACCTTGTTTTCTTTTTCAGCCATTATAGATGACCCTACCTTTACATAAAATACGTGTTACCACGTGCTCAGCCAAAGCTGAATTACTTTGTTTCCTTGTGCAAGGTGTGCTTCTTGCAGAAACGGCAGTACTTGTTGAGCTCAAGTCTGTCGGGGTCATTCTTCTTGTTCTTCTTGGATTCGTAATTGCGCTGCTTGCATTCGCTGCAAGCAAGAGTGATCTTAACTCTCATTTCGGCACCTCCTGATAGATTTTGGGTTTCCCCATAGAAATTGCCGACGTCAATCGGCAGCGTACCTCCCTCGGCGGACATATTCTCTGCCATACGGTTATGTGGCAGGGAAAAGAGGGCACAAAAAAAGAACCCTCCTCACGAGGTAAAATAATTATAACACGGGAGGGGTAAAAGTGTCAATAGGAAGCGGAAAATTTTATTGTACATTTTATTCCTTATTTATATATATAATTTGCATCATATTAACGAAAGACGGCAGGGGGACTAATGAAAAATCGCACCCCGCCGCAGGAAAGGGAAAAATGAAGCGTTCTTCGCTGAAGAACATGAAGCATTTCCTTTACGGGAAATATGAAGTGCGAACATCCCCACCCGTCGTAGGGGATGGATACAGCATTTCGCGAAACGAAATGCGACCGCCAGCGAACGAACGATTCGCACCACCCATACGGCTACTGCTGAAACTACAAATACATCTGTAGGGGCCGCGCCTGTGTGCCGGCCCGAAAACGTGCGTCTCGCACTCCATGCGTGTACATCACGTTCGCCCCCCCATAAGCCTTCTCCAGCGGAGAAGGTGGCAGCCGAATGGCTGACGGATGAGGAGAAAACTGAGCGCCTCGTACTACCCCTACGGCTACCTTCGTCACTGCGAACACACCACTCTACCCATCGTATACTATTCCGCTTTTTCGCGAAAAAGACGGAACCAAAAAATGCCTCCACTGTATTCCGCTACGCGGAAACAGGCGAGTGCTTACGCACTCCATCGGGGCGTTCCCCCTACTTCCGCTGTGCGGAAGTAGGGGGTGCATTTGCCCCCCTCCGATGTCCAAGCATCCGCGCGGCGGTCTGCGACACATTGCCGCTTCGCCCCGTTGACGAAATGGGGATTTACCTCGGCAGACCGATTCCCTCCCGCACCAACGCGATCGGACATCGGTGGATGTAATCCCAGGTTTATCTATTCATGGCTACGGATAAACTTAAATCTATACCCGTAGGGGCGTCACTGTGTGCGCCCGCAAACAAATATCTCGCACTGTCTCTATGGCTACCGTCTAAACTCCATTTACCACCGTAGGGGATGGCGCCACTGTTTGCAAAGCAAACGATACATCCCGCATCCGAACAACCCACCATCCCCATGGATGCGTATGAATGAACAACTCCAAACCATGTAGGGGCGACCATTGGTCGTCCGAAAACAAACGCCCCGCACCATTCCCACGGCGGGAGGATAATATCCTCCCCTACAACGAAAAAACGTCCCGCACCAAGCATGCGGTTACGGATGAACGCCCACAACCGCCGTAGGGGAGGGGTTCCCCCCTCCCGAAAACAAACACCTCCACACCCCACAGCTTCCGCCGAAACAACCTTCCCATATTTAAATAAAATTCATTTGCGTAGCAAATATTCCGAATTTCTTCATTCTTCATTCTTCATTCTTCATTCCCATGAACCTTCCCCTCGCCGTGCCACCGACTTTTCCGTAAAAATCAAGGGACCCCCATAAGGGAATCCCTTCGTACCGCCTATTCAATTATCAAAAATCGAAATAATCTCTTGCGTTTTCGTAGCAAATACCTTTTACGATCTTCTCAAGCATATCCATATCGGCAGGATACTCATCGTTTTCCACCCATTCTCCGAGAAGGTTACAAAGTATTCTTCTGAAATATTCGTGTCTCGTATATGATACGAAGCTGCGCGAGTCTGTGAGCATACCGATAAACGTTCCGAGGCAACCGAGATTTGCGAGAGCCTTCATCTGACTTTCCATTCCGTCCTTATTGTCGTTAAACCACCAACCCGAGCCATACTGTATCTTTCCCCTTGCGGGACCACGCTGGAAATTACCGATCATCGTTCCGATCACGTAATTATCCTTTGGATTCAGACCGTAGATAACGGTTTTGGGAAGGGAGTCAATGCTGTCAAGCTCATCGAATATACGCGAAAGGTCCTCGGCGATTTCAAAATCGTTTACTGAGTCAAAGCCCGTGTCGGCACCCAGCTTTTGAAACATTCGGGTGTTATTGTTTCTCAGCGCACCTATGTGAAGCTGCCACACCCATCCTCGTTTGGCGTATTCCTTGCCTAAGTATATGAGCTTTTCAACAACGTCACCGTCCATTTTATCAACTGCGTGGTCGGACAGACGGCAGCCGTTCTCGTGAAAATAGTCCATTCTTTCGGTAATGTCGACGTTTATACTGTCAAGTCTCGGACGGAAGGCAGGGACGACCTTGGTTTCAAACCCCTTCAGCTGTTTATGATAGGAAAGATCGTCATAGGGATCGTCAGTGGTGCAGATGACCTCCACCCCGGATCTTCTGATAAGTCCGCGGCATGAAAAGCCGTCCTGCGCAAGCTTTTCGTTCACGGTGTCCCAGATCTCCTCTGCCGTATCCTCCGAAAGTAGTGCGTCCACACCGAAATATCTTTTCAGCTCAAGGTGAGTCCAGTGATACAGGGGATTGCCGATAAGGTACGGCATGATACCCGCAAAGCGCTTCCACTTTTCAAAGTCCTCGCCGCTGCCCGTTATATATTCCTCGTCGATACCCATGGTGCGCATCTGACGCCACTTATAGTGGTCTCCGCCGAGGAACAGCTCGCAAGCGTTTTTGAATCTATAGTCCTCTGCAATCATTTTCGGTGAGAGGTGACAGTGGTAGTCGATGATAGGCAAGTCCTTAGCGAAGGTATGATAAAGTGTTCTTGCTGTTTTATTTTTCAAAAGAAAGTCTTCGTTTATGATACTCATGTTGGTTTCGTCCTTTATCATGATCTTTACAGATCAATTATAACACACGGTGGCAAGCGACGCAAGGGTATTGCGAGTTTCTTTGATTTTTCAGTAAAAATCTACTGACAGAGCCTTCATTGTGTTCTGCTCCGCATCACCCATAGCTACACACAAAGCGTATCCTCTTTCCAAGCAAAACCGCTCTTAGTCCGCAATTTTCCATTTTCAATTTTCAATTTAAAAACGGACGCGCGTTTTCCCGCCGTCCGTTTTTCTGCCGTCATCTTATTTCTTTCCCGTTGAGCCGAAGCCGCCCTCGCCGCGTACCGTGTCGCAAAGCTCGTCTGCCTCGGTGAAATCTACGGTCAGATAGGGGGCGATCACAAGCTGTGCCACTCTCTCACCGTCGTCGATGGAAGCGTCAGCCGTACCGTGATTGTGAAGCGCTACCATGACCTCGCCTCTGTAGTCGGAGTCGATAACGCCTACCTTATTTGCGGGAGCAAGGCCTCTCTTGCAGGCGATGCCGCTTCTGGCATATATAAATCCCGCATATCCCTCGGGTATCTCCACTGCTATGCCCGTGGGTATGAATTTCGTCTCTCCGGGTGCGATGGTAACACTCTCGCCCGTGCAGGCGTAAAGGTCGGCTCCCGCCGCGCTTGCTGAGCCGTAGGTGGGGAGAGCCGCTCCCTCTCTCAGCTTCTTAACGTTTACTTTCATGTTTGCCATAACGTCCTCTTTTATATTATACTCTTTTCCGTCAGTCGCCGCAGTTCATCTTGGTGCCGTGGAAGATAAGAAAATCCTTTTCCTTGAGCACGCGGATAAGCTCTGCGTCGTTCGTGATGGGTTTGTTTGTCAAAATTCCCGCCGTGGGAATATCCTTCGGATTGTGGTGGTCGTTGCCTGCGGTGAGGATCTTTCCGTCCCCGCCTGTGATCTGCACCCAAAGGGCAGCCATATTGTTTACGTACAGCCAGTTTTTACTGCTGTTGTATATCTCGTATCCGTCCACCAGCTCGGGATGGACTAGAGTCATATCCATTCTCATGGGGTGTGCCTGTATGATAACGCCGCCGCACTCTCTTACGTAACGGCTGACCTCTTCCATTTTTGAGAAGCAAAGGTCAAAGCCGAGAGCCTGCTCTCTTGTGAGACCGTAGATGAGGTAATCGTTCTCTGTCTCGCTGTTGCAAAGCTCAAAGCCCGAAAGGATGTACAGTCTGTCTCCCGCAACCTCTCTGATATAGTCGATAGCATCGTATATCTTGTTTATAAGCTCCTCGTAGGAGTCGTATCTGTAGCGGTAATCAAGAGGCGCGTGGATACGGGTGTTTTCACAATGGTTGGTGATAACGAGAGAGGTGTAGCCGTGTTCAACGTACTTGTTGATGGTGTCCGCCGCGTTTTCCTTGGCGCAGCCGCTCATTTCCGACGTGTGGCAGTGCAGGTCTGTTTTGTAAGCTCCGTTCATGATATTCTCCGTTTCTTTGCACTCTGCGGCGCATTGTGGTAATGGTTAGTAAGTTTATTATAGCACAGTTCGGTGAAAAAAACAAGCGCGTATTTATAGGCACGGTATAATTGAAGTTTGGTGTTACAGTCGTAAGGTAGAGGTTATTATATTTTGTAGGGCGGGGGTTTATGTCCCGCCGTTTTGTTTTGCTGTAAACGTTTGCTGACTCCTCATCCGTCGCCACACCTTTCGGCGTGTCGCCACCTTGTCTCGCCTGCGGGCTCGGTCACGCCACGGCTCTGACAACCGTTTAAGGTTGTCATTCACTACCGTGTCGCCGCTTCGCTACCCGCCGGAGAAGGCATGTTTAAACGTACGTTTTGGGCGAGTAGCCGTAGGGTTGGTGCACGAAGTTCGTGTCACCCACAAACAAAAAAATCCGCCCTATGTCAAATGACATAAGGCGGTCAGACTACTGACAAGCCCTGTGTTTTAGCACAGGGTTTGTCAAATTATACAAAGTGTTAATCCCAAGTTAAGGGGATGCGCGGTCTGCGGACCGCTTTTTGGACGAATAAGGGGAATTTCGCCCTCTGCGGAGGGCGACCACGGGCTCCGCCCTTGGATCCCGCGACCTTTTAAAAAAGGTCGATCAAAACTTTTTGTCAGTTTGACAGTGCAAAACCTTTGTCAGCGGTCTGTCCGCCCTTTGTCAAATGACAAAAGACGGAGCTTTTTATATGCTGTCTTCGATATTACCGCTGCCCATACGTCTTTCCCACGTTCCATCCATGATGACCGCCTTGCCCGCCTCTTTTGAACGGCGAACGTCTAATATCCTCTGGTTGGACGAACCGCGGAACATAAGAGAAAGGTCCTTCAGTTCAGCAACGAAGCGTCCGTCAACGAGGGTGTCGATGAGGGACAGAAGCTCAGATGAGGTTTTGGGATCTCCCACCTTGCCTGCCAGAATATCCTCGAATAGGAATCCGGTGTAGCACCAAACGGTTTTGGTGGGGTTTGCTTCGCGGAAACGCTTTACGAAATCCACAAGCGGAGCCTGATTCTCGGGCTCGAAGGGCTCGCCCCCAAGAAGGGTCAGTCCCGTGACGTAGGATGGCTTTGCCGCGGCGATGATATCATCTTCGACGTCACGCGTAAACGGTGCGCCGTAGTTAAAATCCCACGCCTCACGGTTGAAGCAGCCGGGGCAGCGGTGGCGGCATCCGCTGACGAACAGGGACACGCGCACACCGGGGCCGTTGGCAATATCGTTTTTCTTGATAGTAGCGTAATTCATGACTTACAGGTGGAGAACTCTCTCCTTGATCTCCTGCGTTCTGCCCTGGTTCCAATACTGTGTACCGATGTAACCGCAGGTGCGGCGGGCAACGTTCATCTTGGACTGATCTGTGTTGCCGCAGTTGGGGCAGGTCCATACCAGCTTGCCGTCCTCGTCCTCGCGGATCTCGATCTCGCCGTCGTATCCGCACTCCTGACAGAAGTCGCTCTTGGTGTTAAGCTCTGCGTACATGATGTTGTCGTAGATAAACTTCATAACGGAGAGAACAGCGTCAAGGTTGTTCTGCATATTGGGTACCTCAACGTAGGAGATAGCTCCTCCGGGAGAGAGCGCCTGGAACTTAGCTTCAAGAGCCAGCTTATCAAAAGCGTCGATCTCCTCGGTAACGTGGATGTGGTAGCTGTTGGTGATGTAGTTCTTATCGGTAACGCCCTTTACAGTACCGAAGCGGTTCTGGAGGCACTTTGCAAACTTGTAGGTAGTGCTCTCGAGAGGTGTGCCGTAGAGGGAGTAGTCGATGTTTTCAGCGGCCTTCCACTTAGCGGTGTACTCGTTGAGCTTACGCATGATCTCAAGACCCAGTGCTTCGCCCTCGGGCTCGGTGAGCTTCTTGCCGGAAAGCGCGTATACGCACTCCCAAAGACCTGCGTAGCCGAGAGAAAGTGTGGAATATCCACCGTGGAGGTACTTGTCGATAGTCTCGCCCTTTTCAAGTCTGAGAAGAGCGCCGTGCTGCCAAAGGATGGGAGCCGCGTCGGAAAGGGTGCCTGTGAGACGCTCGTGACGGCACTGGAGTGCTCTGTGGCAAAGCTCCATACGGTCGTCGAATATCTTCCAGAACATATCGATATTACCATCGGCGGAAAGACCGATATCAACAAGGTTTATGGTAACAACGCCCTGGTTGAAGCGTCCGTAGTACTTAGGCTTGCCGTTCTCGTCAACGAAGGGGGTAAGGAAGCTGCGGCAGCCCATGCAGGTGTAGCAGTGACCCTCGCCGTTCTTGTCGATCTTGTTCTGAAGCATGATCTTCTCGGAGATGTAGTCGGGAACCATGCGCTTTGCGGTACAGCTTGCCGCAAGCTTTGTAAGGTAGTAGTACTTGCTGTCCTCGTGGATGTTGTCCTCTTCAAGAACGTAGATGAGCTTGGGGAATGCGGGTGTGATCCACACGCCCTTCTCATTCTTAACACCGCGATAGCGCTGTCTGAGAGTCTCCTCGATGATGAGGGCAAGGTCAGCCTTTTCTTTTTCGTCCTTAGCCTCGTTCAGGTACATGAACACGGTAACGAAGGGAGCCTGACCGTTGGTGGTCATAAGGGTAACGACCTGATACTGGATGGTCTGGATACCGCTCTTGATCTCTTCAAGGAGACGCTTTTCGGTAATTCTCGCAATATCAGCCTCGGTGGCACCGGGGATGTCAGCCATTTCAATTTCCACCTGCGCGCGGATCTTCTGACGGCTTACGTCAACGAAGGGGGCAAGGTGGGTAAGGCTGATGCTCTGTCCGCCGTACTGGCAGGATGCGACCTGCGCGATGATCTGTGTTGCGATGTTACAGGCTGTGCTGAAGCTGTGAGGCTTCTCGATGAGGGTACCGCTGATAACGGTGCCGTTCTGAAGCATGTCCTCAAGGTTTACAAGGTCGCAGTTGTGCATATGCTGAGCGAAGTAGTCGGCATCGTGGAAGTGGATGATGCCCTGCTCGTGTGCGTCGACGATCTCGCGGGGGAGGAGAAGACGTTTTGTAATGTCCTTGCTGACCTCACCTGCCATGTAGTCACGCTGAACGCTGTTGACGGTGGGGTTCTTGTTGGAGTTCTCCTGCTTAACCTCCTCGTTGTTGCACTCGATGAGGCTGAGGATCTGTTCGTCTGTCGTGTTGGACTTACGAACGAGAGCTCTTGAATAGCGGTAGGTGATGTAGCGGCGTGCTACCTCGAAGGCTCTCTGGTTCATGATCTGATCCTCGACCATGTCCTGGATCTCCTCCACGCTGAGGGAGCGGTTCATACCGGAAGCCGCCATCTCAACGTCCTCTGCGATTCTCTTGATCTGTATGGGAGTCATTCTTTCGCTGGGAACAACGCTGTCATTTGCTTTTGTTATAGCGATGATTATCTTATCGGGGTCAAAGGTGACCTCTGCACCGCTTCTCTTGATTATCTTCATATCTTTGCCCGTTCCTTTGCTTAATTTGGTTCCTATATATTGTAAATATTCACGAGCGAGACACAATATATTGTGTCCCGTTTTCTCGCGAGCAAGATTATTATAACAAGATATTGTGCCCGTGTCAAGAGTATTTCTCAAGATATTGAGCATATTTGGTTTTTTCGGCAAGATGCTCAAAAAAGCGCAGAAACTTTTGTTGACTTTTCTTTTCACTTACCTCTTGACAAGGGGAAACGTTGCCGTACGCAAGACGGCGATGTCCCGATCCATCCATACGGCTACCACAAAACGCCCACATCCAACCCATGTAGGGCGGGGGCTTGCTCCCGCCGCAAACAACACGCACCTCCCGAAAACAACCGCCTTGCACCAACCCCGCGGCTTCGTTTCTGCGAACACATCTTCCTGAATATTGTACACAATTCCGCTTTTTCGCGAAAAAGACGGAACCACAAAAAAACAGCCCTCCATGACGGAGAGCTGTTTTCCTGTTTAATTACTCATTGTCGTTCTTTGCCTTGAGAAGGTCGCGGATCTCAGCGAGGATGTCCTCTGTGGTCTCCTTGGGCTCTTCTGCGGGAGCTTCCTCTGCGGGCTCTTCTTCCTTCTTGGTGATCTTGTCCTTAGCTGCAAGGATGAGCTTGAGGAATACGAAGATGGAAAGCGCGATAAGGAGGAAGTCGATAACGGTCTGGATAAACACACCGTATGTAAGAGCTGCCTCGGGAGTGAGGATCTCGCCCGTAGCGGGATCAAGAACAGCCTCAGTGAATACCCACTTAAGTCCAGCTACGTTAACGCCGCCGGAGATAAGGCCGATGAGGGGCATGATGATGTCGTTAACAAGGCTTGTAACGATCTTACCGAACGCGCCGCCGATCACAACGGCTACCGCCATGTCGATAACGTTGCCTTTTGCAATAAAGGCTTTGAATTCTTCAAAAAACTTCTTCATTATAAAACTCCGTTCCGCCGCAACACGTTGCGACAAATTATGATTATTTACTATTTTATTATATACTGAACGCGCAAAAAAATCAATGGAAAAATAAATTAAAAAAATCTTATTTTTTTTGAAAAAAGGTATTGACAAATGAAATCACCTGTAGTATAATGTAACACGTCCGAGAGACAAGGACACAAAAACAAATACGCGAGAGTGGCGGAACTGGCAGACGCGCACGTTTGAGGGGCGTGTGGTTCACACCGTACGGGTTCAAGTCCCGTTTCTCGCAAAAGAAAAGGA
>JAFSGU010000085.1 GCA_017440665.1 Clostridia bacterium
CGATGGTGAGCTTCTGCCACTCAGAGAATCCCTCGGAGGAGTCGATACAGAGAACGTCTGCACCTGCCTCAACGAGTGCGGGAACACGCTCAGCGTAGTCACGGGTGTTGATACCTGCGCCTACAACGTATCTCTTGTTAGAGTCGAGAAGCTCGTTGGGGTTCTGCTTGTGCATGTCGTAGTCCTTGCGGAATACGAAGTAGCAGAGATTACCCTCAGCGTCAACGATGGGAAGAGAGTTGAGCTTGTTGTCCCAGATAATGTCGTTTGCAACCTTGAGAGTTGTACCCTCGGGAGCGGTGATAAGCTTTTCAAGGGGAGTCATGAACTCGGATACCTTAGTTGACATATCCATTCTGCTTACTCTGTAATCTCTGCCTGTTACGATACCGAGAAGCTTCCCGTTAGCGCTTCCGTCGGATGTAACGGCAACTGTAGAGTAACCGTTCTGCTCCTTGAGAGCAACGATATTGGCAAGAGTAGCGTCGGGAGTTACGTTGGAGCCGCTTACAACAAAGCCTGCCTTGAAGTTCTTAGCGCGGCTTACCATTGCAGCCTCGTCAGCGATAGTCTGGGAGCCGTAGATGAAGGATACGCCGCCCTCTGTTGCGAGAGCTACTGCAAGTCTGTCACCGGATACGGACTGCATGATAGCGGAAACCATGGGAATGTTCATGGTAATAGCACTTTCCTCGCCCTTCTTGTACTTTACAAGGGGAGTCTTGAGGCTTACGTTTGCGGGGATGCACTCGCTGGAGGAGTAGCCGGGGATGAGAAGGTATTCGTTAAAGGTATGTGAAGGTTCGTTGATGAAAATTGCCATTTTTTCTATATTCTCCTTGTTGTTATTCAGCTTTTGCTTCGCAGTAGATACAGCGGTATGTCTTTGTTTCACGGTCTACCAGCTTGAACACGTGGTCAAGCTCCTGTTCAACCGTTGTGATGCAACGGGGGTTCTTACACTTTATCACACCCGTCAGCGTTGCGGGAAGCTCAATGGTGCGCTTCTCGGCGATCACACCTCCGCGGATAACGTTGACGGTGATGCCCGGATCCACGTAGCCGATAACGTCAAAGCTTACGGGAATGTCGGCGTCTATTTTGATGATATCCTTTTTGCCCATCTTGCGGCTTGCGGTGTTTCTGATGAGTGCAACGGAGCAGTCAAGACTGTCAAGTCCTAAAAGTCTGTACAGCTCCATGCCGCGGCCTGCTGTGATGTGGTCGATAACGATACCGTTGTTGATAGAATCGATCTTCATTGTGATGCCCTCCCTCAAATAGTACCTGCTTCGGTGAGAAGCTTAAGGATAAGCGCCATGCGTACGTACTTGCCGTTAAGCACCTGCTTGAAGTAGCAGGCTCTGGGGTCACGGTCCACAGCTACGGAGATCTCGTTTACGCGGGGCAGGGGATGCATGATAACTAAGTCCTCCTTTGCGCCCTTCAGCTTTTCCGTGTCAAGGATGTAGCTGTCGCGCAGACGGAGATATTCCTCCTCGCTGAAGAATCTCTCGCCCTGTACTCTCGTCATGTAGAGTATATCAAGCTCCGGCATTACCTCTTCAAGGCTGCGTGTTTCCACATAGGGAAGACCGTTTTTCTCGATAACGTCGCGGATGACGTAACCGGGAAGCTTAAGCTCATCGGGAGAGATGAGTACGAACTTCACTCCTGTGTAACGTGAAAGTGCGTTTATAAGTGAATGTACGGTTCTGCCGAATTTAAGGTCACCGCAGAAGCCGACGGTAAGGTTGTCGAAATGACCCTTCTCACGTCTGATGGTGAGAAGATCGGCAAGAGTCTGTGTGGGGTGGTTATGTCCGCCGTCACCTGCATTGATAACGGGGATGGATGCGTTCATGGATGCAACCAGGGGCGCGCCCTCCTTGGGGTGGCGCATTGCGATGATGTCCGCATAGCAGCTGATGACCTTTGCGGTGTCTGCTACGCTCTCGCCCTTTGTGGCGGATGAGCTGGACGCCTCGGAAAAACCGATAACGTTACCGCCAAGCTCCATCATAGCCGCCTCAAAGCTGAGACGGGTGCGGGTGGAGGGCTCGAAGAAAAGTGTTGCAAGCTTCTTGCCGCGGCATTTTTCCGCATATTTTGCAGGGCTCGCTATAATATCGAGGGCTGTGTCCACAAGAGAATCGATCTCTTCGGTGGAAAGATCAAGTATATCTATGAGGCTCTTCATGCTTTTGCTCCGTTTACTTCAAGATATTTTTTGATGCGGTCAACGTTTTCGCGGTTAGCCTCGTCCTCCTCAAGGAATTCGATGATATCGTAAACGTCAACTACAGAATATACGGGGAAGCCGAACTCGTCAGCAACCTCCTGCATAGCGCTCTTTTCGCCCTTGCCCTTTTCCTTTCTGTCAACCATAACGAAGGTTGCAGCTACCTTGCACTCGGTAAGGGGAGCGAGGATCTCCATGCTCTCGCGGATAGCCGTACCTGCTGTGATTACGTCCTCAACGATAACGATGTCCTCGCCCGCCTTGGGAACGTAGCCTACGAATACGCCGCCTTCGCCGTGGTCCTTGGCTTCCTTGCGGTTGAAGAAGAAGGGTACGTCAAGTCCGCTTCTTGAAAGTGCGCCTGCAGCGGAAACTGCGATCGGAATACCCTTGTAAGCAGGTCCGTAAAGAACGCATCTCTTGTCGCCTATTTTGTCGAAATATGCCTTAGCGTAGAACTCACCGAGACGGGAGATCTGGTCGCCTGTCTTGATCTCGCCTGCGTTGATGAAGTAGGGGATCTTTCTGCCGCTCTTCGCGGTGAAGTCACCGAATTTCAGAACGCCTGCGCTCTGAAGAAATTCAATAAATTCTCTCTTGTAGCTTTCCATGTTTGCCTCCATTTATATAAAGTTGATTTTTTACGTTTTGTCAGATTGCGCCGCCGTCACCTGCGAATCGGGCGATCATCTCGTCCTGCGACTCGGGGATAAGCTCCACGAAGCGGTTGCTGAAGCCTCCCACTCGAACGATCAGGTCAAAGTGATCGTGGGGGTGCGCCTTTGCATCGATCAGATCCTCAAGGGTGGCGGTGGTTATCTGCGCCATTTGTCCGCCGTGCTTCATGTATGTGCGGACAACGCCTGCGATCTTTGCTCTCTGCTCCTCGCTTGCGGTGGATGTGATGGGGATACGGGTGTTTACCGTGGTGCCGCCAAGTCCGAGATGAAGGGGAAGCTTCATTATGGAGTTCAGCATTGCGGTAAGTCCCATTTTGTCGGCGCCGGTACGGGGACCGATGGTGTTTCCGAGGGGATCTCCCATACGGTGACCGTCGGGAAGCGCCCATGTCTGATTACCAAAGCCGCGTCCGCCTCCCTGAAGTGAGCAGGCTCCCATATACGCGCCGCCGCGAATTGAGCGGTAGCCTGCAAGGTCGCCCCAGAACAGCTGAAGGGTTCGGGTAGCCCAGCGGTCGACGCTGTCTATGTCGTTGCCGAACTTAGGTGCATCAAGAAGGATAGCGCGAAGCTCGTCGTATCCCTCGTAGTTTTTCGCCATTGCCGACGCAAGCTCACGAAGGCTTACCTTGGGCTCGTCGCAGAAGACGAGGGACTCAAGGGCGGCAAAGGAGTCTGCAACAACTGCAAGACCTGCGGTCTCGATAACGCCGTAATTATATTTCGCGCCGCCTGCATCCTGATTGATGCCGCGGGCGGTGCAGTCATCGGTGATGACTGATTTTACAAGCTTGGCGAGGTTACGGTCACGTACCGTCTGTCCTACGTCGCAAAGATGCAGGAAGGTGGGGGTAACGTGTCTCAGCTGTTGTACGAATGCGTCCCACACCTCCTCCACCGACTTGAAGTCGGTGAGAGGTCCTGTGGGAAGCCCTACGCGGATGCCTGTTTTTACGTCATATCCGTCGTTCAGCGCGTATTCAAGCACCTTTGCTAAGTTAAATGTGCCGTCCTCACAGCCGAAGTTGCTCTTGCCGGGGATCTCAATCTCCTGACAGCCAAGCATGGTGTAGTCTCTCGCGTCAACGAGGGAAACGCCGTAGCGACGGAGGCCGTCGATCACAAGAGTGTCGCTGACGATAGTGGGGTCGCTCATGCCCTCGCTCCACATTTTGACGAGAAGGTCAAGAAGCTCTGCGGGAGAGTCGTCGTGGATACGAAGGGAAATACGGGGATGCACGTCGTGTGCCGTGCGGAGTATTTGAAGTATAAGATAAGTAAGCTCGTTTGCGGCATCCTTTCCCGTTTTGGGGATAACGCCGCCGAGGGTGACGTTGTGGCTTCCGTGACGGCGGAGCTTGGTGAGGAAGTCGCACATGATGTCCTCACGTGAGACAGCGCTGTCGTCACTTGCGATATAGAAGGGGTAGAGTGTCTGGTCAAGTCTGCCGAAGCAGTCTACCCAGTCCCAAAGACCGAAGAACCACTTGAGCTGTACAGCCTCAAGTAAGGTCTCGGGCGCCTTATGGGCAACGCTTTCGCAGTTTTCCGCGATGAGCAGGTATCTTGCCCTCTGCCATTGGTCTGCCTCAGCCTCTGCAAGACTTCTTGCAGCATCAGCATGTAGCATGGCGTAGGCGGAAAGACCCTCGAGGATTATCCTCTGTGCCTTGTAAAACTCAAGCTTACCCTCGTCTGTTGTGTTTGCCTCGTATGAGGAGATACGGTCCAAAAGTCCGTCGATGCCGTATTCAAGAAGGGTAGGGTAGCCGGGGACGGTGTGTCCCTGATAGCCTCCGCATCCGCCAAGACCGGCGCTCCAGCCGCGGCGGTACACCTCTTCTCCGAGGATGCGGTCTCCCTCCTCGTGCATTATATCAATTGTGGCGGGCCACATTCTGCCCTGAAGCGCGTCGACTCTCTTTTGGATGGAGTCACGCATCGCAAGGTTACCGTGGTCATGGTAGTCGAGCATATCGTCCCAATCGGATATACCGAAGGAATAATGCTCACTGAAGCGACGGAGGGGACGGTAGTTTCCGACGATCACCTCGTAGGGGCGTACCGTTATCTCGGACGTGGTCCAGCTTCTTACGATACCGTGAGCGAGACACTCGGAGTAGGGAGCGTCGGGCATTTCCTCGAACACGTCGAGGAATGGCGTCTTGCCGTCGAAGTCGGGACCTGTGAAGGTCTCCTCGCGGTCGTCCCATCCGTGGAAGAACGTAAGGGAATCCTCAAGCGCCTGCTTTGCGCGGGGTGAAAACTCAAACTTACGGTCGAGATAGGTGTATTTCATACGTGGCCTGCCTTTCTCCGCCCTGCGTCAGGCGGGATCTTGGGGATTACTTGGGGGAGCTGAAGCTGCTGTTATCAGTCAACGAATTCCGCTACGCATCTTTCGTATGCGGCAACGGGGTCAGCGGCAGCTGTGATGGGTCTGCCAACAACGATGTAGTCTGAGCCGATCTTTTTAGCCTCAGCGGGAGTCATAACTCTCTTCTGGTCGCCGATGTCGCCGTCAGCAAATCTTACGCCGGGAGTAACTGTGATGAAGCTGTCACCGCATCTGTCGTGTACCTTGCCTGCCTCAAGGGGAGAGCAAACTACGCCGTCAAGACCTGCGCGCTTTGCGTTTGCCGCATAGTGCATAACTACGTCAGCGATAGGCTCCTTGATAAGGAGGTCGTTTTCCATTGCCTCCTGGTCGGTGGATGTGAGCTGAGTTACTGCGATGAGGATGGGACGTGTGCCGTCGGGACGTGTAAGACCCTCAAGAGCGCCCTCCATCATGCGAACTGTACCGCCTGCGTGGAGGTTTGTCATATCAACGTCAAGGCGGGAGAGAACTGCCATAGACTTTTTAACTGTGTTGGGGATATCGTGAAGCTTTAAGTCGAGGAAGATCTTGTGGCCGCGGCGCTTGATCTCGCGGACGATGGAGGGACCCTCAGCATAGAAAAGCTCCATACCGATCTTTACAAAAGGCTTTCTGCCTTCGAATTTATCAAGAAAATCAAATACCTGTTCTGCGCTTGCAAAGTCACAAGCAACGATTACGTCTTTTCCCATTGTTATTTCTCCTTATGTAGGATTAAAATTATGAATGATCGTAGGGGCGCGCATGGCGCGTCCGTTTACGTTGAGATGAATCCGTTCGTTTTAGGGAGTCACCTCATCCGTCATACCTCCCGGCGGCGGTATGACACCTTCTCCCACCGGAGAAGGCAAATTGCAGCCTGTTTATTCAGGTGGAAACGTTCGATTGCGGAGGTCGCATTTCGTTTCGCGAAATGCTGTATCCATCCCCTACAACGGTTGGGGTTCGTCCATTCGTAACCGTGGAGTGATGATAAAGAATAAAGAATATGGAACATACACGGTATATTCGCACTTTTTGATAAAATCAATTTTCGCGTGCGAAAATTTACCGAACCTTTTCACTCTTCACTTTTTATTTCACCGCTCCGATGATGTCGGAGAGGTTTTCAATGCCGTACTTCTCCATTGCGTGGGGAAGGTCAGCGATGATATCGCGGCATGCGTAGGGATCAACAAGGTTTGCCGCACCTACTTCGACTGCCGTAGCACCTGCCATCATCATTTCAATTACGTCCTCAGCGGATGATACGCCGCCCATACCGATGACGGGAATATCAACAGCGTGAGACACCTGATATACCATACGCACGGCAACGGGGAAGATAGCGGGACCTGAGAAGCCGCCCATCTTGTTTGCAATGACGGGAGCTTTTTTCTTAAGGTCTATCCTCATGCCGAGAAGTGTATTAATAAGGCTGATGCCGTCTGCACCTGCCTCCTCACAAGCCTTTGCAATGGCTACGATGTCGGTAACGTTGGGGGAGAGCTTGATAATGATGGGCTTTGTGGTCACGCTCTTTACAGCGCGGGTCACCTCAGCCGCCGCCTCGGGAGACGTACCGAAGCTCATGCCGCCGCCGTGTACGTTGGGACAGCTGACGTTTACCTCGATCCAGCCGACCTGATCGCATTTGTCGATCTTCTCGCAGGTATAAGCATAGTCCTCGATGGAAAAACCGCTGACGTTTGCCATTACCTTTTTGTCAAAGCACTTTGCAAGGCGGGGAAGCTCTTCTGCGATGACCGCGTCAACGCCCGGGTTCTGAAGGCCTACCGCGTTGATCATACCCATACTGCACTCGGCGATACGGGGAGTGGGGTTGCCGAAGCGACGGTCCTTTGTTGTACCCTTGAAGGAGAAGGTACCGAGAACGTTGATGTCGTACAGCTCGGCGAACTCATAGCCGAAGCCAAATGTTCCGCTGGCGGGGATGACGGGGTTGTCAAGCTCGATGCCGCAGAGGTTTACACTCAGTTTTCCCACAGTATTTCCTCCTTCTCAAGAACGGGGCCGTCCTTGCAGATTCTCTTGTAGCCTGTAACGGTCTTGCAGGAGCATCCCATGCAAGCGCCGAAGCCGCATCCCATTCTCTCCTCGAAGCTGAACTGACCTGAGGTGGCGGATGCTTTGTATACTGCCTTCAGCATGGGTTCGGGACCGCATGTGAAGAAATAGTCGTATTCGCCGTCTGCCATAGCGGCTGTAACGAATCCGCGTGTACCATGGCTTCCGTCTGCGGTGGTAACTGTTACGTCAGCACCGAGAGCGCGGAACTCATTTTCGTAAAATACCTCGGACGCCGTGTTGAAGCCGAGGACTACGTGTACCTTCTTGCCTTCAGCGATAAGTCTGCGGGCAAGCATATAAAGGGGAGGAACGCCAACGCCGCCTCCGAGAAGGAGTGCGTTGCCCTCGCATTTGGATGTATCGTATCCGTTACCGAGACCTGTCAGCACGTCAAGCTTTCCGCCTGTCATGTCGCGCATCTGCTCAGTTCCGTGACCGACCACCTTGTAAATAATGGTAAGCACATCGCCCTCCACGTCGCATACGGATATGGGTCGGCGGAGGTAAAGTCCGTCAAGCTTTATGTTTACGAATGTTCCGGGACGTGTGATCTCGGACGTGTCACCCTTCAGACGCATACGCATTACGCTGTCGGTGAGAGGGGTGTTTTCGATTATATCAAAAAGGCTTTGCTTCATGTTTGTGTGCCTTTCTATGTGTGGATTTTTGTAAGGTAACCGAGCGTGGACTGGTTACGGTTATTGTGGCTGCGGACGTGCGATGCACGCCCCTACTTTAGAAAATGGAAAATTTAAAACTAAAATGAATGACGTTGTAGGGGCGACCATTGGTCGTCCGTTTATATTGGAAAAAACGTCCGTTTGCGGGAGGAGCACATTCGCTTCGCGAAGTGCGACCCCTCCCCTACAGAAGAATTTGTTATTCGTACATCTGTAGCGGTGGATGATGGTATGAGATAAAGAATTCTTTTCTCCTCAAATCTTTTGTTGCGCGGCAACAAAAGATTTGAATAAGTCAAGGAGGTGAGCTCGGTTTGCCGAGCGAGGAAACTTCGGCGTTTGAGATGGTTCCTTTATCAATAGCCTCCCTACAACGGTTCATTTATTTACTCTTACGCGTCGATCGTAGAAATTGTAAGCGTTGTCTCCTCAAGTACGTCGAGAAGGACCTTTACAGTGTCAAGGGACGTGAAGATGGTAACGTTATTGTCTGTTGCGAGACAACGGATCTCGTAGCCGTCGGAAACGGGACCCTGAGAGTTGATGTCACGGGTGTTGATAACGTACGCGATGTGACCCTGGCGGAGAGCCTCGGGAATCTCTTCGCTGCCCTCTCCTATCTTGCCGAGCACGTGTGTGCGGATGCCGTTTTCCTTGAGGAACTTACCCGTACCCTCGGTAGCCTGGATGTTGAAGCCCAGGTTGTAGAAGCGGCGGATGAGGGGAAGAGCCTCTTCCTTATCGCGGTCAGCGATGGTAGCGAGGACTGTTCCGTAATTCTGCAGGTGTGTGCCTGCCGCCTGAAGCGCTTTATAGAAAGCTCTGTTCATCTTGTCGTCGTATCCGATTGCCTCACCTGTGGACTTCATCTCGGGAGAGAGGTAGGAGTCAAGTCCGCGGAGCTTGTTGAAGGAGAATACGGGAACCTTTACGTACCAACGCTTCTTCTCCTCGGGGTAGATATCGAAGATGCCCTGCTCCTTAAGGCTCTTGCCCATGATGACCTCTGTTGCGATGTCAGCAAGGCTGTAGCCTGTCGCCTTGGAGAGGAAGGGAACTGTTCTTGATGAACGGGGGTTTACCTCGATGATATATACGTTCTCGTCCTTGTCAACGATGAACTGAATGTTGTAAAGACCGACGATGCCGATACCTATACCAAGCTTCTTGGCGTAGGTGAGGATGGTGCCCTTTACCTTGTTGGAAATGCTGAAGGAGGGATATACGCTGATGGAGTCACCGCTGTGTACGCCTGTACGCTCGACAAGCTCCATGATGCCGGGAACGAATACGTTACGTCCGTCGCAGATAGCGTCTACCTCAACTTCCTTACCTTCGATATACTTGTCAACGAGAACGGGCTTGTCCTCGTCGATCTCAACTGCCGTTTTGAGGTAGTGGCGGAGCTGATCCTCGTTTGCAACGATCTGCATCGCGCGTCCGCCGAGAACGAAGCTGGGACGTACGAGAACGGGGTAGCCGATCTCTGCCGCAGCCGCGATACCGTCCTCGATCTTGGTTACCGCGCGGCCCTTGGGCTGAGGAATACCAAGCTCGGAGAGGAGCTTTTCGAAAGCGTCGCGGTTTTCTGCTCTGTCGATAGCGGCACAGTCTGTACCGACGATCTCAACACCGCGGTCGGTGAGAGGCTGTGCCAGGTTGATAGCTGTCTGACCGCCGAGAGATGCGATAACGCCCTCGGGACGCTCAAACTCAATGATGTTCATAACGTCCTCGGGAGTGAGAGGCTCAAAGTACAGCTTGTCTGCTGTTGTATAGTCGGTGGATACGGTCTCGGGGTTATTGTTGATGATAATAGCCTCGTAACCTGCTTTTTTGATGGTCTGTACCGCGTGAACGGTGGAGTAGTCGAACTCAACACCCTGACCGATACGGATGGGGCCTGCGCCGAGAACCACAAGCTTCTTCTTATCGGTGAGACGGGATGCGTTCTCACCTGTGTAGGAAGAGTAGAAGTAGGGGATGTACGCGCCTGTGTGGCAGGTGTCTACCATGCGGAATACGGGGAAGAGGTTCTTCTCTTTTCTGAAGCCGTATACGTCAAGCTCTGTACACTTCCACATTCTTGCAACGTACTTGTCGGAGAAGCCCATCTTCTTAGCGGCAGTGAGGGTGTCGAGGCAGAAGGGATGAGCCTTGAGAGTTTCCTCCATGTCAACGATGCGCTTGATAGCTTCAAGGAAGTAGGGGGTGATCATTGTGATCTTGTGTACTTCGTCTATGGATACGCCGCGCGCGAGAAGCTCTGCTATCGCGAAAATGTTGTCGTCGCGGAACTCGCGGATGTAGTCGAGGATCTCCTCTGTTGACATATTGTCAAACTTAGCATGGTATACGTGGTTAACGCCGATCTCGAGAGAGCGCATACCCTTAAGGAGACATTCCTCAAGATTGCTTCCGATTCCCATTACCTCGCCCGTAGCCTTCATCTGTGTGCCGAGAGCGTTGGACGCGCTTGCAAACTTATCGAAGGGGAAGCGGGGGAGCTTTGCGATAACGTAGTCGAGCTGAGGCTCGAACGCCGCGTTGGTGTTGGCTATTGCAATATCCTCGAGAGCCATACCTACGGCGATCTTTGCGGTGACCTTAGCGATGGGGTAACCGCTCGCCTTGGATGCAAGTGCGGAGGAACGTGAAACGCGGGGGTTGACCTCGATGAGGTAGTATTCGCTGGAGTTGGGGTTGAGCGCGAACTGTACGTTACAGCCGCCCTCGATCTTCAGCTCGCGAATGATCTTGATAGCGCTGTCGTTGAGCATCTTCATGTCGTGGTCGCTGAGTGTGAGGATGGGAGCCACAACGATGGAGTCACCGGTGTGTACACCGACGGGGTCGATGTTTTCCATGCCGCAGATGGTGATAGCGTGGTCGTTGGAGTCACGCATAACCTCGAACTCGATCTCCTTGTAGCCCTTAACGCTCTTCTCGATAAGAAC
>JAFSGU010000011.1 GCA_017440665.1 Clostridia bacterium
TCAGCCTACGGCTGCACAAAAATAATGATGAAACAAACACGTGTCTGCGTAGCAGACAAAAATCGGATCGTTTGATTTTTAGTGTTTGTTTACGCGTGAAACAGTTACAGTTTGATTTTTACTGTTTGAACTTTCACGCTAATTACTTGCCGAGAGCCACAGCGGGCATTTCGGAAGGATCTACCGTGCGTGTAAATCTTACGGGAAGAGTAAGTGTCTTGAGAAGGGGAGCGGGGATCTGAGTGCCTGTTGCCTCGGAGAGAGAATTAAGGATAACAGCGGGCTCGTCGGAGTCGATCTTGTGACCGACAGCCTCAGCTACGTCTGCGGCAAACTTGTAGGGGCTTGCAGTGGATGCGAGGATGGTCACCTTGCGGTCGCCCGTTTCCTCCATGTACTTTCTTGCACAGCCGATACCTACTGCGGTGTGAGTATCTGCAAGATAACCGTTCTTTTCGAATGTTTCGCGGATGGTAGCCGCTGTTTCTTCCTCGTCAAGGTAGTAGCCTGCGAATACTTCGCATACCTCCTTGTGGAGAGACTCGGGCATTGTGTACTTACCGTTCTTCTTAAGCTCCTCCATAAGCTCGCTTGTGAGAGCCGCACCGCCGATAACATAGAGAAGTCTCTCAAGGTTGCTGGAGATGAGGATATCCATAGAGGGAGACATGGTCTTGAAGAACTCACGTGTTCTGTCGTATGTACCGGTCTTGATGAAGTCGGTAAGAACGCAGTTGGAGTTGGAGGCGCAGATGAGGCGGCCGAGGGGGAGACCCATAGCACGTGCGATGTATGCGGCAAAGATGTTACCGAAGTTACCTGTGGGAACACATACGTTTACCTCGTCGCCGTCGGAGATGGTTCCGTTTTCGATAAGATCGCAGTATGCGGAGATGTAGTAAACGATCTGAGGAGCGAGACGTCCCCAGTTGATGGAGTTTGCGCTGGAGAAGAACATACCGTCCTCAAGCGCACGCTCGGAGAGAGACTTATCGGAGAAGATAGCCTTAACGCCGTTCTGAGCGTCGTCGAAGTTACCGTAAACCGCGCAAACGTTAACGTTGTCACCCTCCTGTGTGGTCATCTGCATCTTCTGCATACGGCTTACACCGTCTACGGGGTAGAATACGGTAATGTCAACACCGTCAACGTCGCGGTAGCCTTCAAGTGCCGCCTTACCGGTGTCACCGGAGGTAGCGACCAGGATACGAGCCTTCTTGTCTTCGCCTGTCATGGTAAGAGCGCGGGAGAGAAGGCGGGGCATGATCTGGAGCGCCATATCCTTGAACGCGCAAGTAGGACCGTGCCAAAGCTCGAGAGACATAAGCTCATCGTCGATCTTGTGAATGGGAGCAGCGCCGCCGGGGAACTTCTCCTCGGAATATGCCGCCTCGCAGTCAGCGGTGAGTGCGTCTCTGTCGTAGTCTGTAAGGAACATTGAGAGGATGTAAGAAGCGCGTCTTGCATAGGACAGGGGGCGGAGCGCCGCAATGTCCATGCTGGAAAGCTTGGGGAGCATTTCGGGCATGTAAAGTCCGCCGTCGGGAGCAAGGCCCTTCTTGATAGCTTCAGCTGAGCTGACAAATGCAGGGGTAATTGATGTGTCTCTTGTACTGCGGTAATTCATTTTTTCTACTTCCTTTTCCTTTTGTTATATGATATAACTGTTTGGTTTTATCTGATATGCTCCGTCAGGAGTTCATATGCGTTGGTAAATAATATTTTTTCCGCCGCCTCTTTTCCGAAGGCGGCAGTCAAAAGCTCTGCAAGGCGGGGGATACACCCAACGTCCTCGCCGCCTTTGGCGAAAACATTCATTCCGTCGAAGTCGCATCCTAATGCCACTCGGGATACGTCCGACAGATTTATAAAATGGCGGATATGTTCCAAAACGTCTGAAACGTCAGCCTCATGCCCTTTAAGGTGAGGCGGATACAGATTTACTCCCACGATGCCTCCCGACTGAGCGATACCGAGGAATTCCTCGTCCGTCAGGTTTCTGGTGTGAGAGTTTACGCTGAAAGCGCATGAATGACTTGCTATCACAGTTTTTTTGAAGGTGATCGCAAGATCTATGATCTCGTACGCACTTTTCCTCGATGCGTGGGATACGTCGGGGATGATGCCTGTCTGAAAGCACTCTTTTACTACGTCCCGTCCGAACGGAGTGAGCCCTTCGTCCGACGTATGAGAACCGCCGATGCAGGTGACACCGCCCCACAGGGGAGTCAGCACCCGCACACCCGTTTCTCTCAGAGTGTAAAGCCTGTTTATATCTCCGCAGAGGATGCGCGCATCTTCTGCCGTAAGCACGAAGGCAGGAATGCCGCTTTTAACGGAAGATGCAAGCTCATCTGCGGTACATACCGTACCGCAGATATTTAAAACTTCTTTTTTGAAGTTTTCCATGACTCTTTTGAAAAGTCGGAACCCATCCTCGTCAGAAACCCCTTCGGGCGGACAAAAAGCCGCAAGCTGTACGTACTTTTGGAATTTGCCGAATTTTTGTGCGGACACGTTAAGTCCCGCATCATGGAGACTTGTTCCTCTGAGATATACCTCAAGAGGGGTGTCGCAGTGAAGATCGCAGTAATTCATAATGAATATTTACCTCTTCATAGAACGGCTTACGGGTGGACGGCGTTGGGAAAATGCTTAACGTCAAGGACACGGTAGCCGTCACATCGGGGATCAACGTATACCTCGACGATATCTATTCGCGGCTGAAGCTCACAAAGGCTTTCGCGGTTTTCATGTATGTACCGTCTTACTGCCGTCAAAAGATTGTTTCTCTTTGCGGTATTCACCGCCGTGGCAGGTCTGCCGTACACAGAGCGGACGTCGGGCAGCTGCTTTCGTGTCTTGACCTCTATGAACAGGATGTGTGTGTCTGACTTTACTATAAGGTCGATTTCACATCTGCCCACGTATACGTTTTTGCCCACCGTCTCGAAGCCGCGGGCGTTCAGATATTCTTCAGCGGATGCTTCGCCTATCCATCCGAATTCACGTTTGTTCATAACCTATTATATGTACGTTACCCGTTTTCTGCGCGAAGCTTTTCCGCCTCAGCTTCAAGCTTTTCCCGGTCTCTCTCTAAAAAAGAGAGGAAAGAGCGTCTGTGACAGGGTGAGGGACCGTTCATGTAAACTGCAAGCTTATGAGCCTTTGTGGGATACCCCTTGTGTCCCGCAAGACCGTATCCGGGGTAAACGGAGTCAAGCTCTGCCATCATTCTGTCACGGGTCACCTTGGCAAGGATAGATGCCGCCGCAATGGAGGGAGACTTTGCATCCCCTCCCACGATAGCCGTGGCAGGCTGCTGAAATCCTCTCGTCTGGTTGCCGTCAACGAGAACGAGGTCGGGGACAACTCCCGACGCTTCAATGGCACGCCTCATGGCGAGAAGGGAAGCGTTCAGGATGTTTATCTCATCGATCTCCTCGGGAGTGGCGATACCCACGCCCCAGAAGAGAGCCTTTTCTTTTATGATATCGTAAAGACGGTCGCGCTTCTTTTCGGTAAGCTTTTTGGAGTCGTCAAGCATTTCCTCGTAAAAGTCATCGGGAAGCACACATGCGCCCGCAACGACGGGACCTGCAAGGGGACCTCTGCCGGCTTCGTCCACACCGCAGATAACGCGAACCTTTTCGCTCGTAAACTGCTTGTCAAAGGAGAAGTCCATTATTCCTCCTCAGTTTCAGCCTTTGGGGCTGTCAGCGCCTCGGGACCTTCCAGAGAGATCCTGCCGATCTTAGAGCTTCTGAACTCGTCAAGGACGATGGCGGATGCTCTTTCCGTGTCAAGCTCGCCGCCCGAGATGAGAAATCCTCTCTTTCTTGCAACGGCGGCAAGAAGCTCGTGAGGTTTTTTGCCTGCAAGCTTTTCTGCGTCAAGCTTATATCTTGTACAGAACTTGTCGGGAGATGCTTCAAGAAGTCTTGCGCAAAGCATACCCGCAAGGGTCTCGGTGTCAAGGATGGCATCCTTTATGGCGCCCGTGAATGCAAGGTTTTCTCCGATGGTCTCATCCTCAAACTTAGGCCAGAGGATACCGGGCATATCGAGAAGCTCGATGCCGATGTTGGTGGTCACCCACTGCTTTGTCATGGTAACTCCGGGTCTGTCCTCAACACGCGCCTTCTTTGAGCCGCTGAGCTTGTTAACAAGGGAGGACTTACCAACGTTGGGAATACCCACGATCATCGCGCGGATCTTTCTTCCGCTCATACCCTTAGCCTCGTATCTTTCAAGCTTATCGGCAAGGATCTGTCTGCATGCGGGAGCAATGGATTTAAGACCGTCACCCGTAACGCAGTCGATAGCGAGGGCGTGGCGTCCCTCCTTCTTGTACGCTTCTATCCACTTTTTTGTGACTGCAGGGTCTGCAAGAGTGGACTTGTTGAAAAGCGTCAGCACGGGACGGATAGCGCAAAGGGATGAGATCTCCGGATTTTTGGAGCTGTAGGGAATACGTGCGTCGAGAAGCTCGATCACCACGTCAACGAGTTTTATGTTTTCCGAGATCAGACGGCGTGTTTTCGCCATATGCCCGGGAAACCACTGTATGTTCTGTGAAGGCATCTTCAGGGGTACCTTTCTTTTGGTTTGATTTTTTACTCAGCGTCGTAGGGATTTTTGAACCACGTCGCCTTATTAAGGGGGAATATGCGTGCGTAAGCCTTGCCTACGATACATCTTTCGTCTATCTGACCGATCTCCTCAAGACGGCTGTCTGCGGAGTGGTGGCGGTTATCACCCATTACGAACACGTGACCGGGTTTTACCGTGATGGGGAAATTGATGAAGTGTATACCGCTGATGTTATACATAGGGTCAAGATAACGGTAAAGGCTTTCGTCAACCACCTTGCCGTCTACCTTAAGTGTCCACGTGTCGAAGTCGATGTCAACGATCTGTCCCTCTGTTGCTATTACTCTCTTAACGAGGGGTGAGGTGTAAGCGCCTGCTGTAAGGTCGTGGATAACTACGATATCGCCGGGCGTGGGCTCGTAAAACAGATCGGACACGAGAAGGTATTCTCCCGTGTGGAGAGTGTTTTCCATGGAAGGACCCTCAACAATGTTAAGTCTGAATACGAAGGAGAAGCACAGCAGAATGCCGATGGTCACCAGAGCGAGCATTTCCACGAAATCGTAAACGCCGAGAAGGAACTTGTTCTTTTTGACAGGCTTGGGAGCATTCTCCTCGGATATCCACATATCTGCGTCATAATCGTTGTCAGCCTTTATGACATTTTTTTCGCTGACGTTATCAGACTCAGTCTCAGGAGCGTTTTCCGAAGTGAAAAAGTTGTTTTCGTTGTTTTCCATTTTCGTCACCTCTTACTTTACGATAAGATGCTCGAGAAGAGTGGAGCCGTCGGCAATATCCACGGGGCTTGCGTTAGCTGCAGCCTCTGTGAAGCAGGAAACACCCTCAACCTTACGCTTGGGATCGTAAATAAAGAAGGGAACGGGCTCGGGAGAGTGTGTGCGGATATCAAGAGGAGTGGGGTGGTCGGGGAGGACCATGATCTTAAAGTCGTCGCCGCAGTTTTCCAGATACTCAAGGACGGGCGCAAGGATAAGACTGTCGATCTTTTCGATAGCAAGATGCTTTACGTCAAACTCACCTCTGTGACCGCACTCGTCGGGAGCCTCAACGTGGACGTAAACGAATTCGCGTCCGCGCTTGAAAGCGTCGATAGCGGCGTCAGCCTTGCCCTTGTAATTGGTGTGGTAGTTACCAGTAGCACCCTCAACGTCAAGGACCTCCATCTCAGCGCAAAGACCGATACCCTTGATAAGGTCAACGGCTGAAACTACGGACGCGGAAACGCCCCATTTCTTCTCAAAGGAGGGAAGAGAGGGATTCTGTCCGGGGCTCCAAAGCCAGGGAGAGTTGGCGGGACGCTTACCTTCGGCACGGCGGCGTACGTTTACGGGGTGATCTTTAAGCACGTCGTAACCGTGGCGCATGAATTCGAGGAATTCCGCACCTCCGTTTTCGGCAGAGGGAAGATATTCGCCGATGCGTCTTCCGATTATATCGTGAGGACGTGCGAAATTATACGTAGGACAAGCATTCTTCCAGATAAGGCAATGGCGGTAGCTGATACCGGTGTAAAGGTGTCTGCCTTCCATGGGAAGCGCCGCGTCCAGAGCGCGTACAAGCTCGTCGGCCTCTTCGGTGGATATCTCATCGGCGCTGTGGTCGATCATGATGCGGTCTTCGTAATTTTCCTCATCCTCGGAAACTGTAACAAGGTTACAGCGGATGGCAGTGTCGTCATCCTCAAGCTTTATGCCGAGGCTTACAGCTTCAAGAGGAGAGCGTCCCTTTGAATATGTGCGGGGGTCATATGACATGATGGCAAGGTTAGCGGTGTCGCTTTCGGGGACCATGCCGCAGGGTACGTTAAGAACGGTACCGCAAACGGACATGGATGCAAGACGGTCCATGGTGGGCTTGTTTGCGATCTCCATAGGTGTTTTGCCGCCAAGCTTTTCGCTGGGCCGGTCAGCCATTCCGTCGGGGATAAGCACGAGATATTTCATAATATTTATTACCGATTCCTTTACTCAGGATTTGTTAAAGTCAAATACGTACAATTAGACATTATACAGAAACATTATAACATATATTCTCGGCGGAAACAATGGTTTTTCGTGAATAAACGTAATTTTACCCTACAAATAAATGGATGTAATATCCCTGAAACTTATACATTTTGCGGTATATTTATATTACTTCATGCTTTCTCTCTCCGACTTTATGTCCATGTGGATGAGAAAGGCAAGTGCGCCCCGCAGCAGTATCACCGCGCCGAGTATCCCAAGCTCTGCAAATTCTCTGACTATTACCGTGCGGAGAAGCTCGCTTCCCATTTTGAATTCAAGAGACAGTGCGATCCCTTCTGCAAGCTTCAGCCTCAGCTCACGGTCGTGTTTAAAGAAAGAGACCACGCCGCTTCCCACGGCGTAAAGAAGAGACAGAACGCCCACCAGCTCCACCGCGATTATACTGTAGCTTACAAGATTATAAAAAATGACCTCTGCATGTTCAAGCATACCATAGCCGCCTTTCGCAGTTATTCAGGTATAGTTTGAACCCGCAGGGGTCATAAAATTCACAGATTTAGATCAAAGAAGCTCGACTCGGTTTAAAATTCCGCCTTCGTTAAAGACGCGGATGTTTTCCGCAACCATGCCGATAAGACGGGTACGCGCTTCAAGGGAGCCCCACGCTACGTGAGGGGTGATGGTGAGATTCTTGGTGTCAAGATAGATGTGTCCCTTTGTCATGGGCTCGGTGTCAAGCACGTCGATACCCGCACCGCGGATAGCACCCGAATTCAGAGCGGCGCGGAGAGCCTCCTCCTCAACTACGCCTCCGCGGGAGGTGTTGATGAGTACGGCAGACGGCTTCATAAGAGCGAGAGTGTCACGGTTTACAAGACCGCGTGTTTCGTCGGTGAGAGGGCAGTGCAGTGTGAGATAATCGCTTCTTGCGAACAGCTCCTCCTTGGTGACGAACTCAACTCCCTCCACGTACATACGTCTTCTGCTGACGGCGATGACCTTCATTCCGAAGGCGATACCGATCTTCGCGACCTTTTTTCCGATATCACCGAGTCCGAAGATACCCAGCGTCTTGCCGGCAAGTTCGCTTATGGGATAGGAGAGATAGGAGAACGTTTCGGAGTTTGCCCAGTCCCCCTTGGCGGTGGATGCAGAATACTTATCGATAGACGTCGCAAAGCGGAGGATGAATGCGAAGGCAAGCTGTGCTACGGAGTCTGTGGAATATCCGGGCACGTTACACACCGCAACGCCAAGTTCGCGCGCGGCTGCAACGTCGATGTTATTGTATCCCGTCGCGAAAAGACCCACGAATCTGAGTTTGGGACACGCGAGCATTACCTCACGGGTGATCTTTGCCTTGTTTACGATAACAGCATCGCTGTCACCGATAGTTGCAGGTACGTCCTCTGCGGGGACCGTGTCAAAATATCTTACCTCACCGAAAACCTCGAGGGGAGTGAGGGATACGTCACCGTTTGTAACGGTGCATCTGTCAAGTACGGTTATCTTCATATCGTAATTTCCTTTCCAATGCACGAAGTGCGATTCATGAGATATGGCTTGGTTCATGAAATAATATATTTCAATTCATGCCGACAGGCAATTCATTGATTTTATCTTTGATGAAATCATTATATCACATCTCCCATTGCTTTTCAACGGTTATATTTCACAATACAACAAAAAACGGAATGCCGACAGGCACTCCGTTTTTCTGCTGAATTTGTATTATTTATAGCTGATTAGTCGCTGATGTAAGGCATAAGCGCGATGTGACGAGCTCTCTTAATAGCAACTGTAAGCTGACGCTGATGCTTAGCGCATGTGCCGGAAATACGGCGGGGAAGGATCTTAGCTCTCTCAGAAACGTACTTTCTGAGTCTTGCGGTATCCTTGTAATCGATCTCATCGATCTTGTCTGCACAGAAAGCGCAAACCTTCTTTCTTCTGCGGTTATTCTTCTGAGCAGGTCTAGCGGGTCTTTCGCTTCTTGTATTCTCTCTTGCAGGAGCTGCTTCGGGAGCAGTCTCAACAACAGTGTCCTTGATTTCGTTTTCCATATTAACGATTATTCCTTTCTTATTACTTAATGATCGGAGACTCAGAACGGCAGATCGTCGTCGTCAGTGTACTCCTCAAACTTCGGAGCAGATGCTCCGCCTGCATTGTTGTAAACGGGAGCCGCATTCTGGCCGCCGAAGGAAGAATATCCTTCAGGCATGTAGCCCTGGCCCATCTGGCCGTAAGCGGGAGCCCCGTGAGACGCAGGATTCTCGTTCTTTGCATCCACGAACATTGCCTCATCAGCAACAACTTCGGTAGCGTATCTCTTATTGCCCTGCTGGTCAGTCCAGCTTCTTGTCTGGATAGAACCTACAACACAAATAGAGCTTGCCTTACGGAAATAACGAGTGATGAATTCAGCGGTCTGTCTCCAAGCAGTTACGTTAATGAAATCTGCCTGAGCTTCTTCGCCGTTTTTACCGCCGAATCTTCTGTTTACTGCGATAGTAAAGGACGTTACGACTGTGCCGTTGGGTGTTGTCTTTAACTCCGGGTCGGCAGTAAGACGTCCGCCGAGAATGACCTTGTTGAAATTAAAGTTAGCCATGACAATCTCCTTTTACCTTTTATCGCAATCAGTTGTGGGCAACAACGATTTCTCTGAGGATACCGTCGGTGATCTTGAAGATTCTTTCAAGCTCAGCAGGGAAAGAAGTCTCGCTCTTGAAGTTAACAAGAACGTAGTAACCCTCTGTCTTGTAGTCGATGGGGTATGCAAGTCTGCGGCGACCCCACTCGGAAACTTCACCGAGCTCACCGTTCTCTGCGATAAGACCTGTGAACTTCTCGATGAGAGCCTTAGTAGCCTCCTCGGAGAGATCAGGAGAGATCACAAAGAGTGTTTCATAAGAGTGCATAATCTTTTCCATATTTTTTACCTCCCTATGGACTTCAGACCGCTGCTTAAGATTTTCAGCGGCAGAGAGACGGCCAAACAGACCGTTCAGCGGCTATTCTACCACATATCGCATTATTTGTCAATATGTTTTTTGAATTTAATACTCAAAAGACAGAAAAAATTCGAGCGGAGGTTTCCTGAAACGGATCTCCGCCCGAAAAATTGATAATAAGGCAGTTATTTCGGTATATACGCTCCCGTTGTGTAAATACCATTGTTTTCAACTGAAATTATATCGGCAGGTGACAGCTTTTTCTGCAATTCATCCGTCAGAATCTTTTTCGGTATTACTGCCTTTCCCGTAACGTACGGAAATAAAAGTCCGTCTCCCTCGGGAGGATGAGCACCTATTATCAGAAGATCAGAACTTTCGGCTTTCTCGATAAACGAAGAATCTGCGTAGCTTAAAGCTCTACCGCCGTACGTATAATCAATACCACCGAGCGTGAAGCTTAAGGCTATCAAGGGATGAGAGGAGCCTTCATAGGTGCTTGCGGATAAAAGATCTATCTGAAGCTTTCCGCTTGAATATTCATTTGTCTTATCACTTTCATAGACCGTTAAACGGACGTGCTTCTCCTTGAGAGATTCAGCCAGTCTTTCGTATACGTCTGCTTCATCATCGTTTTTCGGCTGCGGGAGAAGAACCCGTCTTATGATCATTCGGTCAGCCATATACGGTACGGAGGAGATGTGACCGGTGTCATAATGCGTTAAGATGAGCGTTTCTATCTCGTTTCCTTTGTTTTCTTTTATCGCATCCGTTATACGGTAAGAAATACTTCGCGTACCGCTTGACACGTCGATGACGGTGTATCTGCCTCCGTCCCTGAGTATCATAGCGTCGGATATACCGCTGACGGTATACTGTACGTCACAGCTTTTATTCCAAATGATACCGCCTGCAGCAGATGTGATGATTATACCGAGGATACATAACGACGCGGAAGCACTCAGGTATTTACGGGTCCTTACTCCTGTAAATGCCAGGGGAATAAGACACAGGAACAGCAGTATGATGAACACTCCCGTTCCCGCGTGACGGATACTTACGGTAATACCTCTAAGGTAAGAAAGGGCGGACGCCGTTTTGATTATGACGTTTTCCGTAAGATACAGGAGGGAAGTCAGCAGTACCGATATAAACGGTATTCCGCTGAATATCAGAGTAACTGCCGACAGCACGAGCAGGAAAGTCACGGCGGGGATAAACAGTATGTTGACTATGGGAGATATGAGAGAGACCTCGCCGAACAGCATCCACGTCACGGGAAGAGTGATGAGGTTTATAAACAAGGTCAAAATGAAAACGTCGCAGGCGTATCGCAGGGTCTTGATGAACAGCGGAGCATTTTTACGTAGCCTGTTGTTCTGCAGTCTTGCCATAGTGATGCAACCGTATGCTGCGAGAACGGAAAGAAGGAGTCCCGCATCGAAAACGGAGACAGGATCTGCAAGCAGTATAAATACGGCGGCTGCGGAAAGGGATGTGAATGAATCGGCATCCCGGTCGATGCTGCTTGCAAGGATCGCTGTCACGTGCATCACTCCCGCTCTGACGACGGATACGGAAAATCCCGTCAGCGCCATGTAAAGCAAGATCCCCGCGATCTTTACAGCATTACGCGGCAGAGGTTTAAGCCGACTCCTTTCCAGAATACCGCTCAAAGCAGATACCAGTACAGAAAGATGAAGCCCGCTGAGAGCGAGCAGATGATAGATGCCAAGTCTGGAAAAATCCCTCTTCACTGCAGTACCAAGCCCGTCCCTGTCACCGAGAAGTACTGCCGAGGCAAGGTCTCCTTCTCCGTGCCCGCTTTTGAGAGTACGGCACAGCTCCTCATTTATTTCCTTGAAAAACGAATTTAGCGAAAAGCTTTCGTCCCGCCCCGCGTACGATATTTCTTCCGCTTCAGCGGTCAGGAAGATCCCATTTTTGTAATACTCCGTCCTATCCACCGATGCGGGAGAGCTCAATATGAAGACCCCGTTGTAAACGTCACCGTCCTCTGCACTTCGGCCTTCAAGCGTAAGGGAAACCTTACCGGTAACGGATTTGTCGGATTTTGTAAACCTCACGGTATATGAGCTTAAGTTCTCAGACGTGTATTCTACGTCAACTACCGTGACCTCGCCGTTAATACGTGAACCGTCAAGACCTGCGGCGGCGGATATTTTTGAGGTAACTGCGAAATACGTGAAAATACCCGACAGAATAACTGCCGAACAGAGAAGTATCGGCAATATTTTTGTCCTCGGCCCGAATCTTGGTAAGAACGGGAGACTGAGCAAAAGAAGGAGGACAGACACGGTACCGGATATTATAATATTGGTAACGCTCGTGTGAGCGAAAAATAAGCTTGAAATGAAAAATGCGGAGCAGAAGACGAAAAGCGGTCTTCCTACAAGAGACGTGCGTGACATTTTTTAAACCTTTCAAGGTAGAATATGATAATATTCTATCACAAAAGGAATGTTTTGTCAAAGGGGATATCACAGAAGGTCTTCAAGCACGTCCTTGAGTGCCATCGGTGTGACCGCGCCTTCCGTTATGAGACGAAAGATATTATTGGCAGTATCTTCGGATGAAGTGACGTCACGTACGAGAACCTCATCGTAATAGCTCTCCGCCTCGTTTTCGACAGACACGAAAAACGAATAAGAAGCAGGGGACGTGTCCATATCTCTTGCCATCTTGTAGCAAAAGGTGTAGCCTTGAGACTTAACGGTCAGGCTTGTTTCGCTTGAATTAAAAAGGTCCGGCATGATCTCACCTCGCGCATGGAATTTTGTGGTAATACGATTATATCACACAGTGTAACGGTTGAGCGAACATCAATAAAATCACACAAATATCACATAGAACCGTACGTAAAGTGTATAATAAAGCAGAAAAGCGTCGAAAGTTAAGGCGGTGAGACGGGGGATGGGGACATGTAGCTCATTGGAATTAGATATTCATACTTTTTTGAGGAAGAAATGTATCGTGAAAGCTGTCCGTGCAAATAAGGCGTTTGTATTAATAACACGATATAACGCGATCTTACTACGCGTAAAATGTAGAAAACAACGGAATATCCGGTGGCGAAAGGTAAAATGATCGGAAAATACATGGATTTGCGGTTTTCGGGCAGTGCCCCTTATAACGCCGTTGCTTGACAAAACGCGCATATATTGGTATAATGAAGAAAAACGCAAACCGTGAAAGGATAAATATATTATGGAAAGATACATTATCAAAAACACATCCGACGTAAGCGAGGCAGAGTTTGTGAGAGTGGCAAGCTGGCCCTGGGAGGGATACAAGAGCGACCTTGTAACCCTTTTCCGCGCGGTACATACCGACAGCGCAGTGAAGGTCTCTCTCAGATGCTACGAAAAGGAGCCCTATGCGGGAGTTACCAAGACTAACGGATACGTGTGCAACGACTCATGCGTGGAGTTTTTCTTCTCCCCCTCTGCGGACAACTCTGCGGGATACTTCAATTTTGAGATAAACTCAAACCCCACTTATCTTTTCGGCTACAATCCCGTAGGCGGAAAGGAAGTATACGTAGAGTGGGACGAGAGCGAATACAAGCTGACGTCTACTAAGGCGGCAGATGAAAACGGAGACTTCTGGCAGATCGACCTTACCGTACCCTACGCCCTTGTGAAAAAGTACGTACCCGAGTTTGACACTTCAGCAGGAACAGTATGGAGAGGCAACGTATACAAATGCGGTAAGCACAACCAGCCCGAGCACTACGGCTCATGGAGCCCTGTTGAGACAGAGGGGCCCAACTTCCACCGTCCCGAATTCTTCGGTGAGTTTGTTATGGAGTAAGTAGGGTAAATCAATGAAAAAAACACTGATAATAGCGGTTCTTCTTCCGATAATTCTTATAACACTGTTTGTACTGTTTGCACTGTCTGTTCCTATCGTGAATAATATTACAGCAGCGACGGTTTTGAGTGATATAAAAAATATTCCTCTTCCCGAAAACACGGAATACGTGGAGGGTATTTCCGCGGCGGGTAAGCTTACGGGAAACGGAAACGGTATGCAGTATTTTGGTGCGATGCTTATTAAAACAGACCTTTCTCTCGATGAATTAAACTCTTACTACTCCGACTACAGAGAAAACGAATTCAGACTTCTTGTTGAAAAGCAGGAGAGTGGAGAGATAGCGGTAATAGAGCACGGAAGCCTTGCATTTGAAAGCGAGCTGTCGCAGGATGAAAACTACTACATAGTGTACTCATGGGGAGACGGAATCGGCCTTTTTGCAGATCTTGACCTCAGAGGACGTTGATGAGAATGTAATTTTATTAACGCATAAAAATAACCGGAAAAACGTTATAGGATACGTAGGGGGCGGCGCCCTCGACGCCCCGTTGCAAAGGATCATAGACACATAATATGTCTTAAACCACAGAAACGGTACGTCGAGGGCGCCGTCTCCTACAATTTTTTGGTTATACCTTAATAAACAGTCTTGCTCAATATTTTTTAAAAAAATTTAAATATATTCATCCTTTTTGGGTATACTGATCGTTTATATATACAGTGAAAGGTGGTGGTGAGATGGAATATTCCGACTGGGAGCTTGTCCGTGAAATAAAAGCAGGAAACGAAGAAGCCATGGAGACATTGGTCAGGCGTTGGTATCCGCAGGTCTTCGGATACGTTTATAAGATCATCGGCAGAGAAGATGACTCCTACGACGTGACGCAGGAAGTATTTCTGTCGGTCATTAAAAATATCGGAAGCTATCTTCCGCTGAAAAGATTTGACGCATGGCTTTTTACCATAGCGCATAATAAGTGCATGGACTATTTCAAGGCTAACCGCGCCTGTGTTACTACCGATGTGGGAGTAGCGGAGATCTGTGACGTGTCAATTCCCTTTGAGGGAAGGATAGTTGACAGTGTAGTTATGGATGGAGTATTATCTCGTCTTACACCGCACCAAAGGGAAACGGTCATCCTTCACTATATAGAAGGACACACTGCAAAGGAAATAGCGAGGGTGACAAACACGCCTCTTCCCACCGTGAAATCAAGGATCTCCGCGTCAAGAAAAATACTCAAAAAGCTATTGGAGGATGTTCGTTATGAATGACAGAATGTCACTTGAAATGGAGAAGACCGTTGACAGTCTTCGATTCTCAATGCCGAAAAAGAGGCAGAGGAGCAGTATGCCCTTATTACTGCGTATCGTTTTGAGCGAAACGTCTCCCGCGTTATTGATAGCCGTACTGACAGCCGTGCTTATCTGCGGATACGTGTTCACCGAGTTATTTACTATTCCCGCATCCATTGTATTTTTTGCGTCCCCCGTACCGCTTCTCATATTTCTGCACAGTTATATTTTGAGATGTAACGACGAGATGCGCGAGCTTGAATATACTTTTCGTTACTCTTATGGGGAAATGCTTCTTGCGAGAAGCCTTGTGATATCGGTATATACCGCGCTGTCGTTATTATTTTTGTGCCTGACGGTGCATGAGGTATCCGGCACATCTTTTATAAGACTGCTTTTGTGCGGTGCTTTGCCGAACGTATATTTGTTTTCTGTGCTGCTTCTTATAGCATCAAAGGTGAGAGACACGGAAAGCCTGTCATTTATAAGTTCTGCTTTGTGGCTGTCAACTCTCGTTTTGGCACTCAGCTTTGACGTTAACGATTGGCTTCTTGAAGCGTCAGCGGTACTGCTCACCGTGCTTTTGTTCGTAGGCGCCTGCACTTGTGTTATTGCAATATTCAGATTTTTAAGGAGGGAAAAATATGCGACATATACTTTATGAAATAAAAAAACACGTTTCATTCCGTGAAACGTGGGTCGCTTATGCTTTGGGTATCGGTTATCTCATCTCGAGTATGTGGAACTATAGGGATCTTACAGGTAATGTTCAGCAGGCATGGTATAGGTGGCATCAGCATATTTGGCTGTACGGCGCAAATCTTGCAATGTTCCTTGTAATAATAGGAATGTCAAGAATTATGAGCTACGAAAGAGAAAGAAGGACTGATTCCGTATTGCTTACAACAGCACGTGGCAGGAACAAGCTGTTCTTTTCCAAGATAGGTTTTGCGGCTATATATGCGGCTGTTATCGTGGTAGTCTTCGGGGTCACAACTTTTGTTCATCAGTTCGGCATATTAGGCTTTGAAGGCGTTTTCGACAGTCTTAAGGGTAGTATATATTTTAGGGTTGACGGAGAGGCGTCCATAACAAATATTGGCTTTGGAGTGCTAAGACATTGTTTGTTTTATTTGAGTGTGCTTTATTTAACATATTTGGTAATGCTTATCTCTCAGCTTACAAAGCGTCCCGTGGTTACAATATGTATCTGCGGTGCGGCATACGTGTTTCCTGTAGCCTACTATGTACTTGGATTTGACTTTCTGAGTGACAGGCTTGAAGCGGTAGCAGAGTTTATCTCCAGATGCAGCTTCGGCGGATTTATGATGCTTGAGTCCTATTCGTGGGGGAGAACGTGGGACTTTTGCTATGACGATTGGATAGGCAACCTTTGGAAGCCGATACTGTTTGTGGTAACAGCTATCTTAGTAGAGCTTACCCTGCTTTGGGCTCTGTGGAGAAGAAAGGAACGGAAATGACAAGTGAGATAAAAAGGTACGCTGCGAAAGCACTGTATTGGATGATCCTTGCGACAGCTTTGGTTGCAAGAGGATTTTTGGCATATTTTGATTTTAAGGAATTTAAGTATGAGCCTGACGTTTATCTTGATCTTGCTGCTGATTATTGGAACAAGGCGGGGTCGCTTTCACTTGCGATTTTAATACTTATCGTTTTGATACATCAGTTTTCTATTGACAAGGAAACAGGCGCGGACACTGTGATCCATACGGCACGTTACGGAAGGCGGAGACTTTATTTGGAGAGGCTCGGCGCAGGAGTAGTTATGACCGTGTTTTCAGTTGCCATTCTCGGACTTGGAAACTACGTAATATCTTATTTTATGTCCCCTGTCGGAGTACATATGAGGAACGTTCTTGCGCCTTATATCGAAAGCACACTGATCACCCTTGTGGGAGGCGTTGGCTTCTTCCTTGCGGCATCCTTTGTTTGTGACGTCGTGGCTAATCACCCTGCCGCGATATGTATCTGCGGTTTCCCCTATGTCTTCAGTTATCTTGTGTACTCCATGGAAGTTAATAAAAACCTTAAGCCGTTTGATTTAGTTTGGTTTCTGAAATACGGAACTTTCACAGAGCTTGTGAGAGGGAGATGGATAACTACCGTCCCCGTATTTTGGTGTATATGGTATCCCATGCTTATTATAGGACTCTTCGCTTTATCAATTTACAAAAGAAAGGAACGAAAACAGCTATGAAACTGGTTATTGAAAAAGTAAGTAAGCTTTACGGGAGCTTTTCCGCGCTGTCAAATATAGAAGTATCTCTTGATAACGGAGTATACGGACTTTTGGGACCCAACGGTGCGGGTAAAACTACCCTTATGAGAATAATGACAGACCTTTTAAAGCCATCGGGAGGCAGAGTTTTACTTGACGGCGTGGATATATCGGTACTGGGTGCGGAGTTCAGACGCAGACTCGGATATCTTCCTCAGGATTTCGGATTTTATCCGAACTATACGGCAGAGCAGTTCTTAATGTACATCGCAAGACTGAAGGGACTTGGCAAGGCTGAAGCAAAGCGTCAGACAGCAGAGCTTCTCGAAATGGTAGGACTTGCTGAAAAGAGAGGACAGCAAATGAAGGCGCTTTCAGGCGGTCAGCGTCAGCGCGTGGGTATCGCCCAGGCACTTTTGGGTGATCCCGATATTTTAGTGCTTGACGAGCCCACGGCAGGACTTGACCCGGAGGAGCGTATCCGCTTCCGCGGTATCATAAGCAATCTGTCAAGGCAAAAGACGGTGCTTTTGTCGACACATATCGTATCCGACCTTGAGGCGGTCGCACATGAGATAATACTGCTTAAAAAGGGCGTTATCATTGACGTGGAAAAGCCCCACGAGCTTCTCCGCAAGATCGAGGGTAAGGTATTCTCCCTTACGGTACCCGTGGAAAAGGAATTTGAGTTTGCCTCGAAATACCGTTGCAGTAATATAATGAGCGAGGGCGCGTCCGTGGTACTGCGTATCGTATCCGACGAAAAGCCTCACGAAACGGCGATACCCATGGCACCCAATATGGAAGACCTGTACGTATATTATTTTAAATAAAACAAACCGGGAGCAGTTACAAACGCGTAACTGCTCCCGGTTTTGTTCGTATAAACTACCGGAGGGAGAACTTCAACTGTGTGTAATAGGAGTATTTTTAGGTAAAAAATACGAATGAATGACAAGTAGTTCAAAGTTTTCTCCGTATATCTTTTGTTGCCGAAGGCAACAAAAGATATACATAAGCCAAGGAGGTGAGGCGTAAGCCGAGGAAACTTCAAGCGTTATTCCTTGCAATGCAAGGGGAGATGGTTCCTTCTAAGGATTACAACTTAACAGTATTGGGGGAGAAAATAATATTCACTCGGGAATTTTTGAAATCACCTTTTTATAAATTCTGATAAACAGGAAAACGCTTACCGCAACGGACATGATCTCAGCGAGAGGGAAGGCAAACCATACGAGCTCAACCTTGCCGGAAAGGGAGAGAAGATACGCCGCGGGAATGAGTACCACAAGCTGTCTTGCAATGGATACGAGCATTGAATAGGTTCCGTATCCGAGAGCCTGGAAGCCCGAGCCTATAACGATACATACACCTGCGAAAAGGAAGCTGAGGCTGATGGTACGAAGTGCCACACGTCCAATTGCAAGCATTTCTTCGCTTGCGTCAAACATTGAGAGAAGCGCGTCGGGGAATACCTGCATGATGATAAGACCTGCCGCCATAAAACAAAGGGCGATCAAGCACGCGAATTTTAACGCTGACATAAGGCGGCGTCTCTTTCCCGCACCGTAGTTGTACGCTACGATGGGAATAAGACCGTTGTTAAGTCCGAAGATGGGCATGAAGATGAAGCTCTGAAGCTTGAAATATACGCCGAACACGGATACCGCAAGGTCTGAGAAGGTGTTGAGGATCTTGTTGAGGGACGTGGTCATGATAGAGCCTATACCCATCATGATAACGGAGGGAATACCAACTGCACAGATGCGTCCGATAACGTGTCCGTCGGGGCGGAATCCTGCGGGAGAAACGCTTATCTCGGGGTTATACTTGTGGTTGAGAATTATTGCGATAATAAATGCCGCGATCTGACCGACAACGGTTGCGAGAGCCGCACCTGCGATACCCATCTCGGGAAGACCGAACATACCGAATATGAAGATGGGGTCAAGGATTATGTTGATGATGGCACCCACACCCTGAGTGTAAAGGGTAAATATAGTGCGTCCCGTGGACTGCATCAGTCTCTCGAAAATGATCTCACCGAAGATACCGAAGGAAGCACAACAGCATATGGTAAGGTAGATGCGTCCGTTTTCGATGATCTCCGCGGTTTTTGTCTGGAATCCGATGAACCACTCAGAGCCGAAGATACCGAAGACAAGGAAGATGACAAAGCCGATGAGCGAAAGGAAGATGCCGTTTTCAGCCGCCTTCTTGACCATTTTTGCGTTCTTTTCACCAAGGCTCTTGGAAAGAAGGGCGTTCATACCTACGCCGATACCCGTTGAAAGTCCGATCATCAGATTCTGCGCGGGGAATGCGTATGATACTGCGGAAAGCGCCGCCTCGCTGTAGCGTGCAACGAATATGCTGTCAACCACGTTGTAAAGCGCCTGTACGAGCATGGAGATTATCATGGGGAGGGACATTGTGATAAGCAGACGTCCCACGGGCAATGTACCCATTTTGTTTTCTTTGTTCATTTTTTCTGTCCTTTTCTTCTATCAGTCGTTTTTCGCGGCGGATAGCTTTTCTATAGCTTCACGTGTAAGCTCGACGAGGGTCTTCATCCTGCCCCCCGCGTCGGGAACAATGGAAATACCCGGGTAACGCTTGAACCAGGTGATCTGCCGCTTGGCGTAGTTACGTGTGTTTTTCTTTATAAGGTCTGCGGCCGCTTCAAGTGACATCTCACCGTCGGTGTAAAGAAGCATTTCCTTGTATCCGATGGCTTGTGCGGCGGTAGAACCGCGGACGAGCGCGCCCGTGTCAAGAAGAGAGCGTATTTCAGAAACAAGACCGTCCTCCAACATCACGTCTACTCTGCGGTCTATGCGGTCGTATAAGATACCGCGGTCCTCGTAATCAAGGGTGATCACCTTGCAGTCGTAGGGTGAGTCACCTACGGTTGTCTTTCGGTCAGCCTCGGTTTTGGTGATACCGGTGGTGTGGTATATCTCAAGAGCACGGATGACCCTTTTTACGTTGTTTTTATGTATAGCGTCAGCGGATTCGGGGTCTATCGCACGAAGCCTTGCGTGAAGCGCATCGTTGCCGTTTTCTTCCGCAAACCTTTGCATCTCAAGGCGGAAGCTTTCGGAAGTATCCGATGCCGTTGTTCCTTCGGAGAACGCAGTAGGACGGAGAAGGGCGTCAAGGTACATACCCGTGCCTCCGCAGATGATCGGTACGCATCCGCGTGAGGTCACGTCCTCTATAGCCTTTGCGGCGCCTTCTGCCCAATCGGCGGCGGAATAATTTACACGCGGATCACACACGTCTATCATGTGATGTGGCACACGTGCCATTTCCTCTGCAGTGGGCTTTGCAGTACCAATGTCCATACCGCGGTATATCTGCATGGAGTCGCAGGAGATTATCTCTCCTCCAAGCTCCTCTGCAAGAGAGAGGGCGAGGGAGGATTTTCCCGACGCTGTCGGTCCTCCTACGGCGATTATCTTTGTTTTGTTGTTATCCATATATAGTATCAGTCCGTTTATCAGCTTATATTATCAGCATTGCGTCTCCGAAGGAGAAGAAGCGGTACTTTTCACGAACAGCCTCCTCATATGCACCGAGCATACGCTCTCTTGAAGCGAATGCGGAAACAAGCATGAGAAGCGTACTTTCGGGAAGGTGGAAATTGGTGATGAGCGCGTCAACCGCCTTGAAGGTATAACCGGGGTAAATGAAGATACCTGTGTCACCGGCATATGGCTGAACCTTTCCGTCGTCAGTTGAAACACTCTCAAGTACACGGCATGACGTGGTACCTACGGCGATTATTCTTCCTCCTGCCGCACGGCGGGAATTGATAAGCTCGGCGGTCTCTTTGTCAACCATGATAAATTCGGAGTGCATCTCATGGTCAGCGATATGCTCCTCCTTTACGGGACGGAACGTGCCGAGACCAACGTGAAGAAGCACGCGTGCTATCTTACAGCCCTTAGCCTCGATTTCTGCCATCAGCTCCTCGGTAAAGTGAAGACCTGCGGTGGGAGCGGCGGCTGAGCCCTGAGTTTTTGAGTATACGGTCTGATATCTGTTCTGATCCTCTAATTTTTCCGTGATGTAGGGAGGCAGAGGCATGGTGCCCAGGTCGTCAAGGGCATCGAAAAGACTGTCGTAGCAGTCTGCGGGCTTGAATCGTACGAGACGGCAGCCGCCCTCAACAACGTCCTCCACGGTTGCGGTAAGCTTACCGTCACCGAACTCGATAATATCTCCGATCTTCGCTCTTTTGCCGGGACCTGCAAGAGCCTCCCAAAGATCGTTTTCGTGTTGCTTCAGAAGAAGAAGCTCCACGGGAGAGGTACTGTCCGTCTTGACGGTGTGTCCAAGGTCGCGGTCAAATCGGTACGCTCTGTGACCGATGATACGGGCGGGGATGACCCTCGTCTCGTTTACGACAAGAGTGTCACCGGGCTTTATATAATCGAGGATATCTCGGAACGTTCGGTGATCGTTTGCGGACACGCTTCTGTTTACTACCATGAGACGTGAAGAATCACGGGGGTAAACGGGAGTCTGTGCGATACGCTCCTCGGGAAGGTCGTAGTAAAAATCCGATAAGGTAAGCGTGGTTTCGGGAAGATTATTCTTTATCATCAGGATATGTCTCCGAATAAATATAAAAAATTTGTATAAGTTTACGTTAATGCTTGACAACGCTTAAAAATTGTGATAATATACCTCTGTAAGTATCAAAAAACGGATACGAAAATATAATGATAGAGGAGCGCCTCCGATGAGTAACCTACAGCAAGGCAACCGCATTGCCGCTCGAGCGTAGGTGAAGGGCGAGGGGTGCCGAAGACGCGGCGGCGGACGGCGTGTCTGGGTCGCTTGGCGAAAGTCGGCGGACTGTCACCGTAAGGTGGAGGGCTATCTGTGTATATCCTTATTTTAAGCATAGGTATATTATATTACACAGACGGCCGGTTTTCAACCGGTTTTTGTTTTTTGAGATAATTTTCTCCGAAAAAATTGATTTTCTGACGAAAGGTATTGTTAATATGGGAACATTCAACAAAAAGATCGTATTTGAAGGTGCGGCTACAGCCCTTATCACTCCTATGAAGAACGGCGAAGTGGACTATGTGTCCTTCGGCAGACTCATCGACGCTCAGATCGCGGGCGGTATCGACGCGCTTGTAGTTTGCGGTACCACAGGTGAGGCGGCAACTCTTACCGACGCTGAGCACAAGGAGTGCATCCGCTTTACAGTTGAGAAGACTGCGGGCAGAGTTCCCGTTATCGCCGGTACTGGTTCTAACGATACCGCATACGCAAACGAGCTTTCAAAGTACGCATGTGACGTTGGAGCAGACGCGCTTCTTCTTGTAACTCCTTACTATAATAAAACATCCCCCAAAGGTCTTATCAAGAACTTTATTGCAACCGCTGACGTTTGCAACAAGCCCATTATCGTATACAATGTACCCGGAAGAACAGGTATGAATATGTCCGTTTCCGTGCTCCGCGAGCTTGCAAAGCATGAGAATATCGTTGGTGTTAAGGAAGCGTCAGGAAACCTTAGCCAGGTTGCTGAGATCGCGGCAGAGCTTGGTGACGATCTTGCTATCTACAGCGGTAACGACGACCAGATCGTGCCCGTAATGTCACTCGGCGGACGCGGTGTTATCTCCGTTCTTTCAAATATCATGCCCCGTGAGACTCACGATATGTGCGCTCTCTATGCGGCAGGTAATGTTGCGGCGGCAAGAGATCTTCAGCTCAAGCTTCTCCACCTTATCAACAATCTCTTCATTGAAGTAAACCCCATTCCCGTAAAGGCGGCTTGCGCACTTATGGGTATGTGCGACGAGGAGATCAGACTTCCTCTTTGTGAGATGGAAGAGGGTAATCTTGAAAAGCTTAAGGCATCCATGTGCCGCGAAGGTCTTATAGGCTGAAGCTTTTGACGGAAAAGGAAGTATAAATTATGAAACAGATCAGAATCCTGCTGTCAGGCTGCTCAGGCAGACTCGGCAGTGTTATCGCCCGTCTTGCAGGTGAGTCGGATGAATTTACCGTAGTAGGTGGTGTTGACCGTGTTGGAAACGCCGACTTTCCTATCTTCGATTCCTTTGATAAGGTTGACGTTGAGTGTGACGTTATTATTGACGTGTCACATCATACGGTAGCTCCTGCGCTTACCGAATATGCCGTGAAAAAAGGAATTCCCGTTGTTATCTGTACTACGGGACATACTGAGGACGAGGAGGCGCTCATCAGACGTGCCGCTGAAAAGGTGGCTGTGCTTAAGTCGAGAAATATGTCTCTCGGTATAAATCTGCTTATGGAGCTGGTTCGCAGAACAGCCGCAACTCTCGGTGAAGGGTATGATATCGAGATCGTTGAGGCACACCACTCAAAGAAGCTTGACGCACCCAGCGGAACCGCACTTATGCTTGCCGATGCCGCGCGCGAGGTAAGAGAGGATGCGGAATACATATACGACAGACAGAGCGTGCGCCGTGAGCGCGGACGCCGGGAGATCGGTATCCACAGCGTACGCGGCGGTACCATCGTAGGCGAACACAGCGTTATCTTTGCCGGACTTGACGAGGTTATCACTCTTTCTCACAGCGCCGGAAGCCGTGACCTGTTTGCGTCAGGCGCGATAAAGGCGGCAAAGTTTGTTGCTGAGACCGGAGCAGGCTTTTATACAATGAGCGACGTTGTGGCGGCTCTTATCTGATACTTTACAATATAATATATACAGCACGTATAGGTTTGGCTTTGCGCTACCCGATACGTGCTGTTGTTTTTGAGTTTTACTTTTTTGTAAGGCTATAGCTAACGTTTATAAACCATTTGATTTTATCAGGGGATACACTTCCGTCGAGGGCGATGCTTATCCAGTGTGACTTGTTCATGTGATAAGCGGGGAAGAATCCCACGTCACCTAAAAATGAAGTTATAACGTCTATGGAGGTTTTTACGTTCATTATATATACGTGACCGTCTATGTCCTTGCCGAGACGTCGCCATGGCACGGGCATGACGACAGCAAACCATTTTTGGCCGTATGGATGACGGTAAACGGTCGTATCCGGATACTTTTCAAAAGGATGGTCACCTTTAATGGAATAATACTTGCCAATATAGCTGTCGACTTCGCACCTATTCAATGAAATACCCTCCAAAGCAGAATCGTACTACACATATTTTAGCACACGCGATAAAATATTTCAATATATAAACATTTGTAAAATACATTTTAAACCATCCGCATCGTTGACAAGCGCCTAAGAAAAAGCAGAGCGAAAGGCAACATAGTTCGAAGAAAGTTGTCTAATATGCCTTCTGAAAAGCGAATTTTGGCATGCACTGTTGTAAGCAATCGCCAAAGTGAAAAAAAGATAAAAAAGTTTGAAAAAAGGTGTTGACAAAAGAGGGAGATGGTGATATAATATACAAGCTGTCGCGGAGAGCGGGTAGGAAACGGCGGGCTTGAAAGCGAGCAGGCTCATTGAAAATTGAACAACAAGCATCATATAAATCGACGTAAAGTCGATGTGTATAGAGACTCCGAA
>JAFSGU010000086.1 GCA_017440665.1 Clostridia bacterium
GGTAGCCGTTTTCAGTTTTCGGTTCGCCCACAACTGTGCCGCTTTTGGTGGTATATGTGACGTTTCTGCTGATGCTCACTAAACCGCTTCTGACGTCAATATCACCCCATTTGAGACCGAAGCATTCGCCGCGCCGCAAACCCGTTGTAAGGAGTATATAATACATTGTGCGTTGCATCAGCGGCAAATCGTCAACGGCTTTTATAAATGCGGCTGTCTCGCTTTTGGATAGCGCATCAACCTTGTGACGTTTGAGTTTGGGAGAACTCACGCCGTCCATCGGATTAGAAGTAATATACCCTCTCTGTATGGCGTGCTTGAAAATGAGATTGAGCGTTGAATAATGGTGTTTACGTGTCTGCGGGGAGAGGGACTTCCCCTGTGAAGTCTTGCGTTCGTTTTTTAGATAGTCAAGGTATGCGTTTGCCTTTTGGGTGTCAATATCCGTTAGGCATACATCTCCGAAATACGGCAGAATGATTTGTAAAAGGTACGTGCGAAACTCATACGTCGTTGCGCGGCAATCTTCATTTTTGAGAGAGGGCAACCACTCATTATTTACAAAGTCACAGAACTTGACGTGAGAGGGTTTTGATTCTTCTGCTATTGGAATGTCCCCGCGCATGATTTCCCGTTCCCAAATCGCCGCCTCTGCTTCTGCCATTTTTATCAGCCGCGTTTCGGAATATTGTTTGTCGGGCTTCCATACCTTTGTCTTGAATTGTTGCCGTCCGTTCTCGTCTCGTCCGATAAATACCCTAAATTTGAACGAAATAATCTTGCCGTTTTTGCGGTTTTCTTTGATACTTGCCATGGTATCCTCTTTCCGCATACCGAAATCTGTTGACCCGTTGTTGACCTTTTGTTGACCTTTTCGCTTTTTTCGGCTTTTGGCGGAGCAAGTGAAAAAGTAAAAAGTCCTTGAAAACCTAATGTTTTCAAGGACTTTTTATGGTGGAAACAACTGGAATCAGAACCAAGCACTATCGCTCCTACGTCGCGAAGTGCGTCAAGGTGCGTATAGTTCAACGAAAACGATAGTAACTTCGGCACCTTGCATACTGGTTTTCACGTTATATAGTGTGTGCAAACATAGGACGAGATCCACGGCGCAAACGCTCGTCGCGTTTGGTCACCGCTACGCGATGTGACTACCGCCTTTCGATTCCAGTTGTAAAAACCAAAAGGCACCGCTAAAGGTGCCTTTTGGTTTTTGGAAACAACTGGAATCGAACCAGTGACCCCTTGCATGTCAAGCAAGTACTCTAACCAGCTGAGCTATGCTTCCGTATTTTACGCGTGTTATTATATCATAAACCTTTGCAAAAATCAAGGCTTTTTTGAAAATATTTTCGCGCCCGCAATATGTGACATTTTTTACCTGACAGGAGGACTATAATTATGTCAAAGAAAAAACAAAGGATAAAGAAAGCGTGGTGTTAATATGTTACACAGCGTAAAAAACGTGGAGTTTTCAAACGAAAGCGGTGTGCTTACCGCATTCGTAAAGGGAGAGGTGGACCACCACAACGCAAAGTCTGCCCGAAGCATGATAGACCGTGAGCTTGAAAAGATCCGTCCCGCACAGCTTGCCCTTGACCTGTCGGCGGTAAGCTTTATGGACAGCTCAGGCCTTGGACTGATACTTGGCAGATACAACAAGGCACTTGAACTCGGAGTGAAGTTTACCGTGCGAAACCCTACTCCCGCCACTATGAAGATAATCTCCCTTGCAGGGGGCGAGAGAATATTCGACGTGATCACCGATAACATCGAAAACGATAATACATGAACGGAGCAAGATTATGAGTAAAAACGAATGTATCAACGAGATAAAGATTACTTTTCCGTCCTACTCAACCAATGAAGGGACGGCACGGGCTATGGTGTCGGCATTCTGCGCCACGCTCAACCCCACTGTCGAGGAGCTTTCCGACATAAGATGCGCCGTGTCAGAGGCGGTAACCAACTGCACGGTACACGCGTACAAAAACGTGATAGGCACGGTATCCCTTGCCGTCAGGCTTTACGCCGACAGAACGGTCAGAATTGAAGTAAAGGACAAGGGATGCGGCATTGCCGACGTGGAAGAGGCTCTTCAGCCGCTCTTTACAACGGACCCGGAGGGGGAGCGAAGCGGTATGGGCTTTACCGTCATGGAAAGCTTTATGGACACGGTTTCGGTCAAGTCATCAGTCGGACGGGGAACTAAGGTGACGATGAAGCGTCGGCTGTCGCCACTTCCGGTAAAAAGATAATACATATCCCCCACTTACGTGAGGGCGAGCTTTTGCCGAAAGGATGATAAAATTGAATCAGACACAGAAGATATCACTTCATGAGGAAAACGTCCGTTTACTGAAAGCGTATTCGTCGGGAGACGAAAGCGTGGTGGGACGGCTGATGGAGATAAATATGGGACTTGTAACGGGTCTTGCATACAGATTCCGCGGACGAGGAACGGACTACGAGGACTTAGTACAGATAGGCTCCATCGGTATGCTGAAGGCGATACGAAGCTTTGACGTTTCGCGCGGCACAGCATTTTCAACCTACGCGGTACCGCTTATCGTTGGGGAGATACGTAAATATCTGAGAGACGACGGCCCCGTTAAGGTCAGCAGAACGCAAAAACGACTCGGCGCCATGCTGCTGCACGAAAGGGAAGTGTACATCAGGGAGCACGGGCACGAACCGCACATAGACGAGCTTGCCGCCGCTTGTAACGTGTCTCCTGCGGAGGCGGCGGTTGCAATGGAGTCAACGTCGCCCATACACTCGCTGTCAGAGATAATCGGCGGAGACGATATGCCCCTGGAAAGCGTGCTTGCTTCTCCTGACGATAGCCTTGGCAAGACCGTTGAGTACGTGGCATTGGCAGAGTCAATACGCACGCTTGATCCGCTTTGGCGGCAGATCATAACCCTCAGATACTTCAAGGATCTTTCGCAGCAACAGACAGCAGACACGCTGGGGCTTACTCAGGTGAAGGTGTCAAGAGAAGAAAAGAAGATATTCGCCCGTCTGCGTGCGGAGCTTGGATGAGAAAAGGGGGGTGTCGCATTTAGATGCAGAAGTCGTGATTTTGTTCTCGCCCTGTTACTCGGTACGGTAGAGAGCAAAATCGCGGCTAAAAAGACACATAAAATGGAGAAATCCGCCGAAAAAATCGGCGGATTTCTACTTTAATGGCTATTTACTTGTGCTCCCCTCCGAGGCTTTGACAATTAATTTCCTCGTGTCTTTTGTTCGGCGCTAAATGCGACAGCTCCTTAATATTATTCCTTCTGTTCGAAAAGGGTACATCCCGCGCGGCGGAACCGCTCTATCATATCCCGCATGTCGCTTTCGGGTACGTTCCATTTTTCTGCGAGGCAGGCGGGGCATAGGAACGTTTCTGCACGGCGGCTGACGGTCTTTAAGTAAAGACCTATCTCGTCACGTGTAAGCTCCTTTTCGCATTTTTCACAGCGGACCATTAAGCCTCAACTACCTTTACAAGGAACACTCTCGCTCCGTGAGACTGAACGCGAGGGGCGAAATACTCCTTGAATACGCCGATCTTCTCGCCGGTATACACATCGGTGATCTCGAGTCCCATTCCGGATTCGTTTGACAGACCGAAGTCGGAGAAGCAGGTGTGTGTGTCAGCCCAGCCGTTGGAGTAGTTGAAGTACGCGAGTGCGTATTCGTTGTCGCTCAGGTGCTTGAAATATATATTCTTGTCGAAGTTCTGGTAACCGAGATGTGCCATCTTATAGGGCGGACGGCACTCGATATCCTGATTGATACGGAGCAGATTCTTGTTTGTGATAAGCTCCACAAGCTCATCGGAAAGACTTCTTACGTCACAGCCAAGCATCAGAGGTGTACCGAACATACACCACATGGAGAACTGTGCGCGATACTCCTCATAGCTGAATGAGGACGTGCTGACAAGACCCTTGCCGCACATACCGACGGTAAGCATGTCAAGGTCGTTGTAGCATCCGGGTGCGCTGTAGCAGAATTTATGTTCCTGAGAGAGAAGTATGTCCTTGACCGACTCAAACGAGTCGCTGATGTCACCCGTACTGCGGTACATGGAGCCGCCGACCTCACGAGCCCATGCCTTAGACTCGTCACCGGTACAAAGAGAGAACATGATCTCACGTCCGCTTGCCTTCAGAGCCATGCCCATTCTGCGGTAAAGCAGATGTGTGTCGATATTCGGAGGGATGAAGCATCCGTCATACTTGAGGAAGTCCACCTCCCATTCCGCGAAAGTCTTTGCATCGAGGAACTCGTGGTCCATGCTTGCGGGAAGATTTCCGCAAGTACGTAGTCCCGCACATGAGTAGATGCCGAATTTTAGTCCCAGAGAGTGAACGTAGTCGGCTACGTATTTCATTCCGTGAGGGAACTTAACGGGGTCTGCAACAAGTCTGTTGGTCACAGGGTCGCGGTCCCGTGCTTCCCATCCGTCGTCAACGACAACGTACTTGTATCCCACCTTGTCAAGTCCAAGCTTAACTATCGCATCGGCAGTTTCGAGTATTATCTGCTCGTTGATGTCGGTGCCGAAGGTGTTCCAGGAATTCCATCCCATTGGAGGTGTATATGTCATCATATAAAGCCTCTCCTTTCAAAAAATAGATCGAGTTTACAAATAAGGCAACATTCCACGCGAAATGTTGCCTTTAAGTTCAATTTTAACCGTGGAAGAGCTTCTTTGTCTGATGCTTCGGCTCCATTGTAAGGTTTATACCGAGCTTACGGTACGTTGTGGAGTCCACACCCGAAACGATCACCGTTGCGTGTGCCTCTGCACCGCGGAGCTTTTTAAGCTGCTTCATTGCAAGTGCCGCTACGGGGTTTGTTGTGGCAGAGATAGCAAGTGCTATCAGGATCTCGTCAGCATGGAGACGGGGATTGTGACCGCCGAGAGTTTCGGTTTTGAGTCTGCTGAGAGGCTCGATCACTACGGGAGGAAGCAGGTGTATCTCGTCGTTGATGTCACCAAGCACCTTAAGCGCGTTAAGAAGTGCCGCGGCAGATGCTCCGAGAAGCTCGGAGGTCTTACCCGTTACGATCTGACCATCCGGAAGCTCAATCGCAACTGCGGGACCGGATGTTTCTTCTTCCTTGTCAAGAGCCGCCTTTACGGTGCGTCTGTATTCGGTAGTAACTCCTGCGCGGTTCATGAGAAGCTCGGACTTGGATACTTCGTCAGTGTCAGCTGTACCGCTCTGCTTCTTGCAAAGAGTATCGTAGTATCTGCGAACTATCTCCATCTTAGCGGCTTCGTTAACAGCGTCTGCGTCTGTGATGCAGTAGCCTGTCATATTAACACCCATGTCTGTAGGAGACTTATACGGGCACTCGCCGTAGATATTTTCGAAGATAAGCTTTAATACGGGGAATATCTCAACGTCGCGGTTGTAGTTGACCGTGGTCTCACCGTATGCTTCAAGGTGATAGGGGTCGATCATGTTAAGGTCGCTCAGGTCAACGGTCGCCGCCTCGTAAGCAATATTTACGGGATGGTTAAGCGAGAGGTTCCAGATGGGGAAGGTCTCATACTTAGCGTAACCGGACTTGATACCACGCTTGTTATCATGGTAAAGCTGAGAGAGGCAAGCCGCCATCTTACCGCTTCCGGGACCGGGGGCGGTAACGACTACAAGGGAGCGCTCGGTCTCGATATAATCGTTCTTGCCGTAGCCTTCCTCGCTGGCGATGAGCTTCGCATTGGAGGGATAACCGGGGATGTGATAATGCTTAAATACCTTTATACCGAGATTCTGAAGTCTCTTAATAAACGCGTCAGCCGCGGGCTGAGCGGCATACTGATTGATGACCACACTGCCTACGTACAGACCAATTCCGGTAAACGCGTCGATAAGGCGTATAGCGTCCATATCGTATGTGATGCCCAGGTCGGCGCGCATCTTGTTCTGCTCAATTGCAACGGCGGAAACAACTATAACGATCTCAGCCTGATCCTTCAGCTTCATCAGCATACGGATCTTACTTTCCGGCGCAAAGCCGGGAAGCACGCGGGAGGCGTGATAGTCATCGAACAGCTTACCGCCTATCTCTAAGTAGAGCTTACCGCCGAAGCTTTTGATTCTGTCAAGAATATGCTCGGACTGCAGGCTCAGATATTTTTCATTATCAAAACCGATCTTAAACATAAGAAACTCCAATAAATACTATACAGACCGCCAAAACCGGCTGTTTCGGGTAAAAATGTAAAAACAGCTTCATGCGGATGAGTTATTAAACAATACGGATATATTATATAATAATTCTTCTGCTTTTGCAAGTGATTTTATAAAAAGACTTCAAAAGTTTTCGCAGATATTATGAATGAAGTCGACTGCAGCTTTTCCATGAGACGGTATCTTAAAAAACGGCAAAAGATTTGTGCAAGTATCTGCAGTAACATTGACTTTTTCATCATCATATGTTACAATTAAACAGATTATAGTTATTTTCACACCACACGGAAAGGCACGTATCCCAATGAGCAAAAAGCTTTTTATTGTTAAGATAGGAACCAGCTCTCTTACCTGCAGAGGGGGAGACATTGATACAGATAAAATACTAAATATAGTCCGCCAGGTGGCTGATATCCGTGACGCGGGGCATGACGTTGTAATCGTTACCTCAGGCTCCATCGCCGCAGGCTTCAGAGCACTCGGTTATACATCGCGACCCACGTCCGTTGCGGCAAAGCAGGCGTCCGCCGCTGTCGGTCAGGGACTCCTTATGGAGGAATATACAAAATTCCTTGGAGAGAGAGGATACGTCAGCGCGCAGATACTTCTCACGAGAGGCGACTTTACAGACAAGAGACGCTACAAAAACGCGTTCTCCGCACTTGAGATACTTCTCAGCCGCGGTGCCGTACCGATAATCAACGAGAACGACACAATCGCCGTTGAAGAGCTTCACGTGGGAGATAACGATACGCTGTCAGCACAGGTTGCGGCAATGCTCCATGCCGATCTTCTGATCCTTATGACGGATACCGACGGACTTTATACAAAGAATCCGTCCAAATACGACGACGCAGAGCATATCTCCGTGGTCGAGCACATCACACCCGAGATCGAGTCCTTTGCGGGAGGTGCGGGAAGCGCCAACGGCACGGGCGGAATGATAACCAA
>JAFSGU010000087.1 GCA_017440665.1 Clostridia bacterium
CGCACCGTATGCACTTCTCATGGAAGTAACGGGATATACACCGTGGATGCTGCATGAACGCCTTAAGATCCGTGATGAGGTAAAGTCCTGCCATCCCGAATGCAAGATAGTTTTGGTCGTTGACGAAAATGCGGAAAAACTGATCGCAAAGGAAGTCAAAGAGCTTAAGAAAAAAGGCGGGATAGATCAGTTCATTTACGGTTCGATTTCTGCAACGTATCTTGCAGACATCTTAGACAGTCTTTGAGGGAGGCGGTGGACACAATGACTCTGCGAGAAAGACCAAAGATAAACCTATTTGGTAAATATGAGCTTTCCTTACCTGCCGACACCGAATATCATATTGACGGGAATGGCGGTGAATGTATGGCTTGAAGCAAACGACGGATATGAATTCAAGTCTACTGATTCAAAAACAGATGTAACGGCATCTATAAATGGTAAAACTGCAGAAGCAGGAAAAGCTTACTTCGATAACGAAAACTGGGCGACCCTTTGGGTAAAGAGCAGCGGTGCCGACAACGAGCGACAGATCAAGCTACGCCGCAAGCCCTCCACGGGAGAATGGTTCTTGAACGAGATACAGTGTCTGTCCGACGTGCGTCCCCCTGCAAGTGAGGACCCCTGGGCATAAGATTATCACAAGGAAACGAAAGGTAGGTCACCATTATGAAGAAAACAGTAACCGCAAGGCTTATAAAAATCGCAATAGTATTCGCTGTCTGTATACTGACGAGTGTCATACTGCTGACGTCGTCCTATGCAGAGGAGCCGCTTTATGAAATGGACGAGGACGGATATTATCTCGTCTCCAGCTACGAGCAGCTATTTGAAATGACGAAGACAAATTACACAGACTCAAAATACCGTCTCGTATGCGACATTCACTCTTCTGATTCAACGAACGACTATGAGATCAAGGTAAAGGGAACTCACGGTGCAGACTTTACCCTTGACCTTAACGGCTACACCTTGTCAAGAAGCTGCAGAAGCATTGACAACGCTCTTATCCATATCGCAGGCGGCAACGCATATATCGAGGACACCTCCGAGGGTAAGACAGGTAGATGTGAGTTTGGGGGATACGTTATCCAAGTAGATGATGGAGGAAGCCTTACCATTAACGGCGGAACATATTACGTCACGGACGACGCTTCCTCAACACGCTGTGCGATCATGGTCGAAAGTGGAGTCGTCACGATTCTCGACGGTGTATTCGACAGCACAGCGGTATCCGGAGCAAGCACAATATGCCTGTTCCATCAGGCATTCATGTATGACGTACCCGTTTGCATCATCAAGGGCGGTCAGTTTTACTCAACCATCGGACTATTGGAGATTGCTACCTTTGGAGACTATCTGAAATTCGGATGCTTCTATCCTCAGGCATACGTTCTCGGCGGAGAGTTCTACCTGACACGAAACAGAGTGGACAGCGGCATCGGTTTCAGCTACGCCAACAACAGCTGGGGCGACATTATCGTTGCGGGCGGCTTCCATTATGACAAAAGCCTTAACAACGACCACCGCTATATCTACGGCGCTGCCGTGAAGTACTCGAAGCTGACGGTGGGCGACGCGGACGAAGCCGCTTACGCCGAGGTCACCCCTCCTCCGCTTATCACCGTAGATGGTGCCCTTGACTATGAAATGCGTCTGATAGAGAAGTGTACTGTAACACTGATGGAAAGATACAACGGCCCCAACAGTATTTTCTCAGATTACAGCCCCATCAAGAAAATGTACGCAGACATGATCGACTATTACCTGAACGGCGTTGCGGGACGAATATCGGTTGGTGCACGCGAGTCTAAGGCCCCTCAGATGAAGCTTGAGGGAGTAGCTGACGGAGCAAAGCTGAAGTGGTTCGTCTACGAGACGGAGTATGGCGGTGCGATCGACCATTCGAAATGGGTGGAAATGACCGCCTACGAGAATAACCCCAGACCCGTAGGTATGATCGAGCGCGGCGCTAACGCTAAATACGTGTACGTCAAATGTGTGGCGCAGAATGCCGCCGGTGACTACTATACGGACGTTATCCTCTACGAGTTTGCCGAGGAGATACGCGAAATGTCCGGCGAGGCGGCTATTGCCATGAACAACGTCTGCCTTGGCAACGCTGTCATCGCAGTCGTTAGAAACGCTCCCGATTATCAGAAGGAGTCCGACTACGTTTACGCATGGAAGATAAACGGTAAGATCGTCGGAACTGAAAAGCGCTTCGAAATAAACGACCCGAGCTACCTGAACGGATGGCTGACCTGCGAGATAACCTCAAAGACCATCGAAGGCAAGCTCGTTACCTCTTCAGCGCTGATAACAAAGAAATCTAATACAGAAAAACCCTCGCGCTTCGCGGCAAGTTATGACGCCTCCTCAAAGAAGCTCACCCTGTACGGTCTGTCTACGGATCAGGAATACAAGCTGGCAAACGTTGCCGACAGCTCAGAGATAATTTGGATAAACAGCATCTGGCCTACCGGTGACACGTACACCATGACTCTCACTGCGCAGAACATAGCAAGCTTCAAGGACGGCGTGGTGTATATCCACACCCGCTTTAAGGAGACAAGCACACATTCTGCGGGATCAAAGGTTGAAGTGGTATCCTGTCTGCTTGCTGAGAGTGTCCCTCTGAGTAGCTTGATTTTCGAGAATGAGGTAAACGGTACCATCTACATCCCCTTCACGGGAGCGGGCGACACGGTGAAGCTGTACTACGCCAAGGATCCCGTGAACGCAAACTCATGGGGCAGTTACAGTTTCAGAGCATCATACCCCGTTTCCATCGTTTCCCCCACGGGAAGCGTGACTTCCGGCAGCAGTCAGAATTACGTTGAGCTGAAGATTCTCGCAAAGGGCGGTACGTCCCTTACCGCCTCCTACTACACCAATACCGAGGTGGTTTACAAAAGAGTGAATATCGTGGTGTACGACCCTGAAAGCCCTACCTTCGGCTCCGCTAACGTGGCGTCCCCCCTGCCCGATATAACGATCCCTGAGGGCACGACCTACACACCCGAGCTGCCTATGATCATCCCCACACCTCCCGATAGCGTGGAGTTCAGATGGTATCTGTCCATAAGCCGTCAAAGCGGTCTTGAGACCTTCACCGAAAACGAGGTTGCAACCATCGATCCCGTAACGGGTGAGATAACGGCTCTCGCCAAGGGAAGCGTATACGTTTCTCTCATGAACGGCTCCTATGAGATGGACAAATTCCTCGTTTCCGTAACGGATATGAATGGTGTCATACAGACGGAAAGAATTGAATTCACAGAAAGATCTGTCAGCATCTTGTGCGGGCAGAGCACCTTCTTAAGATATAACATTTTCCCCGCAAACTCCAATGAGGAGCGCACGTGGGTAAGCTCCGACCCGACCGTTGCAAGTGTTAACGCAAATGGAAAAGTCACCGCGAAAAAAGTGGGTACTTCTGATATCACTCTTACCGTTGGAACCTGCACAATTACCTGCAAGGTGACAGTTGTTCCCGGCAGCATGAGCGCAGGACTTGATCCTACCGCATGCCCCAAGGACGAAAGCTGTCCCATGAGTCCGTTTACTGACCTTAATCTTAACGACTGGTACCACGACGGAATACACTTCTGCGTGAAGCAGGGACTTATGAACGGTACGGGAAGCGGCAGCACCTTCTCTCCCAACATGTCAATGAGCCGTGCAATGGTCGTAACGGTGCTTTATAGACTCGAGGGCTCCCCCGAGGTTGCGGGAGACATGCCCTTCACGGATATCAAGGCTGATTGGTACCGCGACGCGGTAAAATGGGCTTATCAGAACAGTATCGTAACGGGAGTCAGCACATCCAAGTTCGATCCCGACGGAAACGTGACCCGCGAGCAGATAGCGACAATCCTCTACAGATACGCGGGATATAAAGGAATGGACACTTCAAAGAGCGCTGACATCACCACATTCCCCGACGCGGCAAATACAGGCTCATGGGCAGAGACTGCTGTGAAATGGGCAGTTGCCGGGGGGCTTGTAACAGGTGCTGTCAAGGGTGGCACGACCGTACTTGACCCTACGGGAGTTGC
>JAFSGU010000088.1 GCA_017440665.1 Clostridia bacterium
AGAGCCATCTGGATCTTCTCGTAGCAGTACTTGTCGTGCATGTAGTGGATGATATTGAGGGTATTTACATATACGCCTGCGAGCCATCTCATCATCTCGTCGTAGCGCTTCATTACTTCGTCAAAGTCAAGATACTCGGATGTGATGGGGCGGTACTCGGGAGCGATCTGCTTACCGGAGATCTCGTCTACACCGCCGTTGATAGCGTAAAGGAGACACTTAGCAAGGTTAGCTCTTGCACCGAAGAACTGCATTTCCTTACCGAGTCTCATGGAAGATACGCAGCAAGCGATAGCGTAGTCGTCACCGTGTGTGAATCTCATGAGGTCGTCGTTCTCGTACTGAACGGAAGATGTCTCGATGGAGATCTTAGCGCAGAAACGCTTGAAGTTATCGGGAAGTCTTGTGGACCAGAGAACTGTGAGGTTGGGCTCGGGAGCTGCGCCGAGGTTCTCAAGAGTGTGGAGGTAACGGTAGGACATCTTTGTTACCATGTGACGGCCGTCGATAGCGACACCGCCGATTGCCTCGGTTACCCACTGGGGGTCGCCGGAGAAGAGCGCATTGTACTCGGGAGTACGAGCGAACTTGATGAGACGGAGCTTCATGATGAAGTGGTCAACCATTTCCTGGAGCTCTTCTTCAGTATATCTGCCGTCCTTGAGGTCACGCTCAGCGTAGATGTCAAGGAATGTGGAAGTTCTACCGAGAGACATTGCGGCACCGTTCTGCTCCTTAACAGCAGCAAGGTAACCGAAGTAGAGCCACTGGATAGCTTCCTTGGTGTCACGTGCAGGCTCGGAAATATCGTAGCCGTAGGAGAGAGCCATCTTCTTGAGGTCTTCAAGAGCACGAATCTGCTCGGAGAGCTCCTCTCTTGCGCGGATAACCTGAGAGTACATAGCGGAACGAGTTGTTTCCTTCTGCTCCTTCTTGTCCTCGATAAGTCTGTTAACACCGTAAAGAGCAACTCTTCTGTAGTCACCGATGATACGACCGCGGCCGTAAGCGTCGGGAAGACCTGTGATGATGTGGCTGGAACGGCATGCTCTCATCTCGGGAGTGTATGCATCGAATACACCTGCGTTGTGTGTCTTTCTGTGAACTGTGAAGAACTCGCGTACTTCGGGGTCAAGCTCGTAGCCGTTGTCGCTGCAAGCCTTGTCTGCCATACGGATACCACCGTAGGGCATGAGAGCTCTCTTGAAGGGCTTGTCTGTCTGGAATCCTACGATTCTTTCCTTGTCGCGGTTGAGGTATGCGGGACCGTGAGATGTGATCGTGGAGATCACCTTTGTATCCATATCAAGAACACCGCCTGCTTCTCTTTCCTGACGGGTAAGGTCAAGAACCTGATCCCAAAGATCAAGAGTGTCCTGTGTAGGACCAACGAGGAAGTCCTCGTTACCGTCATAGGGGGTGTAGTTGTGTCTGATAAAGCTTCTTACGTTGATTTCCTTGGACCAGGTTCCGGGATCGAAACCTCTCCATCCTTCAAAACTGTAGTTCATATCGGTTAGTCTCCTTAATAAAATAATTGAAGGGATTTAATTACATATTTATTATACCATTAAATTCCGTTTGGGTCAATAAACCATTCCACAAAAATCGACGATTTCTTGGACCTTTTAGGGGAATAATGTACAAACGGAACCGAGCTCCGATGATAATTCCTCCTTTTTGTGAATAATTGAACGTTTTAACGGTCTTCCGCAATGGGGCAGGCTGTCGTGCTGAGTACGTTTCTGTACATGCTTTCACACCGTTTACCTTACGATAATATACTACCACGATAGTAGGAATTTGTCAATAGGTTTTGATAAATATCATAAGGTAATTTTGACCATATTTATTACTGAAAATTCGCGTTTTATTGATTTTTCAGACACAGACGTTGACAAAACAACGAGTTTTGCCGCCGTAAATGTTGCAAAAAACGTTTTGATGTGTTATAATAATTTTAATGTATTAAATTAAATACAAAAGGAGAATACGCATGAACAACACAGATCCCAAGTACAGCGCTTTGTTTACGCCATGGAAGATCGGTAACGTAGAGATCAAGAACCGTATTGTAATGTGTCCTATGGGAGGCACGTCTCTGTTCGGTTGGTTTGAGCTTACAGGATGCCATTTCGACCGCGAGGCTGCAAAGCTGTTCCTCGAGAGAGCGAACAACAACGTGGGCCTTATAATACCCGGTATCGCACCGATCCGCGACACCTTCTGGGGAAAATGGCTCTGGCAGAATGAGAAGATGTTTCTCGATCTCAAGGAATTTATGGACGAGATCCATAAGACGGGTGCCAAGCTGTTTATCCAGCTTACAGCAGGTATGGGACGCTCATGGGCTATCACCGACCTGATCGCTCCATTGCACAAGAATAAATTTACAAGAGCTCTTATCAAGCCTGTGATAGACACGAGTCATGAGCTTGCATCTCCCTCACCCCAGAAGTCCCGCTGGGCACACGATATCGAATGTCCCGAAATGACAGTTGAGCAGATCCACGAGATCATCGAGGCGTTTGCTAAGACCGCAAAGCTTTGCCGTGATGCAGGTGTTGACGGTGTTGAGGTGCACGCAGTTCACGAGGGTTACCTCCTTGACCAGTTCACGATCGAGTTCTTCAATAAGCGTACCGACGAATACGGCGGAAGCTTTGAGAACCGTTACCGCTTTGCCGCAGAGATAGTTAAGGCCATCAAAAAGTCTTGCGGTGAGGACTATCCCGTATCGCTTCGTTATTCCGTACAGTCAAAGCTGAAGGGTTTTTGTGAAGGCGCTATGCCCGGTGAGGATTACGTTGAGGTAGGACGAAATATGGAAGAGTCCGAGCGTGCCGCAAAGTATCTTCAGGACGCTGGATACGATATGCTGAACGCGGACAACGGTACGTACGACTCATGGTATTGGGCACATCCCCCGATGTATATGCCTGAAAACTGCAATCTGGAAGACGTAGCTCATATCAAAAAGTTCGTTGATATTCCTGTGGTATGTGCGGGAAGAATGGACGCTGAGGTGGGTGCCGCGGCGGTAGCCGACGGCTTGATCGACGGCGTGGGCGTTGCTCGTCAGTTCCTCGTTGACCCCGAATGGATCACCAAGCTTATCGAGGACAGAATAGAGGATATCAAGCCCTGTATCTGCTGTCACAGCGGATGTTTTAACTTCTCCTCTTCAAAGGGACACGCAAATACACAGGATCTTACCGATACCATGGGACTTGCGCGCTGTGCGCTTAACCCCCGTACCATGCAGTCGGGTAAATATAAGATAAAACCTGCAAAAAAGGTAAAGAAGGTCGCAGTTATAGGCGGCGGAATCGGCGGTATGGAGGCGGCTATCGTTCTGGCTAAGCGCGGACATCAGGTGACTCTTTACGAAAAGTCAGACAAGCTTGGCGGAGTATTTATCGCCGCGGCGGCTCCTTCCTTTAAGGAAAAGGACCGTGATCTTATTGCATGGTATATCAGAGAGATCTCAAAATATCCCATCGAGGTTAAGATGAACACCGAAGTCAAGGATGCTGCATCACTCGACGCAGACGAGATCATCGTGGCAACGGGTGCCGTGGCTAAGAAGATCCCCGTCAAGGGTGCGGATACTGCTATCGAGGCTGTTGATTATCTTCTCGGTAATAAGACAGTCGGCGAAAACGTAGTGATCGTCGGCGGCGGACTTACGGGCTGTGAGATCGCGTACGATTTGTTCCTGCAGGGTAAGAAGCCCGTGATCGTTGAGATGCAGGATGATCTTATCACCACACCCGGTATCTGTCTTGCAAACACCAGCTATCTGCGCGACTGCTTCAAGACGAATAACGTGCCCGTATATCTTGAAACGGGTGTTTCCGAGATCGCTGAGGGTCACGTTACCGTCAAGGATAAGGAAGGCAAGACTTGCGACATTCCCGCGGACAGCGTGATCCTGTCCGTAGGCTATAATCCCGCTCCCGTATTTGAGAAGTCACGCCGCGTACACCTTATCGGCGACGCTAAGGCTGTGGGTAACCTCAGAACAGTTATCTGGGGTGCGTGGGACGTTGCAATGAAGATCTGAGGATATCTCTGAGAAAGGAAATTTTGATTATGTTTCTTACAGAAGAACAGAAAGCCATACTGAACGGCTCCAAGGGCGAGACTATGGCGAAGGTCATGGAGACCGTAGTACGCTACGGTGAGCTTTTCGGCGCTGAAAGACTCGTTCCCGTAACGAGCAAATATAACCATCTGGTCACATCCTTCGGACTTAAGATGATAGGTCCCGTTTACGACATCATGTCCGAGCTTATAAACTCGGGTGCGGTATCGGGACAGAAATTCTCCGTAGACCCCCGTCCCGTAGACCCCAAGGTTCCCGCAAATTTCCTGCAGAAGCTTATCTTCAATAAGTTCATGTACTCAAAGCAGGATTTCTATGAAGGTCAGCTTAACGCTCTCGGACTCATGGACAAGGACGCGTTCACCTGTACCTGCTACATGGACGAGGTGGGCAATAAGCCCGCACGCGGGGAAGTGCTCAGCTGGGCAGAGTCATCCGCAGTAGTCTACGCAAACTCCGTTCTCGGCGCAAGATGTAACCGTAACTCGGGTATCATCGACATCATGGGCTCCGTCGCGGGATTCGTTCCCGAATTCGGACTTCTCACCGACGAGGGAAGACGCGCTGACTGGATCGTTGAGATCAAGACCACAAAGAAGCCCGAGGCACAGCTTCTCGGTTCCGCTATCGGTATGAAGGTAATGGAGGACGTACCTTACGTCAAGGGTCTTGACAAGTGGATAGGCAGTGAGCTTGACGACGCCGCTTGTACTTACCTGAAGGATTTCGGCGCGGCCACAGCATCCAACGGTGCCGTAGGACTTTACCATATCGAAAACCTCACTCCCGAGGCAAAGGACATGGGAGAGGCTCTTGTCAAGGAAGGTGCTAAGGTATACGTTATCGACGACGCCGAGCTTGAAAGAGTATACAGAGAGTATCCCGTTATCTGGAAGAATCCCGATGCAAAGCCGAAGCTCTGCTTCATGGGATGTCCTCATATGAGCCTTGAGCAGCTCAAAAGCTGGACAGACAAGGTTGAGGCAGGACTTAAGGAGGCAGGTAACAAGAAGGTCGTGATACCCACCGTATTCACAGCGGCTCCCGCGGTTATCCGTGAGTTTGAAAAGACGGAATATGCCGCGCGTCTTAAGGCGACGGGCGTTGTAGTTTCTTACATCTGTCCTCTCATGTACATGAACAATCCTCTTTGCGGAAAGGTGCCCGTTATCACCTCCTCAAACAAGCTCCGTACATATACCACCGCTAAATACTGCACCGATGACGAGATCCTCGCGCAGATCACGAAAGGAGTAAAGTAATATGGCAATCTTCAAAGGCAGAATAGTAGCTCCCGGAGAGGTCACGGCAGAGGCTGTGGTAACTCACGGCGGACTTAACACTCTTGCAAGCTTCCAGAAGGCACTCCAGTTCGGTGACAAGAACGCAACCTGCGGTGACCAGAGCAATCCAGACCTTTACGGTAAGGTTATGGCGGGAAAGGCACTTTGCCTCCCTCAGACAATAGGATCCACTACAGGCGGTATGGTGCTTTACTGTGCCTGCGCTATGGGCAGACAGCCTGCGTGCATGCTTTTCTCAAAGCCCATCGACTCCCTTGCAGGTGCGGGCGTTATCCTTGCGGACATTTGGCTGAAGGACACGAAGATGCCCGTTGTGGACTCCCTCGGCGACGAATTTCTTGAGTTCGTCAAGGATGGAATGACCGTAACCGTCAAGGCTGACGGCGAGGTTGAAGTGAAATAGTTTACACTTCCCATAAACCCATTATATCTGCGGAAAACGGTTTGCTGTTTTTCGCAGATTTTTTGTGTAAAAGGGAAATGTTGTTTTCGTATCCGAGAAGGTTATTGACATTTTTCTCGCGGGTATAGTATAATGGATGTGTAAAACAGAAGTGTAAACTTTCGAGGAGGGATCGTATGAGTGAGGTCAGCACGAAGCCGAGGCTTGTTTATCTTGACTATATAAGAGTCACAGCCACCGTGATGGTGATGGTGCTTCACTGCATATACGTGTACTATGAGTCTTCCGAAAACTACGGTTTGCCCCTTTGGAGATTCCTCGGATACGTGGACGAGTTTACCCGTACGGGAGTGCCGCTGTTCTTTATGATAAGCGGTTATCTTACACTGAGTCGTGACATAAACGATTTCGGCGCGTTTTACAGAAAGCGCTTTGCCAAAGTGGGGCTTCCGTTCATCGCATACGACGTTTTCTACTATCTGGTGGGAAGCGCAAACGCAGGTATCGAGCCTACCTTTGAGGGGTATTTCAAGGGATTTCTCGTCAGCGGTAACGAGTATCACCTGTGGTTCGTCTACTCCATCATGTTCATGTATCTGCTGGCGCCATTCTTCAGGCGTATAGTTGTGGCATGTAACGAGGGACAGATTTGGTTTCTTGTGATGCTGGCAACCTTTCAGACGACCCTCCGTCCTCTGTTCAACTACTTGTTCGGAAGCTACGGAATATCCCTTTACTTGGCCAACGACGGCTTTTCCGCATACATGGGATATTTTATCCTTGGATATCTTCTCGGAACTCATGCCGTGGGGAAATGGATCAAGCGGACGCTGTATATCCTCGGTATCCTGTCGTTTGTAACAGTTCCGTATATTACAGCTAAAAGCCTTATGACGGACGGTACGTCTTTCTTTACCGGCGGATACACTATCAATCACTATCTTGAAGCGGCGGCGCTGTTCCTCTTTTTCAAGGAGTTTGCAAACAAACCGTCACGTCTTATAACAGAGCTTTCGGACGTATCCTTCAGCGCATATCTTATCCATGTGTTCATAATTGAATTCATGAGAGAGATCCCCCTCGGAATGTCGCCGTTGAAGCTGATGTCCCTCTATGCGGCAGTAGCCGTAGTGTTAAGCTTTTTGTGGGGAGAGGGGGTTAAGTTTTTAGTGAACCTGATTAAAACGTTACTTGAAAGGCTAAACCGAAGCGGAGACCCTGATATGCCGGACAAACGGCTCAGATGATACGGTTCGTTTGGAATATAAATTAAGGAGAAAAAGGAAATGAAAAAGAATTTTAGCTTGAAGGCAATTTTACATCGCTATTTTATTAATGCGATGGGCGCAATGGCACAGGGACTTTTCGCGTCTCTGCTCATAGGCACTATTTTAAAGGCTCTCGGTATGATACCGAGACTTGAGTTTATGACTCAGATAGGCGGTTACGCACAGGCTATGGCCGGTCCCGTAATGGCGGCGGCTATCGCGTATTCTCTCGGTGCCCATCCTCTTGTAATATTCTCGGCGGCGGCTGTCGGTCAGGCGGCTAACGCTCTCGGCGGTGCGGGCGGTCCTCTTGCCGTGTTCTTTATTACCATCATAGCGGTAGAGATCGGTATGCTCGTTTCAAAGAAGACCAAGGTTGATATCGTGGTAACTCCCTTCGTTACCATTTTTACAGGCGGTGTCATCTCCCTGCTTACAGCTGGATACATAGGACAGCTGGTAGGTTACATCAGCTCATTCATAGGTTGGGCGTCTCTCCAGACTCCGTTCGTTATGGGTATCCTCGTGTCTGTCGTTATCGGAATGTGTCTCACGCTTCCCATTTCCAGCGCGGCGATCTGCGCGGGACTTATCCTTACGGGAAGTGCGGCGGCACAGGGCTCCTCCGAAGGACTTGCTATCGCAGGTGCCGCGGCTGTAGCCGGATGCTGTGCGCAGATGGTAGGCTTTGCGGTGATCAGCTTCCGTGAAAACGGCTGGGGCGGTATCGTAGCGCAGGGAATAGGCACAAGCATGCTTCAGGTGCCCAATATCATCCGTCATCCCCAGATATGGATAGCTCCCACACTCGCATCCGCCGTCACAGGTCCTCTTGCAGTATGTGTATTCGGACTTAAGATGTACGGTGAGGCGATCAACTCTGGTATGGGTACGTGCGGACTTCTTGGTCCCATCGGAATGATCCTCGGCTGGATACTTCCCGAAAACGGATACCCCTCAGACGTAACGCTTCTTAACGTCATAGGCCTTGTTCTTGTCTGCTTTATCCTTCCTGCGGTCCTTTCTCTGGTGTTTAATGAGATACTCAGAAAAACAGGTCTCGTCAAGGACGGATACATGAAGCTTGACGATTGACCATAGGCGTATAACAAGTTAATAAACCTTGAAAAAAAGGGTCTGTTTTGAAGAAGTTTATGCTGTAACAAAACAGACCCTTATACTATATAATGATAATAGTTTCTGTTTCATGCAAAATATTGTGTTTTATTGTAAGAAAGAGACAATAAACCCAAATGCCCACACTGTATTTGTAGTGCAAAAAGACAATTGATATTAAATTTGTGAAAATTTCTCGAAAAACACTTTCATTTTCGTTTAAATACTGCTATAATATTAGATGGCTAAGTGCCGCAAGTTAATTATTCCTATTGAACATAGTTTAGTTATATAGTATAGCGGGGACTACCCGCAGTCAAAGCCTTACGGCAGTGCCGCAAAGCGGCTCCTTCGGTGTGCCCGAAGGGTAACATTTCGCCTTGTGCGAACACAAAAAATAAATATAAAGGCATGGTTACATCATGGAAAAGATCGTGGTAAACGGCGGCCGTCCTCTTGTGGGTGAGGTCGAGATCAGCGGCTTTAAAAATGCAGCTCTTCCCATCATTTACGCATGTGTTCTTGTTAAAGATAAATGTATCATCGAAAATGTTCCCAATGTGCTTGATATAAACCGTTCATTCGAGATCCTTCGCGGAATGGGCGCTTCTATAAAGACTATCGATAAGACTACCGTTGAGATAGACTGTACTAACGTTGTATGCGGAAGTTCCGCTTACGACCTTGTACGCCGTCTCAGAGGTTCATATTATCTGCTTGGAGCAGAGCTTGGCCGTTTTGGCGAGGCACGCGTAGCATATCCCGGCGGGTGTGACTTCGGTGTGCGCCCCATTGACCAGCATATCAAGGGATTTAAGGCTCTCGGAGCTTCCGTTGTAACTGACGGCGGATACATCGAGATCTCCACCGAAAACGGAAAGACCACAGGCACAAACATATATTTTGATATGGTAACTGTAGGTGCTACCATTAACGTTATGCTTGCATCCGTTATGGGCGAGGGCACTACCATTATTGAAAATGCCGCACGTGAACCTCATATCGTAGACTGCGCTAACTTCCTTAACAGCTGCGGTGCTAAGATATCCGGCGCAGGTAGCGACGTTATCAAGATCCGCGGAGTTGAAGAGCTTCACGGCTGTACTTACGCTATAATTCCCGACATGATAGAAGCGGGCTCATACATGTGTGCGGCTGCTGCTACAAGAGGTGACATAAAGGTAACGAACGTTATCCCCAAGCACCTTGAGTCCATCACCGCAAAGCTTGAAGAGGTCGGCGTTAAGGTGGAAGAATTTGACGATGCTATCAGAGTATCGGTAAACGGTCCTCTGAGACATACTAACGTTAAGACCCTGCCTTATCCCGGATTCCCCACCGACATGCATCCCCAGATGTGTGCTCTTCTGACTACCGTTGAAGGCGTCAGTGTTATCAACGAAAGTATTTACGACAACCGTTTCAGATACGTTGAAGAGCTTAAGAGAATGGGTGCGTCCATCAAGGTTGAGGGCAGACGCGTTACTATTGAAGGCGAGGTTCCCATGACAGCGGCTCCGCTTGTTGCCGTTGACCTGAGAGGCGGTATTGCCGTACTTATAGCCGCTCTTACTTGCAGCGGTACCAGCGAGATAACCGATATCCACCTTATCGAGCGTGGATACGACGATATCGTAGGTAAGCTTAAGAGCCTTGGTGCGGATATCAAGAAGATATACGTTCCCGATCCCGTGGAGATCAAAAGAGCTAACTGAGGTCAGGATAATTAACAGATATTAAAGTAAAGGAAATATAAAGTTATGGTAGTTACAAAAGATACGATCATCGGCGACGTTATCGATTACGACGTTGACGCAGGTGAGTTCTTCCTTGAGATAGGTATGCATTGCCTTACATGTCCCGTTTCCAGAAACGAGACTATCGAAGAGGCTTGCGAGGTACACGGTACCGACGCGGACGCTCTTATCGAAAAGCTGAACAAGTACTTCGCAGAGCAGAAGTAATGAGAAAGCTTGCCGAGGCCGACGACACGTTCGGCTTCGGCATTTTCTGTATCAGCCGTGCGTCACCGTACGGACGTTTTTACACCGCGGGTGTCGATTTATGTCACCTGCAGAAACCTGTTCAGAATATATTTTTATCGGAGAATTACAATGGCAAAGAAGATCATGCTTCCGGTCCTTGACGACCGGCTTATGTTAATCGCATCAATGGTACGCGAGGGTGCGGTACCTCTTGACGTGGGTACAGACCATGCATACGTACCCATATATCTTATCAAAAGCGGAATCTGCAGACGTGCAGTAGCGTCCGACGTAAACAGACAGCCTCTTACCAATGCATGTGCAAACGCGCAGAGATTCGGTGTGTTTGAAAAGATACATTTCTGTCTTGGCAACGGAATACGCGATATCCATCCCGAAAGATACGACGTTACCGATATTATCATAGCGGGCATGGGCGGTGAGCTTATCGCAGAGATAATCGATAAGTCCGAGTATACCCGTATCCCCGGTGTACGTCTTATCCTGCAGCCTATGAGCTCACTTCAGGAGCTTAGAGGCTACCTTGCGGAAATGGGATATGCAACGATCACCGAAAAGCTTTGCCGTGCGGCAGATAAGTATTATACTTGTATCGTTTGCGAGTACGACGGCATACAGCGTGAGGTACCTCCGGTGCGCCTCCTTGTTGGTGACGTGGTGGACGATGAAGCAGACCCGCTTGTAAACGGATTTTTGGACAGTACTGCCCGTAAGCTGAGACGCAAGATAAAGGGACGTCTTGAAGGCGGACTTCCCGTCGTGCGTGAGGAAGAGATGCTTCGCGAGCTTGCCGAAATGGCGGCGGCGCGTGGACATAAGCTGTCTGAGGAGTAAGCCTCATACCGAAAGGAAAACGAACAATGAAATTCACCGATTTTTATAAATCACTTGAGGGGCTGTGTCCTTCCGAAAAATCAGCGGTGTGGGATAACGACGGCGCGATGCTGAATCCATTAGGCAAGGATGATGTCAACCGCGTGCTTGTCTCTCTTGACCCTACGGAAAAGGCAATAAGATATGCCGCTGAGAACGGCTTTGACCTTCTCCTCACTCATCATCCGCTTATATTCAAGGGACTCAAAAGCTTAACAGGCGTGGATACCGTATCGTCCCGTGTGCTGACGGCACTTACAAGCGGTATCACCGTTGTGTCCCTCCACACGAGACTTGACGCGGCGAGAGGCGGCGTAAACGACGTTCTTTTGTCTCTCTGCGGGGCAGAGTACAGCCGTGATTTCGGAGACGCTGAGTCTCCCGACATCGGCAGAATTGGAACACTTTCCGAGGAATGTGACGTTAAGGATTTTGCCCTTCATGTGAAGTCTGCCCTTGGTTGTGACTCTGTAAGAGTATACGGAGAGGGAAATGTTCAAACCGTGGCTGTTCTCGGCGGTAGCGGAAAAGACCTTATATCATCTGCGGCAAAGGCAGGTGCCGACGTTTTTGTGACAGGTGAGTCAGGCTACAACGCGGCTGAAGCTGCGGCAGAGAGCGGACTTTGCATCATCGAGGCGGGACACTATCACACGGAGGCACCCGTTTGTAAGGTACTTGCAGACCACGTGAGAGGTCTCGGACTTGAAGCGGAGATATTCGAATATTCACCTTATGTGGATATGTGATAGGTAAATGATGGCAAATATCAGTCCCTACGTCTGGATCGTAGTTTTTGTCTTGATTGCCGTAAATGCATATTTTATTATTCGTGAAATTATTAGTAAGGAAACTAAAGTGTGTCCCATATGCGGCGGTAAAATGCGTAGAAAAAAGAAATGCAAAATTTCCGACAAAGGGTATATGAGAGGCGTGTATTACTTTGGTACTGTTACCGAGTATATGTTTATCCGAGGTTGTACGAATTGTGACTATGAGATCTGGCCGGAGAACATGGAGGACAGGGAATCATGGCAAGATGCAGACTGAGGATATAGAAGATTTTACCGTAACGGAAAGCACTTGACGGTGTATATAATTAGTTAAATTAAGACAGGATCGGAGTTAAGTTATGGATTATGTTTTTATGAGATACCCCGGCGGAAAGGCGAAGGCCCTTACCTTCAGCTACGACGACGGTTCGGTACAAGACAAACGTCTTGCGGAGATATTTGACAAGTACGGAATGAAGTCTACTTTTAACTTTGTTTCTGAACGTATGAAGGACTCCTTTACTAAGGAGCAGATACATGAATATTTTCTCTCCAAAGGACACGAGATCGCCGTACACGGTGCATTTCATAGAGCAAACGGAAACATCAGACCCATTGAAGGTATACGGGACGTGCTGGAATGCAGACTTGAACTTGAGGAGAAATGCGATTCCATTATCCGCGGAATGGCTTATCCCGATTCGGGAATAGAACAAATGGGTAACTTCGGCACGTATGAGATGATAAAGCAGTATCTTATCGAGCTTGATATTGCTTATGCACGTACCACGGGGGACGATAATTCATTTATGATACCTGCAGATTTCCACGCGTGGGTTCCTACTGCACATCACGACAATCCTCGTATCATGGAGTATATCGACCAATTCCTGAAGCTTGATATTTCTACAAGAGTATATCATGCAAGAAGAATTCCCCGCCTTATGTATATTTGGGGACACAGCTCTGAGTTCGACGACAACGGTAACTGGGAGCATATCGAAGAAATTTGCGAAAAGCTTGCAAACAATGATGAGATATGGTACGCTACCAACATTGAGATATACGACTACATACAGGCTTACAAAAGCTTAAGATACAGCGCAGACGGAAGTAAGGTCTACAACCCCACACTGTTTACGATATGGCTGGACGTAAACGGCAGCTTGTACAGTATTAATCCCGGTGAGACCATACGTATCTGAATCTTATTTTTCAATCCATTATAACACAAACAAAAATCGCACTCGCTTACTTTGGAAGTAGGTGAGTGCGATAGTTTTTGTCAACATAAACAATCAGCAGTATTGGTTGTATTCAAAGACTTTAGGTGATTTAAATATTTTGAATCAAAGATAGACGAATGAATATCGAGGTGGTTAAAGTTTTCTCCGTTTATCTTTTGTTGCCGAAGGCAACAAAAGATAAACATAAGCCAAGGAGGTGAGGAGCTTACGACCCTACTTCGATGAAGTCGAAGTAGTAGAAACATTCGGCGTTTGAGATGGGTCTTTCTAAGGTTATAACTAAATCCATGGTGGTAATGGATTTAAAAGCTTCCCGAATATGAACATAAATCGTCAAATTCAAGAATATCGGAAAGGATGTAGTTTGAAACAAACATTCCGCCGGGAGTAAGAGCGTAGCATCCGTTGTTATAGCGTACCATAAAACCGCCCTGCAGATATTTCTTCAGCTTTGCTCCGTAAGTCTCTTCAAATGACACACCGAATTTAGCGGCAAATGCACGCGGATCAAGGCCGTCAACAAGTCTCATGCGGAGCATGATATACTCACCCATTCTCTCCCTTGATTCAACAGGATCAAACTCGTCGGTGAGAGGGATATCCGTCTCAATGTCTTCAAGAGCCTCCATGTACTTCTTTACGTCGGAGATAAACGAGAATCTGTTTCCGTTGAAATATGAGTGTGCGGATACTCCAAAGCCGAGATACTCTTCACAGTTCCAGTATTTCAGATTGTGTATACAAGGGAAGCCGTGACGGGCAAAATTGGATATCTCGTACTGAGGGTAACCGCGTCTTTCAAGAAATTCGATAGCCTCGGTGTACATTGCGTATTCGGTATCCTCATCTGCGCATACCTCGCGTACAGCCTTAAGGTTCTTGTAGAAGGGAGTACCAGGCTCTATTTTAAGGTTGTACATGGAGATGTGCTCGGGAGAGAGCCTTGTTACAAAATCAAGGGTCTTCATCAGCGAGTCGAACGTCTGATAGGGAATACCGAACATCACGTCAACGTTGATGTTGTCAAAACCCGCCCGTCTTGCAAGTCGGTAGGACTCAATAAACTCCTGACGGGTGTGTCTGCGGGACAGCGCCTTCAGTTCTCGGTTGTTAGCGCTCTGCATACCGAAGCTGAGTCGGTTCACACCAATGCGGCGTAATTGCTTGAGCAGGGGAAGAGTAACGGTAGCAGGATTCGCCTCAACCGTAAACTCTGCGTATCTTGTAAGATTAAAGGTCTTCTTTATTGCCTTAATAAGGCGGATTAGCTCAGCCTTGGGAAGTGCAGTTGGAGTACCGCCACCGATGAAGACGGTGTCTACCTCGTATTCCTTTGCGGCATCACGGTAATTATTCATATGCGTAATTACTGCTGATACATACCTTCCCATAAACTCATCGTTTTCGGGAACTGCTGAATTAAAGTCGCAGTAGGCGCATTTAGACAGGCAGAATGGAATATGAACGTACAGACCGAGCCGCTTTTTAGGGATCAAGTCAAATGACATCGTACTCACCCTTATTCGTCGCCAAGCTTGAGAACAGCCATGAACGCTTCGGGAGAAACCTCTACGCTGCCAAGCTGACGCATCTTCTTTTTACCCTCTTTCTGCTTTTCAAGAAGCTTCTTCTTACGGGTAATGTCACCGCCGTAGCACTTTGCAAGAACGTCCTTGCGCATAGCTTTAACGGTCTCACGGGCAATGACCTTTGAGCCGATAGCCGCCTGGATCGGTATCTCGAAGAGCTGACGCGGGATATTCTCCTTAAGCTTTTCCGCGATCTTACGCGCTCTCGCGTAAGCCTTTTCTCGGTGAACGATGAACGTAAGAGCGTCCACGATCTCTCCGTTAAGGAGGAAGTCAAGCTTAACGAGGTCACTGGTCTCGTATCCCTCAAGCTCGTAGTCAAGGGAAGCATAACCACGGCTGCGGCTCTTCAGTGCGTCGAAGAAGTCGTAAATGATCTCGTTGAGAGGCAGCTTATAGTGAAGCTCCACACGGGTCGTGTCAAGATACTTCATGTCAATAAACACGCCGCGTCTGTCCTGACAGAGATCCATAAGACCGCCAACGTAATCCGTGGGGGTGATGATGGAAGCGGCAACCATAGGCTCGAGTGCCTCGTCGATCTCATCGGGAGAGGGATAATTCGTAGGGTTGTCAACGTCAACGGTCTCGCCGTTTGTCTTGACTATCTTATAAATAACGCTGGGCGCCGTTGTGATAAGGTCAAGGTTAAATTCTCTCTCAAGTCTCTCTTCGATTATCTCCATGTGTAGAAGACCAAGGAAGCCGCAGCGGAAACCGAAGCCGAGGGCAATACTTGTCTCAGGCTCAAATGTAAACGCCGCGTCGTTAAGACGAAGCTTTTCCAGCGCGTCCTTGGTCTCGTTGTACTTTGAGCCGTCAGCAGGATAGATACCTGCGTAAACCATGCTCTGTACCTGTTTAAAGCCGGGCAGAGCCTCATCAGCGGGGCGCTCGGCATGAGTGACGGTGTCACCTACCTGCGTGTCGCCGATGCTCTTGATTGATGCGGTAACGTAACCGACCTCGCCTGCGGAAAGCACGCCGGTTGAGCGAAGACCGAAGGGATCAAGCACACCTACTTCAACTGTTTCAAACTCTGCGCCCGTACTCATAAGCTTTATCTTGTCTCCCGCGCGGAGTGTTCCGTCCATAACGCGAATATATACTACAACACCCAGATAGCTGTTGTATACGGAGTCGAAGATGAGACATTTAAGAGGAGCGTCCGGGTCTCCCGTAGGAGCGGGCACGTCACGTACGATGGCGTCCATAACGTCCTGAATGTTAAGTCCGGTCTTTGCGGATACCGCGGGGCATCCCTCAGCGGGAATACCGATAACGTCCTCTATTTCCGTGCGTACCTTGTCGGGGTCAGCGGAGGGAAGGTCGATCTTGTTTACAACGGGAACGATCTCAAGGTTAGAGTCCACCGCAAGGTATGCGTTTGCGAGGGTCTGCGCCTCGATTCCCTGAGTTGAGTCAACGACGAGAAGAGCACCTTCACATGCATTGAGCGAACGGGACACTTCGTAGTTAAAGTCAACGTGTCCGGGGGTGTCAATAAGGTTAAGGATGTATTCCTCACCGTCGGGAGCTGTGTAGTCGATACGCACGGCTCTCGCCTTGATGGTGATACCTCTTTCGCGCTCAAGGTCCATGTTGTCGAGAAGCTGTTCCTCCATGTCGCGCTTTGCGACGGTGTCGGAAAACTCAAGGATTCTGTCTGCAAGTGTGGACTTACCGTGGTCTATATGTGCGATAATGGAAAAATTCCTTATCTTTTTCTGCTTATCAATAAATTCTGACATCGGGTATACTCTCCGTTACCGAAAAATAGTTTATCACCCTATATTATAACAATTTTTACGCCGTAAATCAATAGTTTTCTTCCGCTTTTTTGACGATTAGTTTGGGGATCTTCGGACGCTTACGCGACTTTTGCGATAATCACCAATAAAGTACGTGTCCAAAGTGAAAAAGAATATAAAAACATACATTGATTTAACGAAAACGTTATAGTATAATAAATAGAGATATGAAATACTTTTGTAACTTCAGGAGGTAGCTATGATACTTGCGCTTGACGTTGGAAACACGAATATTACCATAGGCGGCTTTGAAAAAGACGAGCTTTCTTTTGTTGCGCGTATTTCTGCAGGTAAGACACAGACCTCCGATGAGATAGCGGCAAAGCTCACAAGTATTTTGTCCCTGTATGGAGTTGAAAAATCTTCCGTGACGGGGGCAGCAGTGTCCTCCGTTGTGCCTCCCATTACCTCCGCAGTCGTGTCTGCTGTAAAGTTCGTTTGCGGTGTTGACGCCCTTGTCGTGGGACCCGGTGTGAAAACGGGGATCGGGATCCATTGTGATAATCCTGCATCTGTGGGAAGTGATCTTATCTGCGCCTGTGTTGCGGCGCGTGAGCTTTACTCATACCCGTCTATCATCATTGACATGGGGACAGCTACCAACATGATGCTTCTTGACAAAAACGGTGCGTTTGCAGGTGTGTCGATCATGCCCGGTGTTATGCTTGGTCTTTCAGCCCTTGCTGACGGTACGGCACAGTTGCCTCACGTAAGCCTTGACGCACCTAAGACTGTCATTGGAAAGAATACTGTCGACTGTATCAAGTCGGGTGTGATATACGGAAATGCTTCTATGATCGACGGCATGATCGATAGGATATGTGGTGAGTATGACTCACTTCTTCCCGTATATGCGACAGGTTCGGTTGCCGCGTCTGTGGTAGAACATTGCAGACACGATATCGTGTCTGACGAGCATCTTGTGCTTCGCGGACTTAATATGATCTACCGCAAAAACCACTGATATTAGCTCCATAGAGAGATAATATAAATCTATTTTATATGCGTTGTACCGCCGCGGCGGACGACAGCAAGGAGGTTCTAAATGAACACAAAAAACAAAAGACTCGCCACAGAGACCATGGTACTCGGTGCGATGATGACGGCGCTTGTAGTAATACTTCAGTGCCTTGCCACGTACACGACGTTTTTCGGTCCCTTTTCAACGGCAGTCGCACTTGTGCCGATCGTTATCGGCGCGGCGTTATGCGGAACGGGTGTTGGCGCATGGCTCGGACTCGTATTCGGAGGCGTCGTAATACTCACGGGAAATGCGGCTCTTTTCCTCGCGTTCTCGATTCCCGGAACGATAGTCACCGTTCTCTGTAAGGGTATGGCGTGCGGTGCCGCCGCAGGTATCGTACATAAGCTTCTTAAGAAGTGGAACGGCATCGTAGCGGCTATAGCGTCTGCTATCGTGTGTCCCATCGTAAACACGGGCGTATTCCTTCTCGGATGCCGTATATTCTTCATGCCATATGCGGATGCGATCGCAGAAACGCTTCAAATGAACGTCAGCGGAATGGATCTGTTCTTTGCTCTCGCAGGTGCGAATTTCCTTTTAGAGCTTGGTATGAACCTTGTCCTCAGTCCCGTCATCGTAAAGCTTATATCACTTGCTAAGAAGAAATAATAATCACTCCCGTCTGGCATACGTTAGGCGGGAGTTTTACTGTTCTTGTATAAACTAAATAATACCTGCCAATACTGTATCAGAGCATTACATATAAAATTTGTGAGGTACAGTATAATGAAAATTCTTGTGAGTCTATGTTTGTCAGTTCTTGTGTGTGCAGTCCTTCTCTCCTATCTCCCGGTACACGGGGAAGAGGAGATATACGAAAACACCGTCCGTCTGCACGTTATCGCCGCCTCCGACAGCGATGAGGACCAATGTCTTAAGCTGAAGGTCCGCGACCGCGTTTTGGAATGTGTGTCCAAAAAGCTTGAAAAGGTGGATGACTGCGTGAGTGCATCCGCTATCCTTGATGAAATGAAGGATGAACTTGAAGAGTGCGCAGAATATACTCTGTATGAAGCGGGTGACGGGCGTGACGTTACCGTTGAGTTCGGACGGGAAAAATACCCTGTAAGATATTACGATGGCTTTACGCTTCCTGCAGGCACCTATAACTCGCTGAGAGTAGTCATCGGAGAGGGAGAAGGGAAGAACTGGTGGTGCATACTGTTTCCCTCCGTATGTATCAGCGACGCCGTGAAGGCGAAGGAAGATTACGTAGCCGCAGGCTTTACTCCCGACCAGTATAAGCTGATAGAAAACACCAGCGGCAAGAAATACAAGGTGCGCTTTAAGATACTTGAGGTACTGTCGGACGTTATAGGGTTCAAATATTGACGCATGTGCAATTTGTCCAAAAAACATTAAAACTATTAGTTGAAAAGAGACAAAAAGATAAAGTTGAAAAAAGTTAGATTTTTTTGAAAAAAGGTGTTGACAAAATAAGACCCCTATGATATAATACTATCGTTGTCAAGGCAAGGCGCCTGACAAACACAAAAATGGCGGAGTAGCTCAGTTGGCTAGAGCAACCGGTTCATACCCGGTAGGTCATGGGTTCAAGTCCAATCTCCGCTATACGGCCCGTTGGTCAAGCGGCTAAGACACCGCCCTTTCA